>JACQVB010000249.1 GCA_016209985.1 Gemmatimonadota bacterium | reverse complement strand
GATCGATGAGTGGCCGGCGAAGGGTGGCGTATTCCTTCGAGATCAGTTGTATCGGAATCTTGCTGAAGTCGGGGTCGCCGTAATACGTGTCGCGGTCAGCATATCCCAACTTCATGGCTTCGACCACGAGGTGAATGTAGTCGGCCGAATTGTGGCCCAGCGCTTTCAGATCGTACGGCTCGAGAATGCGCAGCATTTCCAGCGCGGCGATTCCCTGCCCGTTCGGCGGGAGTTCCCACAGACGATATCCCCTGAAAGCAACCGAGAGGGGATCGACCCAATCGACCCGGTGCTGCTGCAGGTCCTCGATGGTGAGGAAGCCACCGAGCTGCCGGAGCCAATCTACCACGCGGCGTCCCAGGTCGCCGCCGTATAGCGCGCCCGCCCCTTGCGTGGCGATGAGCCTCAGCGTGGCGGCGAGATCGGGATTGCGAAACCACTCGCCGGCGGCGGGCGCGCGTCCGCCGGGGAGAAACAAGGCGCGACCCGCAGGATCCGTGAGCGGACTGCCGTACGCATTCCATTCAAAGGCAATGATGGGCGAGACCGGAAATCCTTCTCCTGCAAGCTGGATCGCCGGCTCGAGCGCCTGTGCCAGCGACAGCGTCCCGTAGCGCTCCAGCAGCGCCGCCCACCCGGCCAACGCACCCGGCACGGTGATCGTTTCGGGACCCGCCGGCGGCATCGCCTGGTGTCCGCGGCGAACCAGCTCCTCGCGCGTCATGAGAGAGCCCGCGCGGCCACTGGCATTGAGCCCGACGAGTTTCTTCTCCCTGGCAGACCAGAGGAGCGCGAACATGTCGCCGCCGATGCCGGTCATGAACGGCTCGACCAGGTTCAACACCGCGGCCGCGGTCACGGCGGCATCGATGGCATTGCCGCCCCGCTCGAGGACCGCCAACCCAGCCGCACTGGCCAGCGGCTGGCTGGTAGCGATGACACCGCGGGGTGCGTAGACCACGGAGCGGCCGGCGGGGGTCGGGCGAGATTCTTGTGCTTGGGCGGCGTAGCTCATGGCCACCACGGTAATCAAACTCAAGGCGTAATGCCTCACGGCCACCCCCGTCGAAGTGGGGAAGAGGGAAGAGGGAAGTGGGAAGAGTAAAGCGGTCCCGATCGCCCGGCAGGGTCTGTCCCAGAGTAAAGTGTTTTACTCGTCCCTCTTCCCTCTTCCCTCTTCCCTCTTCCCTTCTCTAACATTGGTCTCATGCCCGCATCCCGAAAGCCCGGCAAGGGCCCGAAAAAGAGTGACGGCGCGGCCCGGGCCGCGTCCCGCCGGCTGCTGGCCGCCACCGAGCGCGAGCTCCAGCGGATCGTGCTCGACATGCACGACGGCCCGGTGCAGGACATCTTCGCCGCGATGTCGCAGCTCCAGCTGCTGGAGCGGAGCCTGACCGATGACACGAGCCAGCGCCGCCTGCGGCAGGCCATCATGCTGCTGGAGCGGACCCTGCTGGAGATCCGGAACTTCATCGGCGCCTTCCGGCCGCCGGGCTTCGAGCGCCGCGGCCTGGCCGAGATCATCGAGGGTCTCACGGTCCAGCACGAGACGCTGACCGATCAGATCGTGGAGTTGAAAGTCTCGCCTGACGTGGGCGATTGCGCCCTGGAAACCAAGATCGCGATGTACCGGATCCTCCAGGAAGCGCTGGCCAACGGGTTCCGCCACAGCGGCGCCACCCACCAGTCCGTGACCATCGACCGCCGCGATGCTGTCGTGAGGCTGATGGTGACCGATGATGGCCGCGGCTTCAGCACGCGCCAGGTCCTGGCGCGGGAGGCCGATGTGGGCGTAGAAGGGGGCCACTTCGGCTTGCGCGGCATTCAAGACCGTGTGGCCATGCTGGGCGGCACGTTTTCTCTGGAGAGCGCGCCAGGCCAGGGGACCACCCTTTCGGTGACCCTTCCCGCAAGATGACCATTCCCCGCATCAAGGTGCTGCTGGCGGACGACCACGCGATCGTGCTGGAGGGACTACGCGCACTGGTCGACGGCGAGCCCGACCTCAAGGTGGTGGGCTCGACCACCGACGGCGCATCAGTGCTCGATCTGGTGGACCAACTCTCACCGGATGTGATCGTGCTGGATCTGGAGCTGGCCGGCATGAAAGGCGTGGAGGTGCTCTCCGCCTTGCGGAAGCGGGCGACCTCACCCAAGGTGCTGGTGCTCACCGCGTATAACGACGGCGAGTCGATCCGCTCGGCCCTCGACGCCGGCGCCGACGGGCTGGCGCTGAAAACCCAGTCGCCACAGCAGACGGTCGATGCCATCCGGCAGGTGTATGCGGGACAGCTGGTGTTTCCTCAGGCCGCTCGCCGCTGGCTCCAGGACCGGGGGCGGGACGGCGGACCGCGCGATCTGACGCAGCGCGAGCGGGAGGTGTGGGCGCTGGTGGCGCGGGGATTATCGAACCGGGAGATCGCCCGCCGGCTCACCCTCTCCGACAATACCGTCAAGTTTCACGTCCAGCATCTCTTCCACAAACTCGGGGTCAAGAACCGCACGGAGGCGGCGCTCAGACACGCGAAAGCTGAGCCGCCTTCGCGTCCACCACACTGAGCAGCTTACCCGAAGGGCGGGCTCGGCCGCGAGAAAATGCCCCACCCACGAACGATTTTGATTGCAGTTCCTGCCGAGCGTAGTATTAGGGTGGTTCCCGGCTTCAACCAGACGGGGACCAATGGCTGGGCTATTCAGGCTGTCGCGGAAGTTTCACGAAACGTTCGGCGACGATCTCGCCGGGGAAATCGAGGGCGGGTTCGAACGAGTGGACGCGCTGAACAGTACCGCGTTGCGTGAACTGTTCGAGGTCAGGCTGGACCAGCGGTTCTCGGAGTTCAGAGTCCAGATAGACCGACAGTTCGTGGAGTTCAGATCCGATTTTGACCGGCGACTGGTCGAGCTCAAGGCGGAGCTACGGCAGGAAGTCGCCGGCGTGCGTCAGGAACTGGCCGAGTTCCGTGGAGAGATTCGCGGTGAATTGAAGGCGGGCCTGGCCACGATCGAGGCCCGCGTCGTTCGTTGGGTGTTCCTCTTCTGGCTCGGGACCATCGGCATCTCGATACTGCAGAAATAGGAAGCGGCCAGGGATCCTGGTCGACTTCGCCGCTGCCGGCGAACCCATCGGGATCGAGCTGACCGCTCCGGCGAGCGTGACGGCCGCGCAAATGAATGCCGTTCTCAAGACACTTGGCCTTCCCATGATCCGCTCAAAGGAGCTCGCGCCGCTCCGCGCGGCCTGACCGTTCCCGTCAGACAATCGTCCCCTGCCGCTCGGGCCAGCTCCCGCTCGAGGGCGTAGCCGTCGGCGAGGGTGGAAGTCGGCGCTGGACGCCGGAGCCGATGGACTCGCACTCAAGACGCAATCACCGCAACAGACGGTGGACTCCATCCGGCAGGTGCACGCAGGACAACTGGTATTCCCCCAGGCGGCTCGGCGTTGGTTGCAAGACCGCGGGCGGGATGGGGGACCGCGCGATTTGACGCAGCGCGAGCGGGAGGTTTGGGCGCTGGTGGCGCGGGGATTATCGAACCGGGACATCGCCCGCCGACTCACGCTCTCCGACAATACCGTCAAGTTTCACGTCCAGCATCTCGTCCACAAACTGGGCGTCAAGAACCGCACCGAGGCCGCGTTGAGACACGCCGCCGGCGAACGACCTTCCCGCCAACCTCATTGATCGCCTTCCGGTTTCAGGTTTTCGGGACATCGGCTGCCCCAGCGGCTCCGGAAGACCGCAAATGACTGTCAGATGACTCTAATGTGACCCGCCAGCAGAGACCTCTTTCCCAGTTTCAGTGCCGCATTCACCGACCCGGCACTCGAACCAGGAGGTCATGATGTCAGTTCGTCGCTTATCCCACATCGCTCCGCTGGTCCCCATCACTGTCCTGCTCTTTCTCCCCGGGTGCTCATCCAGCACTGATCCGGGAGCATCCGCGGTCGAAAAGATCGTCTGGGAAGCGGCCCGGGACGGCAACAAACACCTCTACATCATGAATCCGGATGGCAGCCAGCCAACCCGGCTGACGACCACCTCAGGTGATGACGCTACTCCTGCGTGGTCTCCTGACGGCCGCCGGATCGCGTTTCAGAGCACGCGTGACGGCAATTTTGAGATTTACGTCATGAATGCGGACGGCTCGAACCAGACGCGGCTCACCAATAACCCGGCCCAGGACAAGGTTCCGAGCTGGTCTCCGGACGGGACCAAGCTCGCCTTCTTCTCGGATCGCGACGGCAACTTCGAGATTTATACCATGAATGCGGACGGGTCGAACCCGACCCGCCTCACGACCAACACGGGAGTGGACCAGGTTCCCTCCTGGTGTGCCGATGGCCGCATCCTGTTCGGCTCAGTTCGCGGCGGGAATCAGGACGTTTACATAATGAATGCCGACGGCTCGAATCAGGTCCGCCTCACGACCGACGCTGCCCGCGACTTCACGCCGGACTGTTCGCCGGATGGGAAGATGGTCGCGTTCTGGTCCGACCGCGACGGCAATCAAGAGGTCTATGTGATGAACATCGACGGCTCGAACCAGGTCCGTCTGACCAATAACCCCGGCAGCGACGTAGGTCCTCAGTGGTCGCCCGATGGGAAGAGAATTGTCTTCCACTCCGATCGAGACGGCAATCGGGAGGTGTACGAAATGAATGCGGATGGCTCCAACCAGACGCGACTCACCACGGACCCGACCGAGGACGTGGCTCCCGACTGGGGCAAGATTCACTAGCTGACAGATACCGGGGATCGGGGAGGCACCGACCACTTCGATCCCCTGTCCGCCCTTCCGCCAACCCTTGCGATCACCCTCTTCTCCCCTATCATGAGCAGGTGCCCCTTCGCCTGCTCACCCTCGGCGCCGTGCGCTGCTATCGTGACGGCGCCGAGCTTACCGAGCTACCGGCGCAGCGCCTTCGCTGCGCCGTATTGCTCTATCTCGCCATGGAACGGGAAGCCACGCGCGAAATCTTGATCTCGCTGCTCTGGCCCGAGCGGGATTCCGAGCGCGGGCGCCACGCCCTCAACCAGAAGCTGTACGAGTTGCGCCAGGTGCTGGGTGACGACTGGCTGGAGTCGCAGGGCGATCGCATGCGGATGAATCCGGCGTTCGCGGTCGACGCGCACCAGTTCGAGAGCGCGGCACAGCAGGGGGCGCTGGAAGAAGCCCTTTCCCTCTATGATGGCGAGTTTCTCGCCGGCTTCTACCTCCGGGAGTCCACCGGGTTCGAGCACTGGGCCGACCGTCATCGGGCACGGTTGGCCCGCCGGCACCGCACCGCGCGCGGCGACTTCATCAACCAGTGCGTAGCCCGGGGCGACGTTCCGCGCGCCATCGCCGAAGCGCGACGGTGGGTGGAGCTGGAGCCGGTGGAAGACGAAGCCCAGCATCGGTTAATCGAGCTGCTGGCGAGCACCGGCAACCGGGCGGAAGCGATACGCCAGTATGAGAGCTACGAACGCGCATTAAAGGCAGATGATCTGGTACCACTGGACCATACCCGGGCACTGATCGACCAGGTACGGCAGAGCAGCGCGCCGCCCGGTCCTCCGGCCCCGCAGTCCGCTGACAGCGAACGGCCGCGTTCGCCGGGCCCGATCACTCCCGACACATCTCTCCGGCGTGCCGTCTTGCGGCGCGGTCGGGTCACGACGCTCGCGCTCACGACGATCGTATTGCTGGCGGGCGCCGGTTGGTGGGCGTCACGGCGCTACGCCAGAGGAAGTGCCACCCCGGCGCGCTCCGTCGCCGTCCTGCCGTTCCTCAATTTCAGCAGCAACCCCGGTGCCAGCGAGCATCTCAGCGACGGGATCGCCGAAGACCTGATCAATGCCCTGGCGCAGACCGACAGTCTCTACGTTGTGGCCCGCACCTCCTCATTTCGCTTCCGGAATAAGGATCTGGACATTCACACCATTGGGGACTCGCTACATGTGGCGCTGCTGGTGGAGGGAAGCATCCGCCAGGAGGGAAACCGGCTGCGGGTCACCGCGCAGCTGATCAACGTGGCGGATGGCTACCATCTCTGGTCCCACACGTTCGATCGCGAGCTGGAGGACGTTCTGGCGGTGGAGCAAGAGATCGCCAACGCCATGGTGGATGCCCTCCGGATCAAACTGCGGGGGCCCGAGCGCGCACGCCTGGCGGTGGGCGGTACGACCGACCCCCGGGCTTACGACCTGTTCTTGCGCGGGCGCTACTTGTTGCAGAAGGCGACCCGTGCGGCGGTACTCCACTCCATCGCGTACCTCGACAGTGCCGTGGCCCGGGAGCCCCGCTACGCGCTCGCCCAGGCGGACCTCGCGGAGGCCCATGTCCTGGCGGCGGCCACCGGCGACCTGCCCTACGATGAAGCGCTCGACACCGCGAAAGCGGCAGCCGAGCAGGCCATTCGCGAGGCGCCGGAACTCTCCGAGGCCCACGCCGCGTTGGGCCGCGTGGCGCTGGAACGTTGGGAGTGGGCCGCGGCGGAGCGAGAAGCAATCCTCGCCATTCGACTGAACCCGAAGAACGCCTCGGCGCACACGATCTATACCGGCGTGCTCATGGTGCGGGGGCGGACCGACGAGGCCGTCCGGGAAGCTGCGCTCGCGGCGCAACTGGAGCCGCTGTCGGCCGCGGCGGCGGACAACCACGCCGAAGCGCTGCGCGCGGCGCGAAGGTTCGCTGAGGCCGTGCGGATCCATCGAAAGGCTCTGGAGCTGGAGCCGAGCCTCGGCCGGCAAAACCTGGCGAAGGCGTATATCGAGTTGGGCCAGTACGACTCGGCCCTGGCGCAATTCCGTGGTGCGGTGGCGGCTGGAGCGCCGCATCTGGCACGGATCGACCAGCTATGGGCGGCCTACACCTACGCCCGCGCGGGCGACCGTGCCGCGGCGACTGCCTGGCTGCAGCAATTCAAGCAGGGCGGCGAGCCGCGTCGCCCCAACTACCTACTCGCCGCCACCTATCTGGCCTTGGGCGAGAAGGACCGGGTGTTTCCGCTGCTGCAGAGCGGGATCGCCGAGCGCAGCCAGCGAGCATGGCGCCAACTCCCCTGGGACCCGATCTGGGATCCTATTCGCCGCGATCCGCGGTTTGTCCGGATCCTGGAACAGATGAACCTGCGGTGATGCGAAGAGGCAGCCCTCAAACCCGCGATAGGTGAGCGGCCTTCGCGTCCACCACACTGATCACGGCGGCGTAGGACGCCGCGAACTTCGAGACCCCTTCCTTTTCCAGCGCGTCAGTGATCGAAGCCAGATCGATTCCCAACGCCTTCAACTTCTCCAGCTTTCCGCGAGCGTCGGGAATACGCTCCGGCACCCGCACCTCCGGGCTGCCGTGGTCGCGATACGCCTTCAGGGTCTCCGGGGGCAGCGTATTCACCGTATTCTGTGCCACCAGCGGTTCGACATAGTGGGTATCCGGATACTGCGGGTCCTTGGTGCTGGTGGACGCCCAGAGCGGCCGCTGCGGACGCGCGCCCTTCCGGGCAAGCACCCGCCAGTCCGATCCGCGGAAGGCATGCTCGAAGCGTTCGTAGGCGGCCTGCGCATTGGCGATCGCGATGGTGCCGCGGAGCGCCTTCGCCTCCCCGGTGCCGAGCTGGTCGAGCAGCGGGTCCACTTTGCCATCCACCCGGCTCACGAAAAAGCTCGCCACCGACGCCAGCCGGTCCAGCGGCATGTTGCGCACCAGGCGCGCCTGCAGGCCGGCGAAATAGGCGGCGATCACTTTCTCGTAGCGGTCCACCGAAAACAGCAGGGTCACGTTGACGTTGATTCCGAGCGCGGCACACTTCTCGACGGCGAGTAGTGCTTCAGCGGTTCCCGGAATCTTGATCATGGCGTTGGGCCGTCCCACCGACGTCCAGAGCCGGCGGGCTTCCCGTATCGTGGCCTCGGCGTCATAAGCGAACTCCGGCGCCACTTCGAGCGAGACGTAGCCATCCTGACCGTGCGTCCCATCGTAGACCGGGCGGAAGAGATCGCACGCCCGCTGGACGTCGGCCACGGCGATGGCTTCGAAGATCCGGGCCGGCGGAAGACCCTGTTCCGCGAGCTCCCGGATGTCGGCGTCGTAGGTTTCGCCCTCGCCGACGGCCTTCTCGAAGATCGTCGGGTTAGTGGTCATCCCCCGCAGTCCGTCCTGCTCGATCATCCGCTGCAGCTCACCGGACGTCATCAGGTCACGGGTGATGTAATCGAGCCAGGGACTCTGGCCCAGGGCTCCCAGTTGAACCAGGGGATTGCTCATCGAATGCCTCCCGCCGCCGCGGCCTCCGCGTGCAACTGCTCCTGTTTCAGCACCAGCGCGCTCACCTTGACCAGGTAGTACGTCAACACCAGCTGCGTCACCGCCAGAGGATTGGATCGCCGCTGGACGTCCACGTCCTGATAAACGCCCAGCCGGTTGGACCGGAGGTGCCGCGCGCCGGCCATGTGGTCCCACATGCGATTCTCGATGTTCAGGGTGGCGGCATCGGAAATGCGGCCGCGGATCTGCAGCTCGTCCGCGCCATCATCCCCGCGCATCAGCGTCAGATCGGTGCCGCCGCTTTTCTTCCCTCCCATCCCGAGCGCCTCTTCCAGATCGGGAAGCGGAATGGGGTGCCGCAGCGTGATGTTCACGTTGAGCCGGCTGTCGTCCGGGTTGTGCTCGTAGTCGTCCGGCGGGCAGAACGAGATCACGATGTCGGCCCGCTCGCGCTGGGGCATGACATACGCTTCGGAATCACGACGCCGCTCCTCGAGCTGGCGGATCACTTCCTCGCGCGTGTACCCGCGCTTGCCAACATCCCGTTTGATCTTCCAGGCAATGCGCAGTGTCGGGTGGGGATCCAGGAAGACCGACACGTCCCAATGGCGCCGCAGCTCCGCGGTATAGAGACCGTGGAGGCCGTGAATGAGCATGATGGGTCCCGGCGTCACGAACGCCGGTGGGCCGAAGGTGCCGTCGGTGTGATCATAGACCGGCTTGAAGATCTTCTCGCCTTGCCGCAGCAGCCGGATATGCTGGGCCAACAGGTCCAGATGATTGCAGTCCGGATGGAGCGCGGTGATCCCTCGCTCCTGGCGGCCCACGCGGCCGAGCGAGTGATAGTCGTCCATGCAGATGTCGACCACCTTGTCCTTGCCCAGGATCTCCAGGCAGCCGCGGGAAAGGGTGGACTTCCCTGCCCCTGAGTCGCCGACCAGGCAGAGCATGATGGGGCGGCCGGTGCGGAATGGCATCAGCGGGACCTCGGCGGGTCGGCGGGTCGGCGGGCCGGCGGGTCGACCGTTCCCGGGGGCCCTTTCGCCACGTCTCGCTCGGGGGCGTGGCCATTGCTATCGGAGCGCGACCCGCCGACCCGCCGACCCGCCGACTCCTCTTCCGCAAAGACGCGACTCTGCCGAATGTCTTCCGCGTCGATCCTCGCCAGCTCGTCTCTGGCCACGGTGCCGCCCTGCCTCACCAAGCGGTTCGCCTGGCGCAGCTTGGCGCGATCGATCGCATTGCGCACGCTGCGGGCGTTGGCGAAGTGCGGTTGGTGCATGCGGCGCTCCAGGTATTGCGCGAAGACCCGGCGCGCGTCCGCATCGAGAGCGTACTGTTGTTGGCCCAGCATCAAATCGCCGATGGCCATGAGCTCATCCAGCTGGTAGTCGGGAAAATCCAGATGATGCGCGATGCGCGAGTGGAATCCGGGATTGGAATGGAAGAAGGTCTCCATTCGCTCCTGGTATCCCGCGAGCACCACGACCAGATCGTCGCGCTGGGTCTCCATGATCTGCAGCAGCATCTCGATCGCTTCCGGCCCGTAGTCGCGCTCGTTCTCGGGCCGGTAGAGGTAGTAGGCCTCGTCGATGAACAGCACGCCGCCCATCGCCCGCTTGAGCACTTCCTTGGTCTTGGGCGCGGTATGGCCGACGTATTGTCCCACCAGATCGTCACGCGTCGCCACCACCAGATGGCCTTTACGTATGTAGCCCAGCTGGTGCAAGATCTTCGCGATCCGCAACGCGACCGTCGTCTTGCCGGTTCCCGGCCGTCCGGTGAACGACATGTGCAGCGTGGGGCGCTCGGTGGTGAGGCCCTTCGCCTCCCGGAGCCTCGCCACGAGCAGCAAAGCGGCGATTTCCCGAATCCGCATTTTCACTGGCGCCAGCCCCACCAGCTCCCGGTCCAATTCGTCCAGCAGCGAATCGATGTTCGAATCGCGGTAGGCGGCGGTCAGATCCACCCCCACGCTCCCCACCCCGTGCGAAGGGTCGGAAGGGTTGGAAGGAACGATGTCCAGCTGATTACTCGACGTCACCGTAGCGCTCGCCCGCAGGCCTGTCGGTGGCGTACGAATGGAGCGTGTAGCGCACCACCCGGTCGTTGCTTTCCTGGCGGTCGAGCCGGAAGCCGGGCTCGACCTTGGGGCGCTGCACCAGGAACGAGAGCGCGACCGTTTGGCGGGTGTAGCGGCGATCGTAGCCGTTCACCTTGATGTAGGTATTGGGCTTGGCCCGGCGGCAGGCTTGCACTTCGCCCATGATGCCGGCGGCATCCTTGAGATCGAACATCGGCATGGCCCACATGTCCCAGAAGGCATTCCGGGGATGCGGGTCATCGGTGAACTCGATCGAGACGGCCCAGTCCCGCTCGATGCAGTACTGGATCTGGGCGCGGATTTGCTCGTCGGTCAGGTCCGGGAGGTATGAAAAGGTTCCTTGGGTTATCCGCATGCGACTCGCTCTCCGCTTTCGGTGTCAAGGCGGATGGTCAGATGGCCGGATGGTCGGATGGTCGGCTTCGCGCCAACCGGCCTGACCATCTGGCCATCTGACCATCCGACCATCAGTAGCTCACCATCGGCACGGCGTCCGGCACGTCGGTCGAGGCAAAGTTGAACGTGATGTCCTTCCAAATCTCCAGCGCCTTCCGCAGTGAGGGCGACCATTTCGCGGCCGCCGCGAGTATATCGGGGCCCTCGTTCAGGTAATCACGGCCTTCGTTGCGAGCGAGGATCATCGCTTCGACCGCCACCCGATTGGCCGTGGCGCCCTCCGCGATTCCGTCCGGGTGCCCGATGGTTCCGCCACCGAACTGCAGCACGCAATCTTCGCCGAGATAGTGAAGGAGCTGGTGCATCTGGCCCGCGTGGATGCCGCCGGAAGCCACCGGCAGGGTGGCCGG
>JACQVB010000247.1 GCA_016209985.1 Gemmatimonadota bacterium | reverse complement strand
TCGTCCCAGGTGGCGGGGCGAAACGGCTGGTACCAATCGGGCGGCGTGGTGGCCCGGTCCCGGATATCCTGCGTCACGCGCTCGAGCAGCGAGAGATCTTTCAGCCGCTTTCCCTGTGCTCGCGGCGGCGCCTGGGGCTTGTCGGTCTCCCCCTCCTCCACCATCTCCCGCCACGGACCGGCGCGGCGGTCCCGTCCGACTGCGCCTTCCCATGCCCAGCGGCCATTTCGCCGGACCCAGCCCTTCCGGATGAACGGGGTGGTCAGCCGGTCGCGATGCTGGATGAAGTCGTAGCCGAATCGGCCTTTGACACACGTGGAACCCTGATTCGGCGTATTCTCTTCGAATGTGGGAGAGGTGACTCGCACCACTTCCTGGCCGCGCATCTGCAGGTCGAGCTGACAACCGACGCCGCAGTAGGGACAGACCGAACGCACCACCCGATCCGCCGCTGGGAGGACCGGGCCGAACCGCTCCCGGGGCATTACCTCGAAAATCGCGCCCGTCGGGCAGACCCGGACACACTCGCCGCACCAGGTGCACGCCGCCTTGTCGGGGTCCCCGTCGGCCCCGACCACGATCTGCGCGTGTTCTCCGCGGTACCCTACATCCAGAACACCCACCACCTGGATGTCCTCGCAGGCGCGCACGCAGCGGGTGCAGAGAATGCAGCGACTCATGTCGTGGGAGATCATGGGATCGCCCGGGCGCTCGTCCCCCTCGCGCAACGGCAACGCGCGAACGGGAGACGGGTTGGGATCCACCCCGTACGCCACCACGTAGCGCTCGAACTCATTCTGCGGGTGGGCGCGACCGCCGTTGGCCAGGTGGGCTGCCGGGTAACGCTCCAGGAGCAGCGACAGCACGCTGCGCCTCGCGGTGGTCACCTCCGCGTTTTGCGACCAGACCTGCATGCCGTCCGCGGTCTGGGTGGCACAGGCCGGCAGCAGCTTGGGCGAGCCCTCGACCGCGACGACGCAGATCCGGCAGTTGCCGACGACCGGAAGCTTGGGGTACCAGCAGAGGGTGGGAATCTCGATTCCGGCGGCGCGCGCGGCCTCGAGAATCGTGGTCCCGTCGGCTGCCTCGAGCTGCCGGCCGTCTATTTCAACCGTGGGCATATGCAAAATTGAAGCGAAGCGACCGGCTGCGGCAACTGTGGAGGGCGGGCCTCAGGGTTTGGTCGCAAGAAACCACCGCGAACGGTTGTCTGCCCGGCGCGCCCGCTCGATGGTCCAGCCCCCGTACTGGGCCTGCAAGGCGTCGGGGGCGAGCGGGATGATGTTGCCCCGCGGCTCCGAGGGCAGGATGCAGTGAACGCCGCCCGCCACGGTTCGATCCTTGAGCATCTCCAATAGCCGTACCCGGGTGGACGCATCGAGCTCGGCCATGGTGACTGCATCGAGCACCACCAGCGCGGGCATCGCATCCGGAAACCAGTGGCCCAGGCTGACGACGAGCGCCTGGAACCGGGAAGCCACGGCTTCGCTGGCGGCGAGATTTTCGGCGGCTTCGACCGCGGCGAGATCATCGTCGATGAGCAGTACCTGGCCGTCCAGGGACGCGACGTACAGCGCGGCGGCGGCGGCGCCGGCGCCGAGGAATAGCGCGAGATCGTCCTCTCCCAGGCGGGCGGCCAGATCGGCCAGCGGGATATCGGGGTCGAGGCCCCAATGGGTGGGCTCCTGTTGCGCCCGGCGGAGCTTGAGGTGTCGCTCCCGCCACTTGCGGTACGCCGGGAGCTTGAGCCGCCGCATGATCAGGCGGTCCACTTGCTCCAGCATCAAGAGCTCGGTGAGGAGGAACTGGTCTTCGGCTTCGAGCTCGCGCACCGCCTCATCGGCAATTCCCAGCAATTCCTGCCGGCTGAGCCCGTTCTTGAACTCCTCGATCCGTTGCAGGATGAACTCCTCGTATTCCTGCTTCAGCGAGTGTGGCTGGCGGGCGCGAGGTCGTTCCCGGCGGGGTGAAGTCAGCACGGCTCAATATGCACGACCACCTCGTGCAACTGAAGTTTTTCACGGAGGGCGTCCTCCACCGCGTCGGCGATGCGGTGCGCGGCTTCCACGCTGGCGCCGCGGTCGACCGCGATGGTCACTTCGGCAAAGCGGAGGTGGGGCGCTCCCCGGGAACGGATCTGATAGGCCGAGTGCACGCCGGTCACTTCCTCGGCGGTTTCGCGAATGACCACCGCCGGCAACGCGTGCTCATCCACCAGGACGGGAACCGAGCGGCGGACAATTCCCCACGCCACCCATACGATCATGCCGGCCACGACGAGGGCCATGATCGGGTCCGCGAAACCGTAGCCCGCCCGCGCCAGGAGGACACCGCCCAGCACCGCGATCGTGATGAAGACGTCCACCCGGGTGTGCGCCGCATCGGCCAGCAGGATGTCCGAGTCGAGCTGATGCCCGCGACGATTCTCGTATACCGCGACCATGGTGTTGACCAGCAGGGTCGAGCCGAGGATGCCGAACTGAACCTGCGACATGGCCAGCGGGGGCGAGCCCTGTACCAGCCGGATCAGGGCGCCCCGCACCAGCTCGAAGCCACTGATCGAGAGAAACATGACGATCGCCAGGGCGCCGAGCGTCTCGAACTTGGTGTGACCGTAGGGATGCTCCTCGTCCGGTTCGCGGGCGGCGACCCACATCACGGCGAGTGCCAGCACGTTATTGATGGCGTCGACGGAGGAGTGCACGCCGTCGCCGATGACCGCGAGTGAGCGGCTGCTGAGGCCGATTACGAATTTGGCCCCCACCACCGCCAGGTTGGCGACGAGGAGGCCAAAGAGCACCCGTCTGATTTGGGTCGTGCGGTCGCGCGGAACGCGAGCGGGCGACATGAAGAGAAGGTCACCCGCCCCCGACCGACTGTCAACTACTTCAATACGAGCGCCCGCCTGTCATCCTGAGGCGCGAAGCGCCGAAGGATCTACCGAAACCAACGCTCCGCCAGGTCCTCCCATTGTGGGTTCTTGGCCTCAATCAGGGCGATTTTCTTCTTGCGCGTCCAGACTTTCAGCTGTTTCTCCCGAGCTATCGCGGCTAACGCGTCGGGTGTTTGTTCGCAATAAACCAGTCTCGTAACATTGTACTTCTTCGTGAAACCGTCCATCTCCTTCGATTTGTGCTGCCAGACGCGTTTAGCCAGATCGCTGGTCACACCTACATAAAGGACGCCTGACCAACTCGACATTATGTAAATCGAGAAGACCTTCTCCCGCATGACGACAGCGTAACGCTACGGGGCGAAAAACCACCATCGAATTTACGCCTGCCGGCGCGAGATCCTTCGGCGCTTCGCGCCTCAGGATGACAGGCCGCGCGCCGCATAAGAAGAGAAGATCAGTCCGACGCCCGGAGAATCGCCCCCTTCAGATACCCCGTTTCCGGCACCGTCAACAGCTCTGGATGATCCGTGCCCTGCCCCACGATCCGCTCCAGCACCAGCCGCCGGCCGCTATCCGCCGCCGCATCGGCCAGCATCCCGAAGAACTCGCCTCGCCCTACATGGAACGAGCACGAAGCCGTGAACAGCACGCCGCCGGGCGAGAGGATCCGCATGGCGCGCAGATTGATCTCCTTGTAACCGGCGAGCGCGCGCTCGACCGCATCTTTTCGCTTGGCAAATGCCGGCGGATCCAGGACGATGGTGTCGAAGCGCTCTCCGCCTTCCTCCAGCGCCCGCAGCAGGTCGAAGACGTTCGCTTCGCGCCATTGGATGTTCGAGAGGCCGTTCAACTCGGCGTTCTGGCGGGCAATTTCCAGCGCGGGGCCGCTCGAATCGACTGCCATGACCGAGGCCGCCTGCCGCGCCAGGTGAAGCGCAAACAGGCCCTGGTAACTGAAGAGGTCCAGGCCGCGTCCGTGCGCGAGCCGTCCCATCAGCTCGCGGTTCTCCCGCTGATCGAGGAAGGCCCCAGTCTTCTGCCCCGTCCGGAGAGCGGCACGATAGCGAACGGGGCCTTCCAGAATCTCTACCATCTCCGGCGAGACCCCGTAGGCCTGGACGATCTCGAGGGGCAGCCCCTCATGACGGCGGACCGAAACGTCGTTGCGCAACAGGATGCTTTGCGGGTCGAGCGCGGACCGGATGGCCGCGGCCACGTGGTCGCGGACGGATTCGAGGCCGGCAGAGAGCAGCTGCGCCACCACATGGTCGCCATAGCGATCCACGATCAGCGAGGGGAGACCGTCGCCTTCGCCGTGGACCACTCGATACGCTCCGCCGCCGACGTGAAATGCCGAACGCCGACGATCGGCGCGGCGGATCTGGTCGGTCCACCAGTCGAGTCCGATATCAGCCGGGGCGGTCGCGAGGAGGCGGAGACGAATCTCCGATCGCGGACTCCACAGTGCCTGTCCCAGGAAGCGTCCCCGCCGGTCCTCGACCCGCACGATCCCCGGTGGAATCCGGGCAGGCTCCACGTCCGATCGGAAGATCCACGGGTGCCCGTAGCGCCATCGGGTCGCGCCACGCGCGTTCACGACGACGGCCGGGCGGCTCATCGGTCCGGGCGCAGCGTCCTGGCTTGGTGCAGGTAGATATGTTTGATCTGCGATGGCGGCGTCTCGGTATTGACGTGCAGCAACACGCGAACGCAGCGCTTGAGGCCGGCGGCGACATCCATCTCCGTCGCCCCGATCGCCGCCACGTTGGTCCAGCCCAGCAGCCGGGCGGCCCGTGCCGGATACTCGCTCTTCAAGTCGGGGGTGACGGTGAAGATGACGCTGGCGACATCGTCGATATTCAGCCGGTTGGCCGTGACGATCGCCTCCAGCAGCTCGCGGGTCGCGGCCAGGACGGCTGTGCTGGTGTCTTCCTTCACCGCGGTCGCGCCGCGGATGCCGCGGACAGGCATCTCAGGACCTCGAGCTGATGGATTTGCGGCTTCTCGCGATCATTGATCTCGCCGTGCTGGGTGGCCGCGATCTGGTTGCCGCCGCACGGTTGGCCGAGGCGGGCGGAGCGACGGCCCTGCAACTCAGAATGAAAGGCGCCTCGGCGGCGGGTCTCTATTCAGCTACCCGTCGCCTGCTGGACGCCCTTTCAATTCCGGTCTACGTCAACGATCGCGCCGATGTGGCCTGGGCGGCCCGCGCCCACGGGGTGCACCTGGGCCAGGATGATGTGCCGGCCGGACCGACCCGCGCGATTCTGCCTGCTTCGCTCCGCATAGGCCTTTCGGTCGGCTCTCCCCCAGAGGCGGAAATCGCGCGACGCGCGGCTGTGGATTACTGGAGCATCGGGCCGCTGTACCGTACAGCCTCGAAGGCCGACGCGGGAGTGGCTCTCGGCCCCGCCGGCTTCTCCCGTCTCGCCGCTCTCGCGCCCGCCGGCGTGCCGGTGATCGCCATCGGCGGGATTACCGCCTCCAACGCGGGCGAAGTCATCCGGGCCGGCGCAGCCGGAGTAGCCGTGATCTCCGCGATCTTCGGGGCGCCGGACGTGTCGGGTGCGGCTCGCGCTATCCGCGCGGCGGTGGACGCAGCCCTCGACTCGCGTCCCGCACCGCCCGGATCGCGGCCAGATGCTCGCTGAGCGTGCGGGAAAAAACGTGCTTGCCGTCGGGCTGGGCGACGAAAAAGAGAAAACCGCTGTAGGCGGGGTACAGCGTGGCCTGGATGCTTTCTTCGGACGGCTGGCCAATGGGACCGGGAGGAAGGCCGTCGATCAAATACGTGTTGTACGGCGAGCGGTAGAGATAATCCTTTTCGAACAGTCGCCGCCGCCGGCCGAGCGCATAGATCACCGTTGGATCCGCCTGGAGCCGCATTCCCCGGCGGAGCCGGTTGTAATACACCGAGGCGACGAAGGGGCGGTCCGGCGCATACCGCACTTCGCCTTCCACGATGGATGCCAGAGTCACGAGCTGGTGCCGGGTGAGCTTGAGCGAATCGAGTCGCGCGTTCCATTCCGGCCGCCAATGCGCCTCGAACTCGGTAACCATCTGCTGGACGATTTCCTGGGCGGTGGCGCCATAGCGGACGAGATGGGTGCTCGGGAACAGGTACCCCTCGAGCGAGAGTCCCCTGGCCTGCACCCGTGCAATGAGCGCGGGGTCACGCGAGGCGGCTAGAAACTCTTCCAGCGGCACGCCCACTTGCTGCGAAACGGTGACCGCAATTTCCGCGACCATGAGTCCTTCCGGGACGACCAGCTTCCGCAGTGCCGTCCGGCCGCTGGTCACGGTCCGAACCAGGCGCGGCACCGAGGCTCCCTCACTGATCTCGTAGACGCCCGCCTTGATCTCGTCGGCCTTTCCCAGGAGACGGGCGTACCAGCGGAAGAATCGGGGGGATTTCAGGACGCCGTGAGCGACGAGCGTGTCGGCGGTCGCGGAGAGCGTAGCGCCGGGTGGTATGGCGACCTGCACCGTCGGCCGCGCCGGCGAGCCCGATCCACACGCCAGCGTGAGGAGAAGCGCCGCGCCGACGTGCCCCTTCATGGCCGGCGGTGGTCCAAGAAACTCTGCAACAGGACCGTCGCGGCGAGACGGTCAACCTCGGCCTCCCGCCCGCGGGTCCGGCCACCCATCTCGGCCACGGCCCGGTGGACCTGCCGTGTCGTCATCCGCTCGTCCACGAAGGCGACGGGCACACCGGTTGCCTTGGCGATGGCGGTTCCCATTTCGCGCGCGGCGCTTGCGGCCTCGCCTTCGCTACCTTCGGGCTCCAATGGCAAGCCGACCACGATCCCGGTGGGATGGTGGGCATCGACCAGCTCGCGAAATGACCGCATCGGGAACCGGCGTCCGGCGCGACGAACCAGGGTATCCAGTGGTTGAGCGAGTGTCTGGGAAGGGTCGGACAGGGCCAGGCCGATGCGTTTCTCGCCCCAGTCAACGGCGAGGAGACGGCCGGAGCGGGGGAGATC
>JACQVB010000246.1 GCA_016209985.1 Gemmatimonadota bacterium | reverse complement strand
GGCCCGCACGCCCCGGGGGAAAACGACCCGCCGACCCGCCGACCCGCCGAGTCTCACTGCGGCCTGAACCCCGAAAGGTGCCGAGCCACGCTCACCGCGCTGGCGACGAACCCGAGGGCGGTGCCGAATCCGACCAGCGACGCGGCCTGGGTCGGGTCAAAGAACGTGGCCTGGAGAATCAGACGATCCAGCGCGAGGTAGGCCACGTAGCTCAGGAGCACGGCCGCTCCACCGCCCAGCGCGCCCTTCAGGCTTCCTTCCAGCAGAAACGGCAAGCGGATGAAGCCGTCGGTCGCGCCGACCAGCCGCATGATGGCAATCTCGCGAGAGCGCTGCAGCACGGTCATGCGGATGGTCGTGCCGATGATGATGACGGATGCAGCCGCGAACGCTCCGCCGATCACCAGCCCCACGACCGCCGCGACGTCGCGGATGCGGTCGAGCTTCTCGACCCAGTCGCTCCCGTAGCGGACGTCTTCGACGAAGCGGAACCCCTTCAGCCGTTCGGCGACGTCGCGAACGTGCTCGCTATTCCGGTATCCGGGCTTGAGCTTCACCTCGAGCGAGGCGGGCAGCGGATTGGTCACCAGATCGTCGAAGACGCCCTGGAGCTCAGCCAGCTCGCGGCGGGCGCGTTCCAGGGCCTGGTCTTCGGTGACGTAGACCACCGAGGCGACTTCGGGAAATCGCTGTACGTCGCCCATGGCCACGGTCACCACCTCGACCGGCGTCCCGCGCATGAGGTAGGCGACGACCTCCACCCGCTCCTCGATCTGCGCCAGGGCCTGGCGGAAGTTCAGCGCTACCAGCCCGACCAGTCCCACCACGAACAACGCGAACGCGATGGTGGTAATGGAGAGCGCCGAGAGCACCGGCGCGCGGCGGAACGAGAGCAGGGCTTCCCGGATCGCCAGCTTCATGTCGCCGAGGGCTCGCCCTGCTGCCGGTCGACGGCCGAGTCATAGACCACGGCACCGTCCTGGAGCTCGATGGTCCGATAGGTGGTCCCGCGCACCAGGTCCAGGTCGTGGGTCGCCATGATCACCGCCGTGCCGTTCCCATTGATGTCGCGCAGGAGCTGGAAGACCCCGCGAGTGGCGCGTTCATCCAGGTTGCCAGTCGGCTCGTCGGCCAGCAGCACGAACGGATCGTTCACCAGCGCGCGCGCGATGGCGACCCGCTGCTGCTCGCCCCCGGAGAGCTCGTGCGGATAGGCGCGGGCCTTGGCCGCGAGGCCGACCTGAGTCAACACCCGCATCACTTTCGGCTGGATCACGGATCGGCGGGTACCGATCACTTCCAGTGCGAACGCGACGTTTTCCTCGGCCGTCCGATCGCCCAGCAGGCGGAAATCCTGGAAGATGATCCCCACCCGGCGGCGGATGCGAGGAACATCCCTCGGGCTCATGGTGTGGGTCTGAAACCCGGAGACCTGCACCTGCCCCGACGTCGGCAGCTCGTCGACGTAGATCAGCCTCAGCACGGTGGACTTGCCCGCGCCCGAGTGCCCGGTGAGAAACACGAACTCGGCCTTGGCGACGTGGAAGGACACGTCTTTCAGCGCGAGCGAACCCTTGGGATACGCCTTGAAAACGTTCTTGAAACGAATCACTCAGGCGGCCAACGCGTGCTCGAAGTCGGCGATGAGATCGTCCACGTCTTCTACCCCGAGGCTGACGCGAACGAATCCATCGGGGATGCCCTGCGCCTGGCGCTCGGCCGGCGTGAGGGAGGCGTGAGACGTGAGGCGCGGCTCGGAGACCAGCGTTTCGACCCCACCCAGGCTGGGAGCATGATAGGCGAGCCGCAGTCGTCGCAGCATGCGCTCGACCCGCCGCGCCCCTCCCTTTACCTCCAGCCCCACCATTCCCCCGTATCCCGCCAGCAGGCGTTTGGCGATGGTATGATCCGGATGATCTTCCAGACCCGGGTAGTGCACCGCCGATATCTGATCGTGTCCGGCGGCCCACCGGGCGAAGGCGAGGCCGTTGGCGTTGTGCCGTTCCATGCGCAGGGCGAGGGTCTTCATGCCGCGCTCGATCAGCCAGGCGGCGTGCGGATCGAGGGCCTGGCCCCACACCTGCATCAAGTGGCGAACCTCTTCGACCAGGGCCTCCGTGCCGGCCACCGCGCCCGCAATCAGATCGGAATGGCCGTTGAGATACTTCGTCACGCTGTGAATCACGACATCGGCACCGTGCTCCAGCGGCCGGCAGTTCACCGGTGACGCGAACGTGGAATCGACCAGCAGCGCCAGGCCTTGCGACTGGGCCAGCTTGGCGATCGGCGCGAGGTCGAGCACCCGCATCAGCGGGTTGGTGATCATTTCGACGAAGAAGGCGCGGGTATTCTTCCGGATCGCATTCTTGAAGGCACGCTTCTGCGACGGATCGATCAACGTCACTTCGATGCCGAGCTGGGTGAATTGCTCGGTGAAGAGCTGGCGGGTCCCGCCATAAATCCAGGCACTCGACACCAGGTGGTCGCCGGGGCGGAGCACCGCCAGGTGGGCCAGGGCGGTGGCGCCCATGCCGCTGGCCACGAACAAGGCGCGCTCGGCCCCCTCCAGGGCGGCGAGCTTGTCACCGATCTCGACCTGGTTGGGATTGTTGCCGTAGCGGGTATACAGGACTTCTTCCGACTGGCCCACCGGATTGACGAACGTCGAGGTCTGGTAGACGGGGGTAGTGACCGGCGCGTGGTCGAGGTGATGGTGCGGCGCGCCGTGCACCGCTTTGGTGGAGAGACCGAGCGCCTTGCGGCGCGTCACGCGACCAGCGTCCGGTAGCCGCCGTCGCTTTCGGCCACGAGCCCGTCCTGGCACAGCTCGTCCAGCAGACGCGCGGCCTCGTCTCGCGGGCCGACGACTTCGACCCGCCCGGTGCCGTCGGTGACGACGACGACGGCCAGGCCATGACGCTCGAGCACCGGCTCCAGCGCGTCGCGCTGGGAGAGCGTGAGCCCGCGGAAGAGAAACCGGCTGCTGCCGTACTGCAGAACCAGTTTGGCGACGATCTCGTCGGCGCAGGAGAGATCGAGACAGCGTACCGCGCCGAAGTCGATCACGGCCGGGCCGTCCCACCGCGCCAGCTCTTCCTCGATCCCGTTCCGGACCGCCGCGCCGGTACGGCGCGTCACCAGATCGCCGTAGACGTCGGACACGGTGCGTTGGAGCACGGCGCGGAGGTCGATTAGGCGCATCGGGACTCGCGAGAGAGGGGCGTGTTGAGTGGGCGGGTCGGCGGGTCGGCGGGTCGTGCTCTCGGGGCCCGCGACCTGAGCTCGAAATACCAAGGGGAACAGCGACCCGCCGACCCGCCGATCTGCCGACCCGCCATCGTCACTTCGCTCCCTCCTGCGCCGGAATGATCAACAACATTTGACTCCCGGGGAAGTGTGGCAGCCCGTCGGTGAGCGGCGCATCGTCGTCCCAGGGGGGAACGATCGCGATGCGACCGGTGCCGCTGCGAATGCTGAGCTTGCCCGACCATCGCTTGACGTAGCGCAAGATTCCCTGGAGCCCTTGTCCGCGACCGGGATCGCGAAAACGGCTGACGCCCTGGATGAGGGCCGCCTCGAGGGCGGTCGCGTCGCTCCAGCGCTCGCCGTATTTGCGCGCCTGAGTGGCTTCGAGAGAGTGGCGGAACCCGACGCCGGCATCGGCTACCGCGATGACCACGACGCGGCGTCCCAACTTGCGCCGCCAGTGGTAGGTCTGCACGGCCACCCAGCCGCTGGTTCCGGCATGCTCTACAATATTCTGGCACGCCTCGGAAAGCGCCATAGCGAAACCCATGGTCGCTTGGGCTTCGAGATTGAGCTCGCCGGCGAGGATGGCCGCGGCGCGATCCTGAATCCGGTTGACCACATCGTGGACGTCGTCGGCGCCGCGAACCGGCGTCAGTTCCAGCAGGACGTCGGATTCGGAGGCGGGTGCCTGGCGTGGGACTTTCCCGTGAATCTCGAAACATTCCGCGGCGTGACGGAAGAACCCCGCGCGGGCCCAGTAGCTCGAGACATTCTTGTCGGCCGGAATGGTGAAGAGGGATTTTTCACCCGACTGCTCGAGCAGAGCGTGGCCGGCGGCCAGCAGCGAAACCAGGCCGTAGGGGGAGGCCCACTGGGTGGCGTGGGCGTCGAAGAGGAGGCGCTCGGTGGGTGGGCGGGG
>JACQVB010000253.1 GCA_016209985.1 Gemmatimonadota bacterium | reverse complement strand
TCGGCGACGGGATCGCCATCCCCCACGTGCGCAATCCCATCATCATCCACGTGTCACATCCGTTGATTACCGCTTGCCTGCTGCGGACGCCGATCGACTTCGGCGCCAGTGACCAGCAGCCTGTCCACACGGTATTCACCCTGGTGAGCCCGAGCGTTCATTCGCATCTGCGGGCGCTGGCCCAGCTTTCGTTCGCCCTGCGCGACGAGACCCTGCGCCAGATGCTCCGGGAGCGCGCGCCGGCCGACGAATTGCTGGACCGGGTGCATGTCGTCGAGCAGCGTACCACCAGCTGGTACCACGCGATCACCGACGAAGGCGCATGACGCTTTTCTTCATTGGCCTGGCTGCCATCCTCGCCGGCGGGGTGGTCGCGGCGGTGACCCGCATGCGATCGACTCGGGCGGAGGCGGCGTTCGGTGGACTGGTGGTGGCCGGCTCCATTCTCGCGCTGGTACCGGCCCTGCGGGTCCTGGGCGGGGCGGCATCACCGGTCACGACGGTGCCCTCGCGGGTACCGGGCGGGCCATGGGAATTCGGCATCGATGCGCTCGCCGCGTTTTTCCTGCTCGTGGTGCTCGGCGTCGGCTCGGTCATCGCGATCTACGGCATCGGCTACCTGCGGGCCGAGCGATCGCACCGCTCCATCGCGGGCGCGTGCCTCGGATTTTCCGCCCTGCTGGTTTCGCTGGCGCTCGTCGTCACGGCGCGCGCAGCCATCCCCTTCCTGATCGCCTGGGAGTCGATGTCGGTGCTCGGCTACCTGGTGATCCTGTTCGAGCACGAACGCGCCGACGTGCGGCGGGCCGGATTGGTATATCTGGTGGCCACCCACGTCGGCACCCTCGCCCTGTTCCTGCTGTTCGCCGCCTGGGCCAGGGTCGCCACCGATCTCCGGTTCGACACGCTCGCCGCCAGTGCCGCCAACCTGCCGCGACAGGGACAGGTGATCTTGCTGCTCGCTCTGGTCGGCTTCGGAGTCAAAGCCGGGCTGGTACCGCTGCACTTCTGGCTGCCGGGTGCCCATTCCGCGGCGCCCTCGCACGTCTCGGCCATCATGTCGGGCGTGGTCATCAAGATGGGGATCTACGGTCTCCTCCGGGTCGGCGCGCTGCTCGCTCCCACGCCGGCGTGGTGGGGTTGGACGCTGCTCTCCCTGGGTCTAATCGGCGGTGTGCTCGGTGTCTTGTGGGCCCTGGCCCAGCACGATCTCAAGCGCCTGCTGGCCTATCACAGCGTCGAGAACATCGGAATCATCCTCCTGGGCATGGGTCTCGGGTTCCTCGGCATCACTTACCGGCAGCCGGCCGTCGCGGCCATCGGGTTCGCGGGCGCGGTTCTCCACACGCTCAATCACGCGCTCTTCAAGAGCCTGCTTTTTTTCGGCGCCGGCTCGGTGCTGCGGGCGACCGGAACGCGGGAGATCGACAAGCTGGGCGGCCTGGCGCGCGCGATGCCGGTTACCTGGATCCTCTTCCTCATCGGCGCCGCGGCCATCGTCGGCCTTCCGCCGCTCAACGGATTCGTCAGCGAATGGCTGGTGTTTCAGGCCCTGTTCCGGAGCGGCCTCGGCGCCGACCCGATGCGACTGGCGGTGATCGGTGCTTCCGGTCTCGCGTTGATCGGCACGCTGGCGCTGGCCTGCTTCGCCAAGGTGGCGGGCATCATCTTCCTGGGCCGCCCGCGGAGCGCCGCGGGGGCGCAGGGCGAGGCACCCCCGTTGCTGCTTGCGCCCATGGCGGCCCTCGCTGCCGCCTGTGCCATGATCGGCCTCTTCGCCGGGCAGATCGTCAAACCGGCGCTGCGGGCAGGCGCCTTGTTGGCGAGAACCGAACCGCTGCGAGGCGCGAGTAGCGACGTCGCGCTCGCGGCACGGTCGGTCGGGTTGCTGGCCATCGCGCTCACGGTAATTGCGGCGGTGGGCTACGGGCTGCTCGCCCGCCTGCGGGCGCGGCGCCCGATCCGCCGGGAAGAGACCTGGGGCTGCGGCTACGCCAAGCCCGATCCGGTCATGCAGTACACCGCTTCGTCTTTCGCCGCCCCGTTGCTGGCGGCCTACGCGCCGGTGGTCGGACTGCGCGTCCAGGAGAGCGCCACGTCCTTTCATAGTCATCCCACGGAAGTGGTGCTGGAGCGGACCATCCAGCCGCTGGGGTACCGGGTGCGATCGCTCGCCGCCCGGCTCCGGCCCATTCAGCAGGGCCGGCTGCACATCTACCTCTTCTACATGATCGCGGTGTTGCTGGGTCTCATCCTGTATCTCGTGGCCGCCTGAACGATGCTCAGCGCGATTGCGGGTCTGCTGCTGGTGATGCTGGTGGCGCCGCTGTTGCCCGGCGTGGCTGGTCGCACCAAGGCCATTCTTACCGGGCGGCGCGGGCCGCCGCTCCTTCAGCTCTACTACGACCTCGCGCGCCTGTTCCGGAAAGGCGTCGTGTACAGCACGACGACCACCTGGATGTTCCGTCTCGCCCCGGTGGTCCTGGCGGTTTCGGCGCTGCTCGCCGCCTGTCTGATTCCTCTGGACGGACATGCCGCGATCGTCGGCTTCGCCGGCGACGTGATCGTGTTCACCTATCTGCTCGCGTTGGGTCGCTTCGTCCTGGTGCTCGCGAGCCTGGACACCGGCTCCAGCTTCGAGGGGATGGGGGCCAGCCGGGAAGTGACGTTTGCCAGTTTCACGGAAGTGGCCTTCTTCTTTGCCCTGATCGCGCTCTCTCTCGCCACCGATAGCCTGTCGTTCGCCGGCATGCTGGGCGCGCCGCTGGTCACCGCCTGGCCCTCGGCAGCGCCGTCCATCGTGATGGCGGCGGCGACCCTGTTCGTGGTGTTGCTGGCGGAGACCTCGCGCGTCCCCTTCGATGATCCGGCCACGCACCTGGAGCTGACCATGATCCACGAGGTCATGGTGCTGGACCACGGCGGTCCCGATCTCGCCCTCATCCTGTATGCGTCCGCCCTCAAGCTCACGCTGTTCGCCTCCATCGTGATCTCGGTCGTGGTGCCGCGCGGGATGCTGAATCCCTTCCTGGCGCTTGCGGTCCTCGCCGCCGGCCTCCTCGCCGTCGGGATCGCCATTGGTATCGTGGAATCGGTGATGGCGCGACTCCGGCTCACCCGCGTTCCCCAGGTCCTGGTCGCCGCGGGCGCGCTGGCCGCGTTCGGCGTCATCCTGCTGCTCCGCTGATCCATGCAACGACTGGTCGAGCTGGTTCTCCTGCTGATCGTGCTGACCAACTTCATGGTGCTGGGCACCTCTCGCCTGAGCACCTGTATTCGCGCCATCGCGTTTCAGGGGTTGTTGCTGGGACTGCTGCCCCCGCTCCTCCACCGGTCGCTCGCGGTCTACACCGTCGCCCTGGCACTCAGTGCCATCGCGGTGAAGGCCATCATTCTTCCCCGCTTCCTCCAGTGGGCGATCCGCGAGGCGTCCGTGCGTAGGGAGATCGAGCCCCGCATCGGGTTCGTCGCCTCTCTCCTGCTGGGGGCCGTGGCGGTAGCGGTGGCGTTCGGGACCGCGCAACAGTTGCCGCTGCCCGATCGCGGCGGATCGCTGGCCGTGGCCGTCTCGCTGGCCACGGTCATCTGCGGCCTGATCGTGCTCACCAGCCGAGCCCGCGCACTCACCCAGGTGGTCGGGTACCTGATGCTGGAAAACGGAGTCTACCTCTTCGGTCTCACCCAGGCGGCGCGGGTGCCGTTCCTGGTCGAGCTGGGCATGCTGCTGGACGTCTTCGTCGGCGTCTTCATCATGGGGATCGTGGTCTTTCACATCAATCGCGAATTCGACTCTCTGTCCGATACCGATCTCACCGAGCTGTCCGAGCGATGATCCTGCCGGCATTGATCCTCTTGCCTTTCCTGGGCGCGCTGGGCGCCTACGTGCACCGGCAGGCGGCGTACCGCACCGCATGGCTGGTGATCATCGCCGTCCTGCACACGGCGCTGGTCGGCGAAACCTGGGTGGCGCGACCCGATCCGATCCTCGGCGGCTGGATCGCGGTGGATGCGCTGGGCCTCCTGGTCCTCACTACCGTGAGTGGCCTCTTCCTGGTTACCGCGATCTACACGGTGGGATACTTGCGCCGCGAAGATCCGCGTGGCGGTCGCGCGTTCGTCTCCTGCCTGCTCGCGTTTCTTGGCTCGGCCTCGCTGGTGTCGCTGAGCCATCACCTGGGCTCACTCTGGGTGGGGATGGAATCCACCACCCTGTCCGTGGCGCCCCTGGTGTTTCACCGGCACGACCGCCGCTCGCTCGAGGCGGTCTGGAAGTACCTGGTGATTTCTTCGGTCGCGATCGCGCTGGCGCTGTTGGGCATGTTCTTCCTCGCCACCGCGCAATTCTCGCCCGTCGACACCGGCCGTTCGCTGGTCCTGGAAGACTTGTTGGACCACGCTCCTCATCTGAATCCCGCGTGGCTCAAGGCGGCCGCCGTTTTTCTGCTGGTGGGCTTCGGTACCAAGCTCGGGCTGGCCCCCATGCACACCTGGAAGCCCGATACCTACGGCGAGGCGCCGAGTCTCGTGTCCGGCCTGATGGCGGGCGCGCTGGTGAGCTGCGCCTTCTTGGGTATTGCACGCATGGTCCAGGTGACGCTCGCCGCGGCGCTCGGCGATTTCGTTCGTCCGTTGCTGATCGGCTTCGGTCTCGTCTCACTCGCCGTCGCGGCCGCATTCCTGCTGGGACAACGGGACGTCAAGCGCCTGCTGGCGTATTCCTCGGTGGAACATGTCGGATTGTTGGTACTGGGGCTGGGCTTGAGTGGGGTCGGCGCGTACGGCGCCGTGCTCCACGTGATCAACAATGCCGCCGCCAAGGGGTTCATGTTCCTCGCGGTCGGCAATGTCGTGCTCGCCCTCGGCACTTCCATCGCAGGCGAGCTGCGCGGGCTGGTGCGGACGCTCCCGGTCTCAGGAACGTTGCTCCTGATCGGACTCCTGGCGCTGACCGGGTCGCCACCGTTCGGCTCCTTCCTCAGCATGTTCATCATCCTGCGCGCCGCCGTGGACGGTCACCCCTGGGTGGCGGCGACCACCGCTCTCCTGCTGGCCATCAGCTTCGTGGGAATGGCGGCGATGATCCTGGAGATGACGCATGGCGCCGGCGCCGCGGATGAGCGCGGCCAACAACCCGGCACCAAGGCGCCCATCCGGGAAAGCGCCTGGCTGATTGCCGGACCGGTGGCGCTCGCCGCGGTCACGCTGCTCCTGGGCGTCTACCTTCCCGCGTCGTTGCAACAGGCGTTGTCGGAAGCGGCGGTCAGCCTGGGTGGCGTGGTGCCGTGAGCAGCTTCGACCAGGTGGATCTCAGCAACCGGCGCGCGATGCCGTGGAATGCCGTCCCCAGGGAACGGCCGGACCAGTTTCGGGAAACCGTTGCCGGCGCGGTGGCCGCGGGATGGCGGATCGCGTCGCTCTTCGGCATGCCCGAGGGGGCGGGGGCGGGCGAGACCTCGATCGTGGCGATCCTGGCGAACGACGTGCGGGCCCAGCTCGGTGCCGTGACCACCCTGGTAGGCGACCGCTATCCCGCTATCAGTCGCGACTGTTCCCAGGCCGAGGTATTCGAGCGCGAGATAGCCGAACAGTGCGGGGTTACGCCCGAGGGCCATCCCGGTCTGACTCCGCTTCGACGGCATCCTGCCGACCACATCGCCGCGGCGCGGGTCGCCCCTCCGGTCTCGCGGGATGAGTACCCATTCCACCGCATCGAGGGCGACGAAGTGCACCAGGTTGCGGTCGGGCCGGTACATGCCGGCATCATCGAGCCCGGCCACTTCCGGTTCAACGCGTATGGCGAGCGGGTGTTGTCACTGGAAATCGCCCTCGGCTATCAACATCGGGGAGTCGAGCGCCTGCTGGAAACCGCGGACCGCACCCGCGCGGTCCTGGTGGCCGAATCCATCGCGGGCGACACGGTGATCGGGCATGCCGGTGCGTTCTGTGGAGCGATCGAGGCGTTGGCTCGCAGCCGGAAGACTCCCCGGGCCCAATCGATTCGTGGGATCGCGCTGGAGCTGGAGCGGCTGGCCAATCACATCGGCGATCTGGGCGCCATTGCCGGCGACGTGGCCTATGCTCCGGCGGCAGCCTTCTTCGGCCGGATGCGCGGTGAATGCCTCAACCTGCTGATGACCTTGTCGGGAAACCGGTACGGGCGCGGGCTGGTGCGGCCGGGTGGCGTGGGGTTCGATCTGCCGCCGGGGATGGCGTCCGAGATGGTGGATCGGCTGGAGCGGCTGCGGGCCGAGCTGGCACCGGTGTCCGGTCTCATGTTCCGGAGCTCGTCGGTGCAGGCGAGGCTCGAGGGAGTGGGAGTCGTCCCGCGCGAACACTGTGAAAGGCTCGGCTTTGTCGGGCCAGCCGCGCGCGCGTGCGAGGTCGTGCGCGATGTGCGTCACGACCATCCTTACGGCATCTTCCGGTTCGTCCAGATACCGGTGGCGACCGCGTGGGCCGGGGACGTCTTCGCCCGTGCGTTGGTGCGGTGGCTCGAGGTGCAGCGGTCCATCGAGTTCATCTGCCGGCAGGCCCGCTCGCTCCCCATCGGCGACGCCATGGTCCCCTGCGGCGAGCTGGCGCCCAACGAGCTGGCCGTGGCCATGGAAGAGGGCTGGCGGGGCGAGATCGTTCACGTGGTCGTCACCGACTCGGTGGGGAATATCCGGCGTCACAAGGTGAAAGACCCGTCGTTTCACAACTGGTCCGCCCTCGCCACGGCCATGACGGGCAACCAGATCTCCGATTTTCCGCTGTGCAACAAGAGCTTCAACCTGAGCTATGCGGGGCATGACCTGTGATCGACCTCCTCCGCACCCGCCTCCGGCAGGGATTTCGCACCATTCCGGTCCCGCAGACCAGCGCGGATCTGCCAGAACGGTTCCGGGGCCGTCCGGCGCTCGACGCCTCGCGCTGCGTTGACGGGTGCCGCGAATGCATCGAGCGGAGTCCCACCCCGTTCATCCGGATCGGCCCGGAGGGGGTGCCGGAGATCGATGCCGGGTCCTGCCTCTTCAGCCCCGAAGAAGTGGCCTCATGTCCCCACGGCGGCATCTGGTACACCCGCGACCACCAGATGGCCACCGCGACGCGCGAGGCGCTGGTCAGCGAGACCGGCGTGGTGCACTTGGCACGGGCGCTGGACGAGAAATCGCGCCGCCTCTTCGGCCGCTCGCTCCGGCTGCGGTCGGTGGTGGCCGGGAGCTGCAACGGTTGTGAGGGCGAGCTGGTGGCGCTGGGCAACGTGGTGTTCGACCTCTCCCGCTTTGGCGTGCAGTTTGTCGCGTCGCCCCGCCACGCGGATGGCATCGTCATTACCGGTGCGGTGAACACCAACATGCTGGAGGCGCTGCGGAAGACCTACGACGCCACGCCGGATCCCAAGCTGGTGATTGCCGTGGGAGCCTGCGCCATCAGCGGTGGACCGTTCCGGGGGAGCCCCGAAGTGCACAACGGGGTTCCCGACGATATTCACGTCGATTTGTGGATTCCCGGCTGCCCGCCGCACCCCCTCACCATACTCGACGGGCTTGTGCGGTTGTTAGGGCGGATGGAAATGGGGAAGAGCGTGAAGAGTGTAGAGTGAAGAGGCGCCGCCCCTTACGGTCGCCCGGCTGGAGGGTAACTTCGTTCCCGCCGCACCGTCGCCTATTCCAGCGACGCGGCAGTCCCACCCCTTGAGGACCCCATGCGGACCAACCGTAGCCGTTACACGCTGCTGCCCCTGCTGTCAGGCCTCGTCATGCTCAGCGGATGCGGCGGCGCGCCGACCCAGGCGCCGGTGGTCGTGGCAAGCGTGGTCGTGGCGCCAGGCGCGGTGACCGTGCCGGCCCCAGGCGGAACACTCCAGTTCACGGCCGAGGCAAGGGACGCCGCAGGCAACGCCATCGATGGCAAGACGTTCTCCTGGGCTGCCGCACCGGCAGAGCGCGTGACCGTAGACGCTTCCGGGCGCGCCACGGTCCTCAAGGCAGGGCTCGCCACGGTCACGGCCAGTGTCGACGGCAAGTCGGGCGGCGCGGCGCTCACGGTGCTGACCGGGAAGACGGCGGGGCGCCTGGGACTCACCCTGCTGGAAGGGATTGGCGGAGCGCCGCCCGCAATGCCGCGGTCCGCCCTGCCACTGGCCGTGCCCGCCGGAGCATCGGGGAACGACATCAACCTGGGTGCGATCCGCAACACCACCAACTTCTATTTTCTCCTGCTGAACAACGGTGGCGAGAGCGTTACCGACATCACCATCGCGGATTCGAGCGCGCTCTTCGAAATCGCGCCCGCCACCATCGACACGCTGCCCGGCACAGCCAACTTGGGGCTTCTGCCGGTGATCCGGCTCACCGCCGTGCACGGCACCGCCTCGAGCGGCGTAGGGTTGGCCGGCCTCATGAACCAGGGTGCCAACGCCACGGGAGTCGTGGTGAAGGGCACAACGCTGGATTCGCTGGGGGGCAGCATTCCAGTGAGCCTTTACGCCCGAATGACCGTTACGGCGCTGGTGATGGACGCCCAGGTCTTCGACGGCAGCCGGAACATCGACCTCGCGCACCCCACCGGCTCCTGTCTCTATTGCGGCCCCAGTGACGAGGTGATCCGGCAATTCGGGGTGGACAGCCCGGCGACCAAGCTGGAGAACACCGGCAACGTCACACTTGACGTCACCATCTGGAGCGGACGCTCCGACTACCTCGTGGCGCCCCACAAGCTGGCACCGGGCGCGAGCGAAACGTTCACCTGCCCCCTGGGGGTGCCCGTCACCATCGAGCTTGCCAGCGGCGGCACCATCAGTGACAACAACCGGTTACCGCTGGCGCACAACGGCCACGCGTACGTCGGCCTGCAGCGCAACTGACGGCGGTTCCCGGCTGCCCGCCACACCCCCTTACCATACTCG
>JACQVB010000243.1 GCA_016209985.1 Gemmatimonadota bacterium | reverse complement strand
CTCCCCAGGCGCCGTTGAAGATGTTGCCCGGCCTGGTCTCTAGCTCCCGCGCGGGGTCGCCCGCCTTGAGTCCGGTGCGCAAGTCCACGCCACTGAAATCAGAACCGGAGCGCGTGTTGTAGAAGCCGACGGTGTAGGGATTGGTGGGATCCATCATGTTGAAGATCTGCAGCCCATCCTCGAAGGAGCCGACAAACACGTAAGGCCAGCGAATCTCGTGATTGTGCGACCCCAGATTCCGGCTACCCTGCCACGCGCCCACCGGCCGGCTGATCGTTTTTGGCAGGCTGTCGCGGTTCGGCTTGAGATCCCAGATCCTGACCGGAGAGGGCTCGAACTCGGTCTGCGACACGCCGTATCGTCCGTCGGGCGTGGCCTGAAAAGTGTGGGAAAGCGACAGCTTCGGATCAAAGATCGAGGTCAGCAGGCGGGGTTCTTCGGGCCGGGAAACATCGTACACGGTGAGGTAGGTTCCGCCGGCTCCGTAGAACTTGTCCGTGCGGCTCGCGGGATCGTAAGCGACGTAGTAATCGTGGTATCCGCCACTCCGGCCGTTCACATCCAGCCCCGGTACCTTTCCGATCAGTCCCTGGCTGGGATCACGCGCGAGAAAGCGTGCCATGTCATAGACGTTGGCTCCGCCCCTGGTGGTGGTGAACAGGATCGTCCGGCCGTCCGAGTGCCGGTAGGGGAAAAGGGTGTGGAATCCCCCGGGTGCCTCGGGGGCGGTGATTCTGCCGACTTCCCTGACGGCGGTCGTGTCGGGCAGGCCGGTCACGTCGAAAACGATGGCGCCCACCTCGGTGTCGGGCCCGGTCTGGGAAAAATGGAAGGACTGCACGTAGTAGTAGCGGCCCTGGTGCTTGAAGTAGTGGCCATCCGAGCCGCCGCGCCCGGTGTGCAGATCGGGACGATCAACGGTCCACGAGTAGATCACCTTGGCCCGGCCCGGGTCCTTGACGCTGATGATGTCGAAGCCCGCCGGCCCGAAGTCCCGCTGCACGTACACGTACGGGCGGGAGAGTTCCTGCTCGATCTCGATGTCCGCAATAGTGAACTTCCAGCCCAGCGGAACGTGCGACAGGACATGGACGTTGCTGCTGCCCACTTCCGGCGCATAAGACCGATTCTGGGCGGTGGTCATCCTGGGTAACATGAGCGGCAGCACCAGCAGCGAGACGGCCGCGGTGCGCGTGGAGTGAGTCATACCATTCCCCTGGCTCTAGACGGGTAAGCGTTCTCTGACCACCCTATGATCTCTTTCCGGCGTCGTTTCGTCCAGCCAGCGTGCTCTTGATCGACGGTGCCGGTCGAGGGCCTCGCGTCGAGAGCTCCGACGCTCGCCTACTCGGCCATCCCGCAGCGCGATTGCAGGGTCTAATTGCCGGTTGGATCCGGTCTAACTCGTCTTGATGCTGGCCGCCCGTGGTGGAGCCCGCCGCGCCGGGGCGCGCTTGGGCGGGGTCTTCTTCGGCTCGGCGGTCACCGTGAGCAGACTCATGGGATTGACGGAAATCGTCCCGTACTTGGCGATCCAGTGCAGATGCGGCCCCGTCACCCGGCCCGACGATCCCACCAGCCCGATCAACTGGCTCCGTTTCACCGAATCGCCCGGGTTCACCAGCACCTTGCTGAGATGCAGATAGGCGGTGGCGATTCCACCGCCATGGTTGACCACCACGATGCTGCCGGAGTAATAGAAGTCGCCCACCAACGAGATCACGCCGTCGTTTGCGGCGCGAACCGTCTCGCCGACTTTGCCGTCGAAATCGAGTCCCAGGTGCCGGCTCTGCACCACGCCGTTGAACTCCCGGCCGGTGCCGAACACGCTGGTAATCCGGCTGGGCCGCGGGCGCGCGAACGGCTGTTTCCACAGTCGGGGAGTCGCGTGGGCGCCGAGCCAGGCCTGCCTGATCTGGGCCGCCTCTCGCGCGATGCGCACCGCAAGGGCGGAATCAGGCGGCGCGGTGAAGCGGGGATCCACGCTCAGCTGCTCGCTCCCGAACCTGGCCCTCGTCACCGGCACCTGGACCGTAACGGTGTCGGCGACGCCACCAGAGTCCTCCACCACCACCGGGAGCTTGAGCGATCCGCGGGCGTCCACCGGGATGCCTCCATACGCGACGAACGCCCCGGTACTGTCCCGATCGAAATGCAGCAGTTCGCCGGCGAACTCCCCGGTGAGCCCGGCAGGGGCGGGTACGCCGGCCACGACCTGGGCATGGATGATTACCAGCGAACCCTGCACCGGCCGCGCGGGAGTCCACCTGACCGTCACGCGCGGCGGCGGAGCCTGTAAACCGGGCAGAATAGCAAGCAGCAGAAGCATCATGAGGAGCAGCCTTAGAACACCGCGGACGCTGTCTCGTTCCGTTGCCGTTTCACTTTTCTCTCTATCCTTTTCTCTCTTCCCGCGCTTCCTTTGGGTTGGGGGTCAGCCGCGCCAGGTAAGCGGGCGCCAGCTCGAGAACGATTTCCGTTTGCCATCCCGCGCGAGCCGCGACCTTGGCGAGCGTATTCGGATCTACGTAGAGCTGCTGGAACGGCGGACCCTTTTCCCCCTCGTATTCGAGCTGGAAATGAAGCTCGCCGAGGTAGCGGCCGTCGGGGCGGGTGAGATGCTTCTCGTCGGGCCGGCCGGCGACGTCCCAGATCCTGATGTCGCAGGAATCGGCAAGCAGCTGCCCGCCGGGCCGCAGCAAGCCGCGGATGTGATCGAGCAGGGCGCCCAGCCCCTCGATCGTCTCGGCGATCCCGATCCCGTTCATCATCATCATCACGGTGTCGAAGCTTCCCTCGGCGAAATTATGGATGCTGCCGCGGTGCACCTGCCGGACGCCCCGCCGCTGGAGGATCTCCGCCAGCTCGGGCAGGGTCTCGAGCGCCACGACCTCCACGCCCCGCTCCTGCAACGCCAGCGAGTGGCACCCCGACCCCGCGCCCACGTCCAGCACCCGCCCGCGGCATGCTTCCACCGCCTTCTGGTCGATGGGCGAGAACTGAGACGGGTCGCGGAAGAAGTAGGCGATCGGCGCTTCGTCGCGCTCGAAGTCGTCGTAAACGACGATGGACGCGTCGTGCTTGCCGGTGAAGTAGTCCCACATGACGCGGGCGTACGGTTTCCAGGGGGCGAGGTCGAAGCTCATCGGGCAAGCCTCCTCTCCAGGTCCGCCTTCACCCGGGGCCATTCGGATTCGATGATGCTGAAATACACCGTATCTCGTACCCGGCCGCTCTCGGCGATCATGTGGCTTCGCAGCGTGCCTTCTTCCCTGGCGCCGATCCGCGAGATCGCCCGGCGGGACACGGCGTTCAGCGCATCGGTCTTGAACTCGACCCGGATGCAGTGCAGCACCTCGAACGCGTGGCGCAGCATCAGGTACTTGGCTTCCGTGTTGGCGGCGGTGCGTTGCCAGGGCAGCCCGATCCAGGTCCACCCGATTTCCACCCGCCGGTTCGCCCGGTCGATGTTGGCGAAGCGGGTGCTGCCGATCACCCGGTTCTCCGATCGCCATACGTTCGCGAAGGGAAGGGCGGTGCCCGCGCGCTGCCACTCGAGCGCGGTCTCGACGTAGCGGCGCATGTCGTCCCTCGTCCGCACCTGCGAGGTGGTCCACTTCCAGAGCCGCTCATCGAGCCCGACCGGACACAACCCGTCGAGGTGACCGACGGACAGAGGCTCGAGCCGGACATATGCTCCCTCGAGCACCACCACCTCACTCTTCCCTCTTCCCTCTTCCCTCTTCATTGTCTCACCCATTCCGCCCACTGGTCCTCGGCCAATCCCACTGTCAGCTTTCCCTGGCTTCGCACCAGCGGCATCCGGAGGAGCAGCGGCTCCTCGGCCAGCTTGCCCAGCCAATGCTGATGGGACAGTCTCGAGCTCGCGAGCCCCAGATCGGCGAACCGTTTGGAGCTCCGGTCGATCAATGCCGTGACCCCGAATTTCTGTGCGAACCGCTGCAACTCGCCGGGCGAAGCCGGACGCTCCTTGAGATCCACGAAGTGGGTCTTGACCCGGCGCTCGGAGAAGAACCGCAACGCCTTTCGCGTTTCCGCGCTTTTCTGGATGCCGAAAATCTGAACTTCCATTGCCCTCAGCGGTGAGCCATCAGGGATTGCACAATCTAACCCCACCCGCACTCGTCCACGGCGCACCACGCACCACGCACCACGCACCACGCACCACGCACCGTTGCCCGCTCCCCCTCGCCTCGTCAACTTCCGCGCATGCTCTCCCGGATCGCAGCGCTCCTCCTCGTCGGGTCTGTGCTTCCGAGCGTCCTGGCCGGCCAGCGTTCTCCCGGGGCGCAGGGCAGCCGCAACGTTCGAGTGCTTTCGCACCTTCCACTGGGCAGGATCTTCACCGTTTCCGACGTGGAGATCGAACAGGAACTATCGCGGCCGTACGCGTACGTGTCGCGTATGATGGGCTACCGGGCGCCCGAAGCGGGTTTCGATATCATCGACCTGAAACGTCCGACGGCGGCCCGGGTGCTCTATCGCTGGCGGATACCGAACGCGGACCTCCATCAGGGCGGGGGCGGCATGGCGTCCGCCTATTTCAAGGCGCGCGGCCGCTACTACGTCGTGCAGTCCTTTCAGTTCAATCTGAGCGGTCCCGATGCCGAGCTCGGTGCGATGGTGTTCGACGTTACCGGACTGCCGGACACGGCCACTGTTAAGGAAGGCGCGAGCATCCGCCTTCCCCAGGCGCCGGGCGGGTTCCACGAGACATTCGCGTACAAACACTCCAGTGGTCGCCCCCTGCTTTTCGCCACTACCCAGAGCCCCTATGGACATGTCTACGATCTGGATCGGCTGCTGGCGGCCGATTCCAGCGACGGCCTCGTGGCCCGCATCCCCATTCCCGATACCACCGGCGGCGGCTCGCTTCGCGCCTATCACGACATGTATGCGGCCTACGATCCCGTCAGCCGGCAGGACCGCTTCTACGGCGCCGGCGCGAGCGGCTACTACGTCTTCGATGTTACCGACTTGGAAAGCCCCCGGTTGCTCACCTCGGTCACCGGGGTCGCCGGCATGCGAAACGGTCACACGTTCACCGTGACCCCGGATGGACGCTACGGGATTCTCGAAACCGAATATCAGTACGCGCCGCTCCGCCTCGTGGACTTGAAGCCCGGCCTCGATGGCCAGGTCAAGACCATCTCGCGACTGATCGGCGCCTGGAGTTCCGACTGGACCACCAATCCGCACAACATCGAGATCCGCTGGCCCTATGTGTTCGTCGCTGCGTACGAGGAAGGACTGCAGGTCTTTAACATGATGGACCCAACCAATCCATATACCGTTGCGTACTACGACACCTATGACGGCCCGCATGCGCGCGGCCGCGCGCCGGTGGTCGGCGATCCGGAGCTTCGCTGGCGCGATCCCACCTGGCCCATTCCCGCGACCGCCGCGGTAATCAACGGCGCATGGGGCATCGACGTTCGCAATGCCGACGGCTTGATCGCCATTGGCGACCTGCTGACCGGCTTCTGGGCGCTCAAGATGGACGGGTTCGACGGGTGGAACGGACATCAGTGGGGAATGCCGAACGTGTCCAGCGCGCAGGATTGGGACAGAGGGACCGGATAAGCGGGAAGAGGGAAGAGTAAGACGGGTAAGGTGAGCACGAGATGCAGGCAACGATCGAACTCGCCTTGGGGCTTTACTCTTCTCTCTTCCCTCTTCTCTCTTCCCTGTGTCTGATATATTCCGCTGGTATTCCGACTCCAGGAGATTCGATGCGAAAAGTCTTGACCGTCATGGTCTTCGCAGTGCTCACCGCCGCGGCCACCGCCTGCGGGGGCGGGCCGGTGGACCCGAACGACACGATGGGCCCCGGGGGGATGGGTGACGATATGCGCGTCGCCGCCATCGATTCGAGCTGAAACCATGGCCTCGGCTGCCCGCAACTCGCGCGAGGAACCCGGGGCCGTCCGGCTCGACAAATGGCTCTGGGCCGCTCGCTTCTACAAGACGCGATCGCTGGCCGCGCAGGCCATCGAGGGCGGTAAGGTCGAGCTCAACGGCGCCCGCGCCAAGCGCTCCAAGCTGCTCCAGGTCGGTGACCAGGTCCGGGTCCGCCACGGAGCCTTCGAGCATCACCTGCTGGTGCGCATTCTCTCCGAGCACCGGGGCCCCGCCCTCGAGGCCGCAACTCTTTATGAAGAAACGCCTGCCAGTCGAAAGGCCCGGGAACTCCTCGCCAACCAGCTCCGCATGGCCAAAGTGCCACGATTCGAGGGGAAGGGAAGACCGACGAAAAAGGATCGGCGGGAGCTGGAGAGACTTAGGGACAGCGTTGGCTGACTCTGAGTGGTGAGTGGTGAGTGGTGAGTGGTGCGTGGGTCGCGTGGTGCGGGCACCACTCACTACGCACCACGCACCACTCACCTGACCAGGTTCAGCTCCTTCAGCTCGCCCGGCGCCACCCTGGTCTCGACCGGCCGGCCTTCACCTTCCCCCACCAGAACACGCGCTTCCAGCTTGAGATTCGCCGGCACTCCGCAGGCGCGGAAGTAACCGGTGCTGTCAGAACCCACTTCCATTCCCAGCCTGTGGCCAGTGATCTGGTCCGTCCGGACCACGTCATACCCGCCCCAACTCACGCGAATCACGGCATCGCGCACCGGGCGCGCCGTCACGTTGTCTCGAACGAGCCCTGCTACCGCGCCCAGCGTGTCGGCCTTTATGCCGGGACAGACCAACGAGAACAAGTTTCGGGACGACGGAACGGCGAGCAGCACCTGTGACAGCCGCCCGCGCCGCAGCATTACCCGCGCCACCCCGGGAAGCACTCCCCAGGCCGGAAAATCCGGGTGCGAGAACTGGACGGTGTAGTCACCTTCGGGCAGGCCGTCCAGGTGGAATGTCCCACCCGGCCCGGTGATCGCCTCATACGGGGCTCCCGCGAGCACGACCCTGGCGCCGATCAGCGGCATCGACCGGATGCTGTCGAACACTTCTCCTTCCAGGGTCGCGCCGAGCGAGGCCGCCAGCTGTCGGCCGTCGGTGCCGAAGACTTCCAACACCTCCCCGCCATCTTCCTGCATTCCGGTGAGCCGCGCGCGTGCTTCGGAGCGCCCGCCTGCCCGCACATCGGACATGCTACTGAAGCGCTGCTCACGCGTGATTCCGAAGGTGGGCATCCGGATCCAGAACCTGCTCACCATCCATCCGCCGTTGGCCAACCGCTGGAAATCCACGCGGCCTCCCGCGACGTCGGTCTCGGCGGGAAAGGCGAATCCCGTGTACTTGAAATCCACGTGGCGCAGTTCGGCGCTTTTTCCATCGAGCCAGATAACGCCTTTGATGTCCGGGAGCTTTCCGCTCACGGGTTCGAAGGCGAGTCCGACGTAACTGGAAGAGCTATCCTCGGCCGTCCGCAGCCTGAAGCAATGCCCATTGAGGAATTCGTCGGAGAACAGCACGTCGGCATCAGGGGCGTTGAATACGTAATCGCCGTTTGGATCGCGCCGGATGTAGCCCAGCGTCGCGAGCTCTTTCGCGGGAAGCGCGGCATACACCTTGGTCGCCGTCCCCGACTTGATGCTACTCCGCTCGGTGATGACGGTTGAATCCGCACCCAGCGAGCGGCGATAGCTTCGGGTTCGCACCCGGAGCCGCTGCTGGCGCTGAACCCAGGAAACGGCCGACAGCGCCTTGCGCGCCTCCTCCCATACTGTGACCGTCGCCTGTGCTTCGTCCGGCCGCACCCGGCAGCGGGTATCACCGGAAACGACGATTTCCTCCAGGCGCACCGGCACCGCAGTCACCACCAACCGATACTGAAGCGTCTGATCCGCGGCCAGCTCGACCGGAGCCGATGTGGTGACCTTGAACCCAATTCGCTCGGAGCGCAGGGCGTATCGGCCGGCCGCGGGCGCCCGCAGCACAAAGCGGCCCTCCCGGTCGGCCAATGCACGAGCCAGCTCCTTTCCCTCCGGGCCTAGCAGCAGAACGAACCCCGCATCCACCGGTCGCCCGCTGGCGCTATCCACGACCACACCGCGAATCGTCTGCGCTGAAACGGAGAGTGGCAGAAAAGAGAGAAGGAACGCGACGGAGAGCGAGGCTCGCCTCATCTTCTTCAACTTACCCTGGCAACCAACCTTTCGGATAGCGACCACGCACCACGCACCACGCACCTCCACTCACGTCTCGACGGTGTACGTCTCCTTCTTGAACTCCCGAAACCCCCGCGCGAGGTAGTTGGGCAACGCCGCCGGATGGTCGAGCGTGCAGGTATGCAGCCACACGCGGTTGGCACCCACCTGCCAGGCTTGCCGAGTCGCCGCCGCCAGCAGGTACTTGCCCAACCCGCGTCCCAGGAAGTCCTGCAACAGCCCGAAATACGCAATCTCGACCGAGCCGTCGTCATGACCGACCAACTCGAAGTAACCGGCCGGTTCGTGTCCGTGTCGCAGCACCCAGATCGTGACGTTCCCGCGTCCCAGGTGCTCCGCGATCTGCTCATCGGTCCATTCCAGGCGATCTACCCAGTGATACCGGCGGCCTACCTCGCGGTAGAGAAATCGGTACAGCTCGGCAGAGCAGGGCTCTTCCTGTGAGACACGGAACTCAGGCGGGGCGCTCGTGCCTCCGCGCAAGTCACGGGGATCTCTCATTTCAACGTATGTCCGGATGACTTCGACGGTGGCCATTAGCGTTTCTTCAGGAATGTGCTCAGGACCTGGTGTCATTGCCGGGTGTAGGAGTCACCCGGTAGCTTCAGGCTGTCAGCAAAGTGCCAAGGCCCGCCCGGGGGTGCCATATGCGTCGCATTGGCTCGCTTGCTCTGCTTCTCGTCGCCATGGCCTGCGGGAACCCGTCCAATATGGCCACTCCCAGCGCTCCGCTCCGGGCCTCACTTCTTCCTCCCACACACGGCATCGGTTTCTACGTCAACCAGCAAGCATACGTCGCGATTTTCGACATCGTGCCGGGGCGAGGCATAGGCCTCTATTACCCCCACATGAACCGTGAGCTGGAATATGCCGTGCAGCCGGGCCCGCGGTGGGTCACCAACTCTGTTCCCTACATGAATGCGGCGTATCGCACGCCGCTACTGAACCCGGTTCACTATCTATTCCTGGTGGCCTCGCGCGAATCGCTCAGCATCGACGACTACATCGGTTACGACGACTACCTGCGCCAGAAGCTCGGTCCCGCCGTGTTCACCGGACATGCCTACACGGCCATGAAGGCGCTGGTGCAGGAAGTCGTTCCCGCGCAGGCGGCGGAAGACTGGGCCACGGCCTTGTACATCGTATATGGCGGCGATCGCCAGGGCCGCGGCGCGCGGATCTACCAGCTCGTCTACTGCCAAGATGGACGGATGTATTGGGTGGACATCAATCGGGGACTGTTCATCTGTCCGCCCGCATCCGACACCACCACCATCAAGAACGTATTGGAAGAAGACGGCAAGAAGCCGCTGGACAAGAAGACGCTGGATAAACGCGGGATTCTGTTGCTCAATCCGGTCAATGCGGCCGAAGCGAGCGCCCTGCTGCGCCGGCCGGTGGCCCGGATCGAGCGCGTACCGATGCCGCCGGAGACCCGCGGCTACTCTCAGCCGACGTTCTCGTCCGATCGGGGTGGGCGGTCCTCTCCCACTTTCGGCAGCACCCCTCCGGCCACCACCGCGACCTCGACCGTCGAAACACCCGCCCAACCCCCCAGCAATCCCCGCGGACGGGTGACGGAAGATTCCAAGGGAGGGCAGGCGCCGCAGTGATTGCGGATTGAACGCAATCAGTTGTGCACTGCCCTCGCCGTGTCCCGGATCAGGGTCTTGCCATACTGCACGGTCTGGTCGTATCGCTGCTCGATTTCCGGGGCGAGATAGGAAATGGTGGCGGCCTGCGCCAGCGTGACGACCAGTCCGATCAGCAGCGCCCGTGCGCCGCTCCGTCCAAACAGCAATGCGCCGGCCGTGAACGCGCCGACCATCGCGGGGAATCCCTCCAGGGCCAGACGAGGCAGCAGCAGGCCCCAGTGTACCGGCGAGACCACCGAGACGTCCGCCACCGTCCGCAGCGTCCACCAGCCGCACGCGACGAGCAGAAGAGCGCCGGCCGCTCGCGTGTAACCGCCGGTCATACCGCCCGGCGCTTGGGTTCGTTGGCCGGCACCAGCTCGGGTGGGCTCGCGGGTCGCGCGCCCAGCCCGCCGAAGCGGCGCTCGCGGCGGCGGAAATCAGCCAGCGCGCGCATCAGATCCGCGCGACGGAAATCCGGCCACAGGACCGTGGTGAAATAGAGCTCGGCGTACGCCAGCTCCCACAGCAGGAAATCGGACAGGCGCTGCTCGCCGGCCGTGCGGATCAAGAGATCCGGCGCGGCAACCCCGCCGGTCAGCGTCTGGTACAACAAGTCCGGAGAAATCTCACCCGCGGCAAGACTGCCGGTCTCGGCCCGCTGGGCCAGCTCCCGGGACGCCCGCGCAATCTCCGCCTTGGAGCTGTAATCGATCGCCAGCCGGAGATGGAGCCGGCTCTCGCCGGCGGTTTCCGTTTCGGTCCGCACCAGCTCCGCCAGCGCGGAGCGGGGAATCCGGTCCCGGCGGCCGATCGCGGTGACGCGGACCCCGTTCTCCAACAGCTCGCCCCGCTCTCGGGTGCAGTATTCCCGCAGCAGCCAGAACAGGCGCCCGACTTCGGCTGCCGGGCGTTTCCAGTTGTCCGACGAGAAGGCGTACAGCGTGAGGGTGGTGATGCCCAGGTCGGGCGCGGCCCGCACCACGTCGCGCACGCTCTCGACGCCGCCGAGGTGGCCCCGCCACCGGGGCAATCCCCGCGAGCGGGCCCACCGTCCGTTGCCGTCCATGATGACGGCGACATGCAGGCCGCTCATCACGCCTTCTCCAGCGCATCGCGCGCCTGGCTCAAGATGCTCTCCATTTGTTGGAGGTAGGTCTCCAGCGCCCGCCGCCCCTTGGGCGTGAGCCGGTAGTCGGTCTTGGGCTTCCGGTCCTCGAACCCCTTGGTGACCTTGATGTAACCCGCCTCTTCCAGACGCCGCGCGTGGACGCTCAAGTTTCCGTCACTGGTCTTGAGCACGTCCTTCAGCTCGGCGAACGTAAGACTCTCGTTGGCGGCGAGCGCGGCGACGATGCCCAGTCGAATGCGCTCGTGGATCAGCCGGTCGAGTTCCTCGTGGACGGCGCTGCTATCCACCATGCTTGCCGACCAGGTAGATCCCGAACAGGATGTGGAGCACACCGAAACCGGCGGCGAGAAACACGATTCCCTGTTGCGGCATCCACAGCGCGAGGCCGCCCAGCACGAGCAGCGCCACACCCATCCACCGAACCGCTCGCAGCGAAAACGTCCCGCCGGCCGTGACCCCGGCCCCGTAGAGGGCAAGCCACGTGCCGGGCAGGAGATGACGCGCGCCGGCGTCCACCAGCGCGAGGGTGAGCAGCGCTCCAGCCGCGAGTGCGGGAGCCATCACCCACGCCACTTTGCGGAATGAGCCTGACCAGAGGGGCATCTCCAGGCGGCGGGCCTTGGCGGCGTTCGCGATCCCCGCACACGCGACTCCGACCAGGGCCGCGGGCAGCCACACCGACAGCTTTTCCGGCACACCTGCGCGCCACGCCAGAAACGCGCCCAGCAGCCCCACCACACCGACGGCGACGAGCCCCCATCCCGACAGCGCTGTGAACGTCGACGCCGACTCCATGGTCTGGCGAATGTAGGCCAGGGCTTCCTGAGCCTGACGGCGTTCTTCCTGGGCGGGACTGGACACGGGTGCGCTCCCTGGTTAACCGGTTGTAAGGGTTTCCTTCAAACCCTTGCCTCCCTTAAGAGCAAAGCACTTTGCACAGTAAAGTAACTCAGGGTGAAACGGCCAGCAAGTCTCCGGAAGGCGCCTGCCCTTGAACGTCCGGGGACCGCTTCGTTAGAATCCTCGCCGCATTTCCGGTGTAACAATCGCGTCGATTCTCCCAACCGGGTTTATGTCGCTACTCACGTTACAGGATGTCTCCAAGCGCTTCGGCGAAGTGCCCGCCGTCGACGGTGTCAGCTTCTCGGTTGACCGGGGGCAGGTAGTCGGTTTCCTCGGACCCAACGGCGCCGGGAAGTCGACCACGATGCGGATGATCACCCAGTACTACGAGCCCGACCGGGGTGAAATCCTCTTCGATGGGGTCCCGCTCGCGGCGGTCGGTCGCGCTGCCAAGCGGCGCATCGGGTACCTCCCGGAAAACAACCCGCTCTACGGCGATATGCTGGTGGCCGAATACCTCGACTTCGTGGCCAGCCTGCGCGACCTCTTCGGCACCGCGCGCCGCTCGGCGCAGGATGATGCGGTGTCGGCGACCGGGATCGAGACCGTCTACTATCGCCCGATCGGTGAGTTGTCCAAGGGCTACAAGCAGCGCGTCGGTCTGGCGCAGGCCATCCTGCACCGGCCCGATCTGTTGGTACTGGACGAGCCCACCGAAGGCCTCGACCCCAATCAACGCATCGAGATCCGGCACCTGATCAGCCATCTGGGACGCGACCGCACGGTCATGCTGTCCACCCATGTCCTTCCCGAGGTGGCCACGACCTGCTCCCGGCTGCTGATCATTCACCGGGGCAAGATTGCCGCCGATGGGCCGGTCGATCAGCTGGTGGCCCAGGCCGAAGGACTGGTACAGATCAGCGTGGAGGTGCAGGGGGCCGGCGCCGAAGAGGCCTTCCGGGGATTGCCTGGGGTGCGCCGGGTCGAGCCGCGAGGCGCCCGCGACGGGCGGCTGCAGTTCGTACTGTCGGCCGATGCGACCAGGGACCTGAGGCCCGAGATTTTCCGGCTGGCCAAGGAACGAGGCTGGGTGCTGTACGAGCTGCATCAGGCGGCCGGCAGCGTGGAAGATCTGTTCCGGCACTTGACGGCCGAGGCGCCCATCGGGGAGACCCAAGCATGAAAACGGCCTGGACTATCGCGCGGCGGGAATTACGCGCGCTCTTCGATCATCCGACCGGGTACATCTTGCTGGTGGTGTTCATCGCGATCAACGATTTCCTGTTTTTCCGGCAAGCCTACCTCATGCAGGTGGCCTCGCTGCGGCCGATGATGGACCTGCTGCCGTGGGTGGCGCTCTTCTTCGTTCCCGCGGTGACCATGCGCGCCATCGCGGAAGACACTCGTACCGGCACCCTCGAGGTCGTCCTCTCCCAACCGGTGACCGAAGCCGAGCTGCTGGCGGGGAAGTATCTGGGCCAGGTGCTCTTCATGTGGATCGCGCTGCTGTTGACGGTGCCGATCCCGCTGGGGCTTTCGCTCGGCGCGGATTTACAGGCCGGCGTGGCCGTGGCGCAGTATGTCGGCGGCGCGTTCCTGGTGGTGGGCCTGG
>JACQVB010000241.1 GCA_016209985.1 Gemmatimonadota bacterium | reverse complement strand
TCCGGCTTCTGCCAGTAGCCCGCCATGACCTGCGGGCCGCGCAGAATGAGCTCGCCCTCACTCCCGGCCGCTACGTCGGTCGTTCCCGAATCGATATCCACGATTCTCGCGTCGGTGCTGGGCAGCGGGACGCCGATGCTGCCGACCTTGCGGAGTCCCTGAATCGGATTGCAATGGGTCACTGGTGAGGTTTCCGTGAGCCCGTAGCCCTCGACGATTCTGGCGCCGGTGAGCTCCTCGAACCGGCGCAGCACGTCCACCGACAGCGGCGCGGAGCCCGAGTTACAGACCTTGACGCTCTTGAGGTCGAGCCGCTCGACATCCGGATAATGATTGATGGCGTTGAACATGGCGGGCACTTGCGGGGCCAGCGTGACGCGGTGCCGCTCGATTTCCCGCAACACGGCGCGGATGTCCCGGGGGTTGGGAATCAGCACCAGCGTCGCGGCGATCGCGATGGGAAAGGTCATCGCCACCGTCATTCCGAACGAATGGAAATAGGGCAGGGCCGCGAGCTGGACTTCGCTACCGACCCCGAGCCCCACGAACCAGGCGATGAGCTGCTGGACATTGGCGCTGAGATTCCGGTGGGTTAACGTGGCACCCTTGGACACGCCGGTCGTGCCGCCGGTGTAGAGCAACACCGCGGGTTGCTCGCCGGTGATCGCCGGTCGCGGCGCGGCCGGGGCCGCCGCCCGGATGATCTCGCGAAAGAAGTGGATTCCGGGGCCGCGTGCCACCCGCGCGATGGCGGGAGGCGCCATCCGGCGCAGCTTGAGCGGGGCCAGCAGGTTGAGCGGAAACCGGAGGTATTCGGGAATGGAGGCGATGATGAAGTCCTTGATCGGCAGCCGCTCGCGAATCGCCTTCACCTTGGACTCATAAATGAAATCCGCCACGATCGCGACCCGCGCACCGCAGTCGTTCCACTGGTACTCGATTTCCCGCGGGACGTAGAGCGGGTTGGTCATGGAAGGCACGGCACCGATCCGCAACGCCGCGTAGAAACCGATCACGCATTGCGGAATGTTGGGCAGCTGGATGGCTACCCGGTCTCCGGGAACTACTCCCAGCGCGGACAGGGAGCTTCCCAGGCGATCGACCTCCTGGTTCAGCTCCCGGTAGCTGAGCCGGCAATTCTGGAAAATGATGGCGGTGCGGTCGGGAAACCGTGCGACCGAACGCGATAGCTGTTCGGGCAACCAAACGTCTTCGATGGACAGATCCGCGGGGACACCGGGAGGATAGTGCATATGCCAGGGTCGCGACTCCATGACGGAAGGCTACCGATCCGTTTCCGCCGACCCGCCGACCCGCCGACCCGCCGATCCGCCGATCAAGCAACAATCCACTGGGCAGATGTCGTGATTCGGCCCGTAGCGGCCTACCGCCCGCCGGTCTGGATTGGGCGTCACCCTTTCGAGAATGAGCTCTCGAATCATGGTGATGAACTCCGGATGCGTGTCCACCGTGGGGACGCGAATCAGGTTCATTCCCAGCTCTCCGGCCTTGATGCGGGCTTCTTCATCCAGGTCCCAGAGCACCTCGATGTGATCCGAAATGAAGCCGATCGGATCGACGACGACGTCCCTCGTTCCCTGCCTGGCCAGATCTTCGAGGTGGCTCAGTACGTCGGGCCCGAGCCAGGGGACGTGCGACGGACCGCTGCGGCTCTGATAGACCAGGTCCCACCGCTTCACGCCCGCCGCCTCGGCGACCAGCCGGCACGCTTCCTGAAGCTGCTTTTCGTACGCGCTCCGCCGGGCCATGGCGTCGGGGATGCTGTGAGCCGTGAAGGCCAGGCGCGCCCGGTCGCGGCGGCCGTCGGGGATCTGCGCGAGCGCGCGTTGCAGGTTCTCTGCATTGGCCTGGACGAAACGTGGGTGATTGTAGAACACCCGCAGCTTGTCGAACTCAGGCGCGCCCTCTCCCACCGATTCGGCCGCGCGGACCACGTCCTCACGATATTGGCGGCACCCGGAATTGCAAGAGAACCCCGCAGTCACGAAGACGATCGCGCGTTTGACCCCGTCGTCCCCCATCTGCCGAACCGTGTCGGCGACCTGCGGGTGCCAATTGCGGTTGCCGAAGTACACCGGAAGCCGAGGACCGTGGTTTTGCAGCTCCGCTTGGAGGGCGCGGATCAGCACCCGGTTCCGCTCGTTGATCGGGCTCACGCCGGCGAAATGCTCGTAATGATGCGCGACTTCCTCCAGGCGTTCCCGCGGAATGTTCCGGCCCCGGGTCACATTCTCGAGGAAGGGCATGACGTCCTCGAGTCCCTCGGGCCCTCCGAAGGACACCACCAGCACGGCGTCATAGCTGCGCGAGCGGTCGAACTTGGGGTCGTCGGGGGAGGTGGCGCCGCGAATGGTCATTCCGGTTAAATGGGGAAGAGGGAAGAGGGAAGGGGGAAGAGGGAAGAGTAAGACCCTCGCCAGCAGGGGGCCGCTTTACTCTTCCCTCTTCCCCCTTCCCTCTTCCCTGCTTTCGCTAGACATCCAGGTTTCTTACGAACTTGGCGTTGCTCTCGATGAACAGCTTGCGCGGCTCGACCTCGTCGCCCATGAGCGTCTCGAAGAGCTCCGTCGCCCGAATAGCGTCTTCCAGCTCGACCTTGAGGATCGTGCGACTCGCCGGGTCCATGGTGGTCTTCCAGAGCTGGTCGGGATTCATCTCACCCAGCCCTTTGTAGCGCTGCACGTTGACCGAGCCCTTGGCCGACCCGTTGGCGACCCGCTTGATGTAGTCGTCCCGCTCGGCCTCGTCGTAGGCGTAGAACTCCTCCTTGCCTTTGGCCACCCGGTAGAGCGGCGGCTGCGCGATATAGATGTAGCCCGCATCGATCAACGGCTTCATCTGGTTGTAGAAGAAGGTGAGCAGCAGGGTCCGGATGTGGGCGCCGTCCACGTCGGCGTCGGTCATGATGATGATCTTGTGGT
>JACQVB010000260.1 GCA_016209985.1 Gemmatimonadota bacterium | reverse complement strand
TAGCGCACCGCCGCGCTGCCGCCGCCCATCGATCCCTCGTAGGTCTGCAGATTCCCGTTCTTGTAGAGCGGCGTGCCCTTCCCATCCTGTTGGGCCACCAGGTCGAGGATCTTGATGCTCCCATCAGTATCCCGGTAATAGTTCCCGGGGATGCGCCCTTGCGGGTTGCCGAACCACACGGCCCCCTGCCGGGTGGTGAAGTCGTACTTGGGCCGTCCTTCGGCGCCCCTCTTGGTGATGATCTGAATGACCCCGTTGGAGGCTTCGGTGCCGTAGAGCGTTGCGGCCGCGGGCCCCTTGATGACCTGCATGCTCTCGATATCGTCGGGGTTGAGGTCGTTCAGCCGCGAAATCACTCCTGAGCCGTAGCCCTGGGACTTGGGACCGCTAGCCACGTCGTTGGTGACCCGCACTCCGTCGATGTACACCAGCGGCTGGTCGGTCAGCGAAAAACTGCCCTGCCCCCGAATGTTGATGCGTGGGCCCGCACCCAGCGTCCCGGTGCCAGGAACCACCGAGACTCCGGATATGCTGGCATTCAGGAGGCTGGTTACGGCCGGCGCGGGCGCGAGCTTCTGCAAGTCCGCCGTGTTGATCGTGGCGATCGAGTTCCCGATGGCTCGCTTCAGCTCGCCGCCAGGCGCGCCGGTGACGACGATCTCGCTCAGGCTCACCGCCGCCTCGGTCAGGGACACGCGCAGATCGGTCTCGCCCACGGCCACCTCCTGGGTCATGGGGCGATATCCGATCCGGCTGATCTGCAGCGTGACGCGGCCGGTGGGGAGATTCCCGATGCGAAAACGGCCGCGCGAGTCGGTGCGAACCACACCGGGAACTCCCTGCACGGCCACTTGCACGCCGTCCAGCGGGACCAATCGCGGGTCCGTCACCGTGCCGGCGACGGCACCCCCACCCTGCGCCATTCCCGGCGAGGCTGCGAGCGCGAGGAGCAATCCAACCATACCGAGGCGCGTGAACAACGAGGACACCATGGCACCCTCCTGTCGTGGGTCAATCCACAGCGGAACCGCGCCGCCCGAGCTGGGCTGAACGAGCAATGGGCGCGGCGTGTTTCTCATCTACTCGACATGTGTCACAGGGCGCTGCGAGGATACGGTTTCCGGACTGGCAGGAAGACGCAGACACCCGCGACGTACTTGTTCGCTTCCAGAGTTTTGTGCTACAGTTTTGTATACAGATGCAACAGCTGAGCGCGAATCTACGGGCGGGGAGGGGAAACGCAAGACGGATCGCTATTGACTTTTGCCGGGCGGACCTTACGCTGAGGTTGGGAGTCGTTCTGCGCGGCAGCGCGGCCCGGTACCTACCTGGCGCCGACGGCGTGCGAGCGATGCCAGGGAGGTATACGACCGTGGTGCCCTCATGCCACCGGGTCGGATGGCTGTTCGCGTTGCCCGCCGCTCTCATCGTCAGCGACTGCTCCAGCGCATCCCAGAGCCACCGCCGGGCCACTCGGCCGTCCCGGGAGGTCACCGCGCGCGACATCGAACGCAGCGGCGCCCGTACCGCCTGGGATGCCGTCCGTCTGATCGCGCCGCAGATCTCCATGTCGGAAACCTCCAGCGGCAAGCCGGGCGCCATCGAGTCGCGGGGTCAGTCCAGCTTCAACCTCTCCAGCCAGCCGATGATCTTCCTCGACGGTGTCCAAATCGCGGACTTCCGCATGCTCGGAGAGATGCCCGCCAGCCAGATCGCCGGCATTCGCTTCATGAGCGGGATCGACGTTTCGACGCGCTACGGAACCGGCGGAGGCAACGGCGCCATCCTGATTCGCACCAAGCGCTCGCCCTGAAACGCCTCGGCTCGGTGGCGGTGGCCGGCTTTCTCTTCGGGTGTGCGACCGCGTGGTTCCTGCAGTTTGAAGAGGTCAACATCCTTTCGGACCCGCCGGGCGCCCGCATCGAAATGAACGACGAGTACGTGGGGCGCACGCCGCTCACCATCCGTTACCGCCGCGGGGGTGCCGGCGGACAGGCCAATCAGCTCATCATCCGGGCGTCCGCCCGGAATCCGGAGAGTTGCTCCGAGACGAGGGTCATCAGCCGGGACGAGCGCACACCCGGCGTGGTGTATTTCGAGCTCGGCGCCTGCGCCGTCCGGGCCCGCTAAGCCGCTATCAGGCCCCGCAGCGCGTTCCGTCGACTCACCACAGTCCCCGCGCCCCAACAGATTCGATTACGGCAAGCCGGCTTCAGTCACCGGCTGACCTTGGAACGATGCAGGTCCGGAGCGATCCTGAGCTCCAATTCATCGCCGGGACTGACTTCAATCTCTTCAGTGGTGAAGCTGCCCACCGCCAGGAGCTGGATGACGAACGATACGCGCTCGGCTCGCCAACGGAGCCGGAAACTTTCGGTCTTCTGACTGGGAACCACTCCTAAGCGCTCGCGCGCACTCCCCCGGATCGCATAGATGGTCGCGTCGTAGTAGTTCTGGTTCTCTACTGCCAGCAGCACGTCTTTCAGCGAATCAGCGCCGTCTTGGGAGTCGACCGCTGCCGTCCGCCGTCCGAATAGACACCCGCTTGTTGCGCCGATCAGCACGTAGCAGTGCAACCGAAGGGCGAGGGAGTGGAGAGCGGAAGCCTGGGGCGCGCGGCGGATCATCGCCCACCACCAGCACCCTGCTTGGTGTAAATGAGGACCACCCCGTTCAGGGCGCCTTCGCCGTACTGCGCTCCTGCGGCCGGGCCCCGCAGCACTTCGATACGATCGATGGTCTCGGAACCCAGCAGGTCGAGGATGGTGGGTCCACGACCCCTCGCGGGCACTCCACCCGCCGCCCCACCCGAGACGCGGACCCCGTCGACGATGATGATCGGGTCGTTCGCTTGAATGAAGCTCTTGGCTCCCCGGATCTGGATGGAGGTACCCGCGCCGACCTGACCGCCGCCGCCCTGCTGGACCCGTACTCCCGCCACGCGAGATCCCAGCATCTCCGTCGCCCGCCGCCCATGGTCGCCCATCCCCGGTTCCACCACTTCTCCCTCCACCGGGCGGGCGCCGCGCGCCCCGAGTTCCCCGCCTCCTGGTTGACCTCTTATCACTTGCGATAACAGATCGCCCACCCGACTGAGCTCGAAGTCGGCGAGCGTGCTGTCGGTGGCCCCGATGTGGATCTGCTCCGTGGCAAGGGCAAACCCGGGCGCGTCGAGTCGAATGATCAGATCGCCTGCTGGCACGCCAACGAGCCGGTATGCACCTCGGCGGTCCGTTCGTCCGCTCACGCGCTGATTGATGCCGGTGATCTGGACCTGGTCGATGGGCCGCCCGGTCTCCGCCTCCGCCACCGTCCCGGTGACGATACCAAGTGCCTGCGCGCGACCCATCCCGGGCATCACACCGAGCAGCGCCGCCGCTGCGGACGACAGGGATGCGAGCATACGCGGGCGCCGGGGAAGCATGATACCAGTATCCCGCCTCCGAGGGCCGCCGCGCAAGATCAAATGGCGCGCGGCGGCTCGCGGAATCGGGGTCGTGCCCTGCCCGGGAAGGTCAGATCAGCCGAAGCCTACCGTTGGGGGGCAGGTTGGCCTTCCGGTGGTGTCGGCGGCGCCAGCGGGGGCTCGTACGCCGACACCGTGCCGGAGGGAATGACCGGGAGAACGATGTGCGAGGGAGCGGCGCTGCTATGCAGGACGCGGGTGTGCGCCACCCGCATCTCCGTGGTTGTCTCGTTGTTCTTCCCGGTATTGAGGTTGCGGCCGAAGTTCGGGAAGTCGCTGCTCGTCACCTCCACGCGGATGCGGTGTCCAGCTTCGAAATAGTTGCTGGTCGGGAACAGCTCCACTTCTATCGCGTACGTCTTGCCCGCCTCGAGCAGCTCGGGCTTGCTATATGAAGAACGGAACCGTGCCCGGCCGATACCTTCGGTCAGAATCAGGGAACGCCCATCCGGATAGACATCCAGGAGCTTCACCGAGAGATCCGTGTCCGGCACGTCGGTGGAGAAATGGATCGTCGCTGTCACCGGCCCGGTGATCTCCACTCCCTCCTGCAGCGGCGAACTGGTGTAGACCAGGACGTCTGGACGCGCTTCCACCGGCCGATAGTCCACCGCACCCGACGGGATTCCACCGCGGTTCCCCGCGGTGCGGCTGCTGAGGGTCGGCACCGGGTTGGCCGGGTCGTACACGAACTCATCCGCTGTGCCCTTCCCAGGGCTGGTGGTCCGGAGAACGCCGTCTCCGTTCAGGGTGTTCGCCTTGCCCCCGCTCTCCAGGTAATACTTGGTGTACTGGGTGCTCGGAAGCGGATACACATCGGCCCTCCGCCACTCATTCTTGACCGGCACGAAGTACATGACGTTGGGATAGTTAGGCCGGGGCTTGCCGAGCATCCGATAGTCCATCCACTCGTCCCGAATCTTGTTCAGGTCGATGATCGCCGTGGGCCCGTAGTCCCGCTCCGAGACCTTGCGATTCCTGGGGTTGTTCACGCCGTGGAGCCACGGCCCGACGATCAGCATATGGTCCGCTGGGTTCTTCCCTACCTGGACCGCGTTCTCATACCCCTGGATCGTGCCTCGCAGCTGACCCTCGAGCCAGCCGGTGACGTTGAACGAGGGGATCTTGAAGCGGTCGTAGAAC
>JACQVB010000259.1 GCA_016209985.1 Gemmatimonadota bacterium | reverse complement strand
GAATAGAGCGTCGTCGTCTTGCCCGATCCGGTGGGGCCGGTCACCGTGACGATCCCGTTCCGATGGGCCAGAAGGCGGCGCAGGCGGTCCAGGTCGTGCTGCAGCACGCCGAGCTCCTCCAGGCGCGGCGCGCCCTGGCTGTCGAGAATCCGGACCACAGCCTTCTCCGCGTCCCGCGTCGGTACGGTGGATACTCGCAGATCGTAGTTGTGCTGGTCGACACGGATCCGGGTCCGGCCGTCCTGCGGCCGCAGGCGGTCGGCGATGTCGATGTTGCTCAGCACCTTGATCCGGGAGACCACCCGGTTGAGGGCCGGCATGGGGATGCGCATGTACTGGCGAAGCACCCCGTCGACGCGAAAGCGGACCGTCCCGCCGGCCCGACCCGGCTCGATGTGGATGTCGCTGGCGCGTTCGGTCACGGCATCGTGGAGAATGAGATTGGTGAGCTTGATCACCGGAGCCGCTTCGGTCTCCTGCACCCGCACCACATCCGCCTGCTCCTCCTCCTCGACTACGCTCACCGAGTCAACCTTCTCGGCGCCGACCTTCCCCAAGAGGTCCTCCACCACCCGTTCCGGGGAGTAACGAGTCTCGATCGCCTGGTCGATCACGGCCGGTGGCGCGACCTCGAAGACCACGGCCCTCCCGGCGGCGAAGACCAGGGTCTGTTCGACGTCGAGATTGGTGGGATCGGCCGTGGCGATCGTGAGGCGACGGTCGTCCTCCCGCAGCGGAAACACGTGGTAGCGACGGGCGAACGTTTCGGGCAGCAGCTTCAGGGCCCGGGGGGCAGCCGCGCTCAAATCGGCCACCGCCAGCTTGAAGTGCCGGGCCACCGCCTGGGCCAAGTCACCGTCGCGCACCGGGAGCGCGGCGCACACCGCCGCCCATGCTTCGCTCGGCGGTGTCCCGGCCGGCAGGTTGAGTGCGTCCGCCCCGGCGAGCCCCGCCCGTTGGGCCACGCCGACGAGCCAGTGCTGCGCCGGGCCGGAACTCATCGGCTATCGATGGCTCGAACCACCAGCGGCACCAGGCAACGTCTCCAGGTAGGCGAGTACGGCGTGGTGCGCCGCGAGCAGTTCCTCCAGCAGCCGCCCGGCTCCCTCGATATCGGCCATGCGACCCGCGAGTTCGGTCTGCTTGAGCAGCCCCGCCAGCCGCGCGGCGCCGATGGTTCCCGCCGCGGACTTGTAGGCGTGCGCCGCCTGACGAATGCGATCGGCGTCGGCCGCGGCCAGCGCCTCTTCCAGTGCCGACATGCGCCCCGGCGCGTCCTGGACGAACCGGGCGAGCATCTCGCCCACGGCCTCCTCGGCGCCGGCTTCGCGCATGGTGGCCTCCAGCCCGGCGAGATCCACCGGCGCGGCCTCGCTCGATCCCGCAGCTTCTGCAGCCGCACCCCCACCCGCAGGCAGTTCCCATCCCTCCACGGCGGCGAACAGCTCGTGCGGCTTGAATGGCTTGATGACACATGCGTTCATCCCGGCGGCCAAGCAGCGTTCGTGCTCGGTGACGAGAGCGTGCGCCGTGAGCGCGATGATGGGCAATCCCGCGAATCCTGGCGTCTGCCGGATCTCCCTGGTCGCGGCCACCCCATCCAACTCCGGCATCTGTACATCCATGAGCACGACATCGTACCCCGTCTTCCCTAACGCCTCGACCGCGCGGCGTCCGTTATCGACGACGTCCACCTGATGGCCGCGCTTTCGCAGCATCGTCGCCGCTACTTGCTGGTTCACCGGGTTGTCCTCCGCCAGAAGAATGCGGAGGCGTTTCCGTGATTCGGTGATCGAGTGACGGGTGACCAAACGGGCGGACCGTTCGGCCGCTTCCCCGCTCAGCACCTTGCTGACGGCTTCTAATAGCTCCGATCGGGCGATCGGCTTGGTCAGGTAGGCGGAGACCCCCAACTCCCGACACCGCTCGCCGTCCCCTCGGCGCCCCGCCGCGCTGAGCATCATGACCCGGGTTGGGGCCAGCGTCGGATCTCGGTGCGTCAGCGCGGCCAACTCGAATCCGTCGCGGCCGGGCATCTGGATGTCGATGATGGCCAGCCGGTAGGGGCGCCCCTCCACCGCCGCCTCTTGCAAGGCGCGGAAGGCGGCCTCCACATTCCCAATGTCGTGGGCGGCGAACCCCGCGCCTGCCACGATCTCCCGGACGATGCGGCGACTGGTGGGGTTGTCGTCCACCACCAGGACCCGGGCCCCGGCCAGAGTAACGGGGGTCGCCCGCGGCCCCGGAGGCTGCCCGGCCTCGAGCGCGAAGGGTACCGTAAACCAGAACTCGCTGCCCTTGCCGGGGACGCTGGATACTTGGAGTTCGCCTCCCATCAAGCGCACTAAGCGGCGGGAAATGGTCAGCCCGAGACCGGTGCCGCCGTACTGGCGGGTGGTCGATACGTCGGCCTGGCTGAACTCCTCGAAGATGGTCTCGAGCTTGTCCGCCGGAATGCCGATCCCGGTATCCCGGACGGCGAACCGGATGGCCGTTTCACGATCCCCCATGCCTTGCGGGGCGACGGCAACGATGACTTCGCCCTTGGGGGTAAACTTGACCGCGTTCCCGATCAGATTGTTCAGCACCTGCCGCAGACGGCCCGGGTCGCCCCGCACCAATCGGGGGACCCCGTCGCCCACGTCGCAGGCGACCTCGACACCCCTTTCGAAGGCCTGCATCGCCAGCAGCCGCGCGGTCGAGTCTACCAGCGCGGGCAAATCGAACGAGACGGCCTCCAGCTTCAGGCGCCCGGCCTCGATCTTGGAAAAGTCCAGGACATCCTCGATGACCGTGAGCAGGGCGTCCGCCGAGCTCCGCACCAGCTCCGTACAGCGGTGCTGCTCCGGGTCGAGCTCGGTATCCAGCAGCAGCCCGGACATCCCGAGGATCCCGTTCAGCGGCGTCCGGATCTCGTGGCTCATGTTGGCGAGGAAGGCGCTCTTGGCCTGGGCGGCCCGCTCGGCCAGATCACGAGCCTCACGGAGCGCCTGCTCCGTTCGTCTGACGTCGGTGAGATCGTGATAGAGGCTGAGAATCGCACCGTCCGCGCCGGCCACAGCCGTACTGGATATCTGTACGGGGACCAGGCTGCCATCCTTCCGCCTGCGGTGGGCCTCCGTCACCACCGATCGTCCGGCCCGCGCCTCGTCGTCCAGCCGGCGCGCGGCGACGGCTTCCGACTCAGGGACGACCAGCTCGGTGAGATCCCGATCCATTACCTCGGAAGCGGTGTAGCCGAACAAGCGCTCGAACGCCGGGTTGATCCCGAGGACCCGGCCGTCACGGTGCAGTGCAGCGATGGCGGTGGGGGCACTGGACAGGAGCGTATCCAGGAACCCGCGCTCTCGCCTGACCGCCTGCTCGCTGAATGCGAGCCGCTGGGCCGTCCGCAGCTGAGTCAGCAGGTCGCGGTGAGATCGGCGGTAGAACACCACCATGGCCGCAGCGAACAAGACCACGAGCGCGAGTGCCAGGAGGTAAGGCGGCGTGTGCCCGCTGGCGAGGATGCCGATGGAGAGTGGGCCCAGGAGTCCCGCCAGGGACCCGTAGAAACTCGGGGGGTCGGCGATCAGTTTCTCGGTGGCGATCGCCATGATACCGGCGAACACACCCAGCAACAGCACCAGATTCTGGAGTGACAGGCCGGGGGCCGCCACCGCCGCGCCCGCTCCCCACGCGAGTGAGCCGACCCACACGACGTGCCGTGTCGTCCGGATGACGTAGTGGGGCGAAAGGTCCGGTGAAACGAGCCGCCGGCGAATGAAGCCACCCGCCAGGGTCGCCGCGATCACCGACCCCAGCCACAGCACCAGCGCGAGCGGCGGGATGGTTCGCCACACCAACCCGCCCACCAAGCCGACCAGAATCAGATGCGCGACCTCGGCGGTCTGCCCCTCGCCGAGCAGCCGTTTTACCAATAGCGCCGGCAGCTCCTGCTCGACCCGCTCCTCCAGCTCGCGTCCCCGTTGGATCTCGTCCGTTGCGGAGCCAAGCAGTGACGGCCGGTGCCTCCCAGGCCCGCCGCGGCCGGTCGCGATCTGCATGTCTTCGGTCGTCACGCAGCAGTTTGCCCGGGATCGCGCCTTCCCGCAAGCCCATTGCCGAACACTAAGGATAGTCCCCGTTTCCCTCATGCTGCCGTGTGCTACATTGGCGTGAATTTCCCAGGCCCGGAGCGACGCAATGAATCTTCGCACTATCCTTGCGGGCATGCTTCTCTCGCTGCTCGGTGCCGCGATGTCGCGGGCCCAGGCGCCCCGCCACGCGATGTCGGTTACCGAATTTCTCACGCTCGACCGCGTCTCCGAGCCGGCGATCTCGCCCGATGGCAAGCAGGTCGTCTACACCGTCATCACCACCGACCTCGCCGCGAACCGGCGTCGCCAGGACCTCTGGCTGGTGAGCGCTGTCGGTGGCGAGCCACGGCGCATCTCGACCGATTCGCTCGGCGGGCGCTCAGCCAAGTGGTCGCCCGACGGCAAGACGATAGCGTTCGTCAACTCGCGCGGAGGTACTCCGCAAGTCTGGCTGTATCCCGTTTCCGGCGGGCCGGCGCGAAAACTCACCACGCTTTCCACCGGGGCGGACGGGGTCATCTGGTCTCCGACCGGAACCATGCTGGCGTTCGTCTCGGAGGTGTATCCGGATTGTCCGGACGACGCGTGCAACGCTCGTCGGGCCGAAGAAGACGCGAAGCGGCCGAGCAAGGCGAGAGGGTATGACGACCTGCTCTACCGGCACTGGAACACGTGGGAGGATGATCTCCGGAGCCACCTGTTCGTGGTGCCTGCGGTGGGCGGCCCGCCCACCGACCTATTAAAAGGAAAGGATTACGATACGCCGGTCCCCCCGTTCGGCGGGTCGCAGGACTATGCCTTCTCCCCCGACGGCCGCGAGCTCGCCTTCACCGCCAAGGTGGCGAGTGGGACCGAGCAGGCCCATCAGACCAACAGTGACATCTTCACGGTTCCCGTCACCGGCGGAGAGCCGGTGAACCTCACCGCGAACCTGAAAGGTGGCGATCAGACGCCGGCCTACTCGGCCGACGGTAAGTCGCTCGCGTTCCTGTCTCAGGAACGGCCGGGGTTCGAGTCCGACCGCTGGCGGCTCATGGTGCGTGACCGGCAGTCCGGCGCCACGCATGAAGTCCCCCAGGGGTACGATCAGTCCATCGGCGAATACCTGTGGGCTCCGGGTGGGCCCGATTTCTTCGCCGTAGCTGAAGAGCGCCAGCGCCACGAGATCCTGCACATCACGGCCGGTGGCGACGTCCACCACATCCTTCGCGCTGACAGCATGAATCCGGGACAGATCGCTGTCGGGATGAACGGCCAGATGCCGGTACTTGCCTTCGTCGCGGACGACGCGGAAAACCCGGGCAACGTCTACACCTGGATAGCGGGCCACGAACCCCCGCGCGCGGTCACCCGCATGAATGCCGAGCGCCTCCGAACTCTCGCGCTGCAGCCCGCGGAGGAGATCAAGTGGCGCGGCGCGGAGGGCGACACCGTCTATGGGTTGCTGGTCAAGCCGCCGCGGTTTCAGCCGGGGCGGAGGTACCCACTGGTGGTGCTGGTGCATGGCGGCCCCCAGGGCGCCTGGCTCGACAACTTCCACTCGCGCTGGAACGCGGGGCTGTTCGCCGCGCCCGGCTACGTGGTCTTCATGCCCAACCCGCGGGGATCGACCGGGTTCGGGCAGAAATTCGTGGATCAGATCTCGCGCGATTGGGGCGGCAGGGTCTATACCGACATCATGAATGGCGTGGATACGGTGGCGCGGTTGCCCTACGTGGACTCCACCCGCATGGCTGCTGCCGGTGGATCGTACGGCGGCTACATGATGAATTGGATGGAAGGCCACACCACCCGTTTCCGAACGCTGGTCAACCACGCCGGCGTCTACAACCTCGAGTCGATGTCCGGGGCCACCGAGGAGCTGTGGTTCCCCGAATGGGAGTTTGGGGGCGTGCCGTGGGCGAATCGGCAGGATTACGAGCGTTGGTCGCCGCAGCGTTTCGCGGCCCAGTTCAGGACGCCCATGTTGGTGATCAATGGCGAGCAGGACTTTCGGGTGCCGTACACCGAGGGCCTCCAGGCCTTCACCGCGCTTCGTCGCCAGGGCATTGCGGCCCGGTTACTGGTCTTTCCGGACGAGGGCCACTGGATCAGCCGGCCGCAGAATCAGCTCAAGTGGTGGACGGAAGTGCAGGGCTGGTTGGCGCGGTATCTCAATCCGGCGCTCACGCCCTGAAAGAGCATAACGGCATGACGGCATGAAGGGCCGCGAACCATATGCCGTTATGCCGTTATCCCGTCATGCTGTGTGGGGCTGTGTGGGGAGCGGGGCGCCGTCGTATAATTACGCATCATGACCGCCGCCGCGCCCCCGGCTGAGGCCCTTTATCCCACGCGTTCTGGTGCCGGCTCGTTTCTGGGCCGGCAGTTGTATCAGCGTTTTGAAGCGCCGGTGGTCGTTCTCGGCATTGCGCCAACCGGCGTGGAGGTGGCAGCCGCGGCGGCCAAGTCCATGAGCTGCGCCTTTGACGTGATCGTCGGGGCGCACGTACGGCTCGACGACATCGGGGTCATCGGCGCCGTCGCCGAGGATGGCGATGCGGTAATGGACCCTGATTTTGCCCCGCGCTTCGGAATGATGGACGCGCTCAACGAGGCCATCGACCGCGCGCGCCGCGCCATCAAGTCCGAGCGCCTGCTGTTCCGCGGCCAGCGCCAGCTGCGAGCAGTAAGCGGCGCCAACGTCGTCATCGTCGAAGGCCAGCTCACGTCGCCGTGGAAGGTCCTCGCGGCCGCCGATGTCGTCCAAACGATGGGAGCGTCGCGTGTTGGAATAGCCGCCCCCGTCAGCACCCAACAGGTGCAGGAGCGGATTCGTGCCCGCAAGTTCGAATTCATCAGCCCTTCCGTGCTGCTCGACGACAAGGGCCATGCACACCCCTTCGGTGATCCCGAAGATCCGAGCGCCGAGAGGCTCCGCAGCATCGTTGTCGCTCGTCAAGCGGCTTGATCGGCGGGTCGGCGGGTCGGCGGGTCGGCGGGTCGATGGCATGCCCGAGCCAGTCGACCGTCTCCGCAAAGCCCAACTGATCAGCAGGCTGGATTCGCGACCCGCCGACCCGCCGACCCGCCGGTGGTCGGGCTGGGTTCTCGCCGGCGCCATGATTCTCGCCTTTTCGCCGCACTCCGCCCGCGCCCAACTCTCTCCCCCCTCGACCGGCGGGGTGGTCGCGCTCGATCGCCTCCTCCAGAGTCTTGCCGAGCAGCGGCGGGTCCTGATGATCGCCGCGCATCCGGACGACGAAGACACCCAATTGCTATCGGTCCTCTCGCTGGGCTACGGCGCCCGGGCCGCGTATCTGTCGCTCAATCGGGGCGAGGGTGGCCAGAATCTCATCGGACCGGAGCTGGGACCGCAGCTCGGTCTCATCCGGTCGCAGGAATTGCTCGCCGCGCGCGAGATCGACGGCGCGACCCAGTTCTTCACCCGCACCTTCGACTACGGCTTCTCCCGCACGCTGGAGGAGGCTCAGCGCTTCTGGCCATCCGACTCGGTCCTCAAGGATGTGGTGCGGATCATCCGGCGGTTCCGGCCCCACGTAGTGGTGGACATTTTCAGCGGGACGGCGCGGGACGGACATGGCCAGCACCAGGACGCGGGCTGGATCACCCCAATCGCGTTCGCGGCGGCCGGCGATCCGTCCAAGTTTCCCGAGCTCAAGCGGGAAGAGGGCTTGGATCCCTGGCAGCCGGTCAAGCTCTACCGCAGCGCCCGCTTCAATCCCCAGGCTGCCACGGTGGAAATACAGACCGGCGTGCTCGACCCGCGGTTGGGAAAGTCCTACGCCCAGGTGGCCATGGCGAGCCGGAGCCGGCATCGCTCACAGGACATGGGCCAGATCCAGCGCATCGGACCCAACCGTACCGGACTGCAGCTCATCGAGTCCACGGTCAACTCGGGTGTGGTCCCCGGCCGCGAGGCAACCATCTTCGACGGCATTCCGCTGGAAGATCCCACGCTCGCGCGGCTGGCGGATTCGTTGCGAGGCGTGCTGTCGCCGGCGCGATTGGGTGACGTCGCGAAGCCGTTGGCCGAGCTGCTCGGCGGATCGGCGGGTGGGCGGGTCGCTGCACCGGGACCAACGACCCGCCGACCCGCCGACCTGGCGACCCGCCAGTTTGCCGAGCAAGCCCTCGCCGTTGCTTCCGGTCTGGTCATCGACGCCATCGCCACCGACGACGAAGTCATCCCCGGCCAGCGTTTCGAGATCGAGCTGAGTGTCTACAACTCCGGCACGGTGGCGGTCACGATCGACTCGCTCGCCATCTCCACCCCGCGCGGGTGGCAGATCGAGCCGCTGGGCACGGCCCCTTCGAGCGCACCCGCCGGACAGCTGGTCAGCCGGAAGTTCGCCATCACCGTGCCTGACTCGGCGATCCCCACCCAGCCCTACTTCCTCGCGAAGCCGCTCAAGGGGGCCATGTACGACTGGACCGGGGCGCCCGCGTCGGTGCGCGGTTTGCCGTTCGATCCGCCGCTGGTCAACGCTCGCGCGGTGGTCTCGGTCCTGGGTGCCCGGGTTACGCTCGAGCGGGAGGCTGCGCTCCGCGAAAACGACCAGGCGACCGGTGAAATCAGGCGACCGGTTCGCATAGTACCCGCGATCGACGTGGCGATCACTCCGGGGCGTGTCGTGTGGCCGGCGGAGGGCGACAGCGTTCGCACCTTTACCGTAACGCTGGTCAACAACGGGCCCGTGAAGCGCGAAGGCGCGCTTCGACTGGAGGTCCCCGGATGGAAAGCGCCGGTACCGCTCCGATTCTCGCTGGAGCGTGCCGGAGAAAGCCACGTCTATCAGCTCCCCCTGGTCCGGCCGCGCGTCATTCGGGACTCCACCGTCCAGCTCCGTGCGGTGGCCGAGACCGATGACGGCAGGTCATACAGCGAAGGCGTGAGATTGGTGGATTATCCGCACATCCGCCCCACGCCCTACGTGGTTAAGGCCGAGGTCCAGATTCGGACTGCATCGCTCAAGCTGGCGCAGGTTCGGAGCGTCGGCTACATCCGCGGCGCTTCAGACCGGGTGCCCGAGGCGCTCGCGTCGGTGGGTGTGCCGATCACCCTTCTGTCCGGTGATGACATTGCGAATACCGATCTCTCGCGGTTTGACGTGCTGGTGGTGGGAAGTCGTGCTTACGAAATCGACTCCTCCCTGATGCGGCACAATGATCGCGTGCTGGATTATGCCAAGCGCGGCGGTCTGGTCGTGGTGCAGTATCAGCAGTACGCCTACATCCGGGGCAATTATCCCGCCCTGCCCCTCACCATTGCCAACCCGCACGACCGCGTGACCGACGAGAACGCGCCGGTCACGGTTCTCGATCCCAACGATCGGGCGTTGGTGCGGCCCAATCCGATCACGCCCGGCGACTGGGACGGCTGGCCCCAAGAGCGGGGGTTGTACTTCGCCCATACGTGGGACCCGTCCTACAAGCCGCTGCTCGAGATGCACGATCCCGGAATGGATCCTCTGCGCGGCAGTCTACTGGTAACGAAGTATGGTGAAGGAACGTACGTCTACACGGGGCTGGCTTTCTTCCGTTTCCTTCCAGCGGGTATTCCCGGGGCCTTCAAACTCTTCATGAACCTGATGAGTCTCAATGCGAAAGATGCGAGCTAGACGGCGGGTCGGCGGGTCGGCGG
>JACQVB010000258.1 GCA_016209985.1 Gemmatimonadota bacterium | reverse complement strand
GTGCGGTACTCACTGAAAGTCCTACTGTGTTTCGCACTGACGTATGGCGTCTGGCCGTACCCGGCGAGGGCCCAGACGCCTTCAGAGCGGCACTCGCTCTCAGCGTCGGGGCCGGAGTGCTCATCCGTCGCCTCGGCCAGCGCAAGAGGCGGATACTCGGTTTGTCCTGCCCAAGCCTGTGGCGCCTCTCTTGTCGGAGGGATCTTCGGCGCCACCACGAACCGCGTGCGCCGGAACTCCCGGTGCCCTGCTTGCGGGGCCAAGGTACTGCGCTAACCGACCTTGGCCTGACCAGCGCATAGAAACCCGTCACGACCCAGCGTCCGTGGCCTTATAGTTGGTTTCATCCCGTCTTTAGAATGGCGGCGGGAAGATTTCGGGCAGCATAGACCGTTGAGTACGTCCACCGGGAGCAGCTCAAGGCTGCCGCACTACCGTCCGCCAAAGGTCCTGCGTCGCAAGGTTGCGGCGGGTGAGCCAGGGAAGAAGGCGGGCAAGGGGCTCCACGAATGACCGAATCCGAAAACGTCCTGACCCAGATCGAGGCCCATGTTGCCACGCTGACGATCAACCGGCCCGAGAAGCGTAACGCCCTGAACGACGCCACCCGGTGCCAGCTGGTTAGCGCCCTGGAGGAACTCCGACAGAACGGCGACGTGCGGGTGGTGATCGTGACCGGCGCTGGCGACAAGGCGTTCGTGGCCGGCGCCGACATCGGAGAGTTCGAGGCGCGCACCTCGGTGGATCAGTTTCGCGTCATGCAGGGACCGTCGGTGTACGCCGCGTTGGACGAGTTCCCGAAGCCCGTGATCGCCGCCATCAGCGGGTTCTGCCTGGGAGGCGGGCTGGAGCTTGCCATGGCGTGCGACATTCGGATCGCCGCCGACACCGCGAAGCTCGGACAGCCGGAGATCAATCTCGGCATCATTCCCGGCGGCGGCGGGACCCAACGACTACCGCGGCTCGCCGGTCTGGGCGGCGCGCTCAAACTCCTGTACACGGGCGAGCTGATCGACGCCGCGGAGGCGCTGCGACTAAGGATCGTAGATGAAGTGGTCCCCGGTGGGGAGCTCCTGAAGCGCGCTCGCGCCCTCGCCGACAGCATCGCCCAAAAGAGCCCCATCGCGCTTCAGCTGATCAAGGAGGCCGTCCGCGTGAGCGTCCGGACATCGCTGGACGAAGGGCTCCGGCACGAGATCGCCCTGTTCGGCATCGCGTTCACGTCGGGAGACAAGCGGGAAGGCGTCCAAGCCTTCCGGGAGAAACGACCCGCGAAGTTCGAGGGGAGATGACGGGGACCGCGCTCCCTGGCGTCACCGATCTCCATGCCCACATCCAGCCCTGGGGGCAGATGAAGCCGGCGCCGGCCGAAGTCGTGTGCCGCGGGAAGGAACAGCACTGGGAGCGGGTGCTCGCCCTCATGGACGATCCCGGGGCGCTGCTCGACGTCCTCGACTCCAGTAGTACCTGGCCAGTGGGGCTGATCAACGCGGGCGAAGAGGCGGTTGTGCCGCCTGTAATCTATGAGTTCTCAGCGCCACGCCATATGTAATCGGTTGACTCGACATCTCCAACTTACCACCGGAAGAGCGTGTTGAACACCCGAGCTTTTCAGTCTACTGACCGGTCATCTCCACAAGGTCCACATTACCTATTCCCCATATCGATATACCCGCTGTTTCCATACGTCGCATGTCCAGGTCCCATTGGTCCCCAACCCGAATTGAGTGGCAGCTTATGCTTGGTCCATGTTTCATACCAGGCACGATCGATTTCAACGAAGTATTCCAGTGGCAGGGGCTCGCGCCCGGCGAGAGCTGACCCGGGTTCGATGCACCAGCTGTCGAGATGCGGGACCACCCCGTGTGCCATCAGGTAGTCAAATCCCTCGGTCGTCGACTCGACCGCCTCCCGCACCGTCTTGAACCCATGTGGTTGGGCCATCTCCACGCCGGCCACCATGTTCGGACTCACATTGCCCTCACCGAACACCTCGACGGCATCGATGGTCCTCCGGATCCACTCGTCTCTGCCGATGAGCTTGTCCTTGCCAGGGCAGAGCTGCTGAAACAGCCTCTTGTCCCACACTTCGATGTTCGGATTGTACGTGGAGGCCCCGGCTTCCCACAGTCTCTTTACGTCGTCTTTCTTCTGGGCCTCCATGATCACCACGAACGGGAGCCTAGACCCTATGCGTTCCCGCACCGCTGTGACATACTCCACGTTGAAATCGACGTAATTCCTGCCATTGACCTTTGACGTGATCGTTCCACCCGTCATGATGATGGTGAGCATCCTGGATCCGGGATCGGTTTCCTCCCTGTAGTATGCCTCGATCACCGTCGCCACTTGCTGCGCATCTTTGAACGCCTTGGGGACTTCTAACGGTCCCCTGACCTTCCTTAGCGCCCTTACGTTGTTGTTGATATCGCAAAACTTGCATTCTTCTTTCGGGCCCCAATATTGGCAGATTCGGTAATTCGTGAGAAAGGCAATTGAATTGAAGAAGAGCCGAGCGACCACCTGATTGTAGGTCACACCGTCCTCAAAGGTCGTCTGGCAGCTGCGAAGGTTCGGGGGATACTCCACGTTCGCAATTGGCACTCCGTGCTCCAAGAGCATCAACTGATCATCAATCACATCAATGCTGTATTTCGTCTCTGCGGAATTGATCACCCTTACGATGGTCGGCCTCAGGCCATACTGCCCCTTGCTGAAGCGAATATCCTCTGGCACCCGGGCACTTTCCCGCTTCTGCATCTCGTCGTGACTTATCCTGTCGAACGAGAACAGATAGTAGGATTTGATCCGGTGGTCCTTCGCCCGGGTTAGCGCTGCCTCGGTGAACTTAAGCCCCAGGCGGAGAATGTCTTCTTTGAGAATCACTTCTCCTGACACGTCGCGATAGCGTTCGAAATAGTCTTCAATCCGCAATTCCTGCCCGAGCGTCGATGTCATGAGATGACTCCTGTCAAGGGGCGATGACGCCGTCCATCCCCTCCTCTATAGCGAGCTAGAACCCCGCACGGATGATCGGGGCCTGTATCGGCATGAAGAACACCCGGTAGCGCTTGACCGCGCAAACTTTCGGGGCACCCTTAGCCAGTTCCTTTAGGGCTCTCTTACTACTCAGGTCCTATCGTCGCCGCCGTCAGTCATCTCCTGGCGGGCCAGTTGAGCGCCGTCAGACTACCGAATCGTACATCGAGTACACGCGTCGCTCAGCCCTGCTGGGCTCCTATCCGGTCGGGACCGAGCGGCAGCCCCACACGGGTCACCGAGTAGACGCCTCAGAGTCCTACGACGGCCACGCAGCCCTTCGGCTGCGGCGTGCGGGCCAGGCACTCGTCAATCGGCAGCGGTACCACATCGTACACCTTGTGATTCGGCTGAGCCTTCGGAATCAGGTTGAGTTTGTTGTAATGTCGCATGTCGATCCAGACATGTCCCCACTCCCACCAGAGCGAGTACCGCTTCTCATATAGCAGCTCATCCAGCAGCGTGGCAGGCTGCCCCGCCCCTGGCAGGTACGGATCCGGGATGGGAGCGAGCCCACCGGAGTTGACTCGAATGACGTTGATGTCCTGGATCGCCGCCGAGGTGTTGCCCAAATTGAGATTGGCCTCGGCCCGAAGCAGGATCAGCTCCTCGTTCCTGATCCATGTTTGTGACGCCCCGGGACCATCGTAGATGGTGTACTGTAGGTCGGTGGTGATACCGAGGAGGCTGAACGATGGAACCTGCTTCACCTTGTTTTGCGCGCGGAGATCCAGCGAGCCGTCGGCTCTCTGCTGCGCCTCGCTCCGAACCCTGGTGTCGGCGTACAGAAACGCCGGAGCGAACATCGGATTGGTCTCGTCCCCCGAGCCCGTGCCGAAGCTGTGATAGACACCCAGGGTGAGCGGCGCGGCGGTATTGAAGAACGACCCTCCCAACGACGTCAGCGCCGCGGCCCAGTCGTTCAGGTATACGTCCACCCGGGCTTTCAACGCCCGGTTGAACTGGATGAAGGTCGGCGGTGTGTCGAACCCCGTGAATCCGGACGGCAGCTTGAATGGGAACGCGTTGCCGCCGGCCTGGAGATGCACCCGTGCCTCGTTCAGGAGCTGGACGATCGCTCCGTACGCCTCCGCCTTCGCGGCGATCGGCGCGGGGGTCCCCGAAGGGTCGGAATCGACCGCGATGGGAATGCCAAACGTGTCTCGGGTGACGATGACCATGAGCAGAGCATACGCTTTCATGGTCTTGGCGAACCCGCGGACCGCTTCCTTCTCGGCCGCGGACATGCCCGCCACCTTCTCCAGTGCGGCGAGCAGGACATTGGCCGACCGAACCGTCCGGTACTCCTCCCGCCAGAGGAGCGGCCCGGTGAGGAAATTCCCGGGATCCAGGGGGCCGATGACGTAGCTAGGCAACGAACCCTGTGCGAGGTTGAGGCTGTAGCCCTCTCGCCCGAACGACCCCACCGTGAGAGCGAAGTTCGCCGCGGCCCGCCGTGAGCCGAGGAGCAAGCCGGTCGACGCGGCCTGCACGCCCGCCAGCGTTGGGTTGGTCGTCAGGTCTTCCAGGCTCGGATTGTTGAAATCCGGTACGTCCAGCGTCTTACAGCCCCCCGCGAGAATCAGCAGGACGAGGGCTGAGCACTGCCGCATGGTCCGCATGGCATGTCTCCTCGTGCGTTCCCGCATGGTCAGAACCCCAGGTCGACCGCGAACCAGATACTGCGGCTCGGCGGGTACGGCCCCGTGTCCATGTTTCGCGCAATCGACTGGGCCCCGAAGTTGCTCACCTCGGGATCGAACCCCATGTAGTCGGTAATGGTCAGCAGGTTTCGGCCACTCAAGCTCAACCGCACGTGGCGTGCCCCGCTCCACACCCGGTGCACCAGAGACTGGGGCAAATCGACCGAGAGGGTGAGCTCGCGGAGCTTCCAGAAGGTGGCGTCTTCGAAGTAGACTGCGGTCCGCTTGAACCAGGTGGTCAGCCGCTGCTCGCCCCGCTTTCGGCCGCCGGGCTCAAGGACGTCATGGTCCGCGGCGTTTTGGGCGAAGTCGTAGAGCAGGAGCGTCAGGTTGTTGGCGAGCCCGCCCTGTTGCCAGTTCCACATCATGTACAGGTGAAGCGCCTTGTAGGTGAGGTCGTTGGCGAAGCCCATGCGGAAATCGGGGTTCGCCTCACCTTGTGGGCGGATGACGCTCTGGCCCGGGGGACCAAGTGCCGCGTCACCCGGCTGCGACCCCAGAGTGTCGTTGCCCCACAAGAGTGTCGGGGACTTCCCCTCCTCGATGAAGTAGCCGCCGAAGGTCGAGCCGAAGCCGCCCGCGGCGAACCGCGGCACCGGAAGCTTCAGCACCTTGCTGCGGTCCAGCGAAAAAGTGGTACGCGAGGTCCATTGGAACCTGGTGGTTTGGAGCGGCGCCACGCTGAGGGCTGCTTCCGCCCCGCGCGTGCGCAACACGCCGCCGTTGAAGAACTGGGTGGTGAAGCCGGAGGACGTGGGGAGACCTCGACGCAGCAGGAGGTCCGTAATCCGTTTATCGTACACCGAGAACTCCAGGGTCCCTCGGCCCCCGAAAAGGATCGCGTCCAGCCCCCCCTCGATCTCGCGCTGGCGCTCCGGCCGGATGTCCTTCGCCGCGGTGATGGTTCCCACTTCCACCGCGGCGATGGCCTGGATGTTCGCTGGGGCGAGCTCGGTGAACTTCTGCCCATAGAGCGGCTGGTTTCCGGACTGCCCGTACGCCCCGCGGAGCTTGACCTCGTCGAGGAACCCAGCCCGCACGGGCACCCGGAACGAGGCCGCGACCTTGGGATAGTAGAACAACTTGTCCGGATCGCCGTTATTGCTGCTCTGATCCGCGCGCACGCCGACCGTGAAGAGCAGTCGTTCATTCAGCGTCAACAACTCTTCCTGGGCGAAGAGCCCAAGATCCCTGACCTGTTCCCGGTCTTCTTCGACGTACACCACCGTTCCCCGATCCACGTTCTTCAGGCCCCCGATCAAGTTCTCAGCCCGGGTGCGGGAGGTGTTGATGTCCCTCCACTCGTACTGGGCTCCGAGCGAGGTAGTGGCCGAAAACGCGCCGCCGGCCGGCTTGAAGGCGTAGACCAGGTTGGCCTTGCCGTTCAAGAACTGGCTGTAACTGCTGGACAGGAGCGAAGTGCCCGGCAGGCCGTCCAGCGGCTCGAACTGGACCTCCGGGGGCGCGAAGATCCGGTTGCGCTGCGCGTAGACGTCGGCGCCGCCGTTCAGCAGGAACTTCACCGAATGTTGCGGTGTCGCGATGGCGTCCCAGCTCGCCCGCCCGGCGCCGATGAATCGCCAGACGTTCTCGTCGTTCTCCGCCAGCGCCGCGGTCTGGAGCACGTTACTGGCCGCGAACGGGTTCACCGGATACACCGGCACCGTCCCGTCCGGGCAGTGGCGTTTGGTGGTCGGCTGCCCACCGCAGCGCCCGCGCATGTCGAAGAAGCTGGGGATGCCCGGGAGCGTCATATAGTAGCTGACACCGGTGTTGTCGTTGTTGTTGAAGCCCCGGTCGGCCTGCGCATGCACCGCCTGCGTGTTGAGGCTGAAATTGAGGCGTGAGCCCACGGTCTGGTCGACGTTCAGGCGCAGCGACTGCTTGTTGGCGAAGGTACCGGTCTCGATCCCCCCGTCGTGCTTGACCAGCCCCGAAGCGAAGTACCGAGTGGTCTCCGTCCCGCCGCTCATGGAAGCCGACGTCTCGTGCGAGAGCGGCTTGTTCCCGGCCAGGTACTCATCGTGGTCGAAATAGAGACCGCTTTGCCAGTACTGGGCCGCGAGCGGTCCAAAAGCGTTGGTGGCGTCCTGGAGGCTCTGGAAGCGCCGGTACCCGAGTCTCTTCAACAGCGCGAACACACCGAAGCGTTGTACCACGTTGAACTGGGGAGCGCCGACCCGGCCTTTCTTCGTGGTGATGAGGATGACCCCGTTGGCCGCCTTCTGCCCGTAGATCGCGGCGGCCGAGGCACCCTTCAGGACCTCGATGCTCTCGATGTCGTTGGGATTGAGGTCGGCGATGCGGTTCACCGGGTCGTCCTGCGCGTTCGCCGCCGCCACGCGGCTGCCTGACTTGGTGAGGGAGTTGACCCCGGTCGGGATCGCCGCGTCGCTCACGATGACGCCGTCCACGACGTACAGCGGGGTCGCGGCCCCGATGATCGACGATACCCCCCGCAGCCGCACCTGGAGACCGCCCCCCGGAGCACCCGAATTGCTCTGGATGTCCGCCCCGGCGAGCTTGCCCGTCAGCGCCTGCTCCACGCTCGCAGCCGGCACTTTCACCAAATCCGCGGCGCTGACCGTCGCCACCGCATTCGCCAGGTTCCGGCGTTCCACGCCCGTAGCCTGGCCAGTCACCACGATCGCCTCCAGCTGGAAGTAGTCGCGCGCGAGCGCCACCTGCACCGAGTTCTGGCTGGCGGGGACTGATACATCCTTCCGCTTGAACCCGATACTGCGGATCGAAAGAGTCACGTCACGGGCAGGTACCGCAATGGTGAACGTCCCATTGTCCCTGATGGTCGCCCCGATGGTGGTCCCCTGCATCCCCACCTGGCCCGACGACACCACTTCCGAGGTGAGCGAGTCCGTGATCCGACCAGTGATCACCCGCGTCTGGGCCGACGCCGACGCCGTTCCGACGGCCACAAACATAGCCGCTATCCAGCTACTCCTGTACCGCATGAGAGCGCCTCCTTCCTAGCAGCGGGAGCTACGCACCAGCTGGCGGCCTCCCACCGAGCCGCTGTTCTGCGAGTCGGTCCGCGGCCCGCCACGCCGCGATCCCCTGCGCGCGTGCCATGGCGAGCATAGCCAGTGTGGTGTCGTAGATGCCTTCGATGCCACGTGCGGCGCGATCGACATCCCAGCCCAACAGCTCGCGCGCGCCGTTGATGACCCCACCCGAATTCGCCACGTAATCGGGCACGTACAGAATCCCTCGCTCCTCCAATTCGTCGCCATGCCTCCCTTCTCTCAGTTGGTTGTTAGCCGCCCCGGCAACGATCGCTACGCGGAGCCGCGGAATGGTTTCATCATTAAGGACGCCTCCAAGGGCGCAGGGCGCGAAGATGTCCGCCTCGACCTCATAAACCTTTTCCGGCGCCACCGTCTGTGCACCGGTTTCAGTGACTACCTGAGCTACCCTCCCGGGATCGACATCAGTGACCACCAGCTCGGCACCGGCCCGGTGCAGTTCTTTCGCGAGGTAGCGCCCCACGTGGCCGCATCCTTGGACGACCACGCGCCGTCCCGCCAGGCAGTTCGAGCCGCACGTGTACGCCGTCGCCGCTTCCATCGCCCGCACTACCCCGTGCGCCGTAAAGGGAGACGGGTCGACGGAGCGGTCGAGGAGGCCGGCCACATAAGGTGTTTCGGACCGGACGATCTCCATATCCGCGGGGCTCGTGCCCACATCCTCGCCGGTGACGTAACGACCCTCCAGGGTGTTGATGAAGCGACCATGCACGCGGAAGAGCCGGTCTCGATCCACCGTTCGGTCGTTGCCGATGATGACCGCCTTACCACCTCCGAGGTTGAGACCGGCGAGAGCTGACTTGTAGCTCATGCCCCGCGACAGCCGCAAGGCATCTGCGAGCGCGTCCTCCGTGACCCTATACGGCCAGAATCGAGTTCCGCCCACGGCAACGCCCAGAACGGTGCTGTGAATCGCTATGATGCCGTGATACTCAGAAGTCTCATCGATGCATTCGACCACCCGCTCGTGTTCGGTGCCGGTATCCAGGTCACGGAGTCGCATTTCGCCTTCTTGGCATCACGTGGCCACCGCGCCGGTCGCGGACGCTGCGTGCCGGCCACACCTCGCACCCTTCAGTTCATCGGCCGGCTTTGATGCGTCAGCGCGAAGCCATCGTTCAGTCAAAGCGCGCCCCTGTACGAAGTCGACGTCAGCCTGCGGAGCCGCTCTCCAGAATCAGTGAGCCGACGGATCGCGGCCAGCGCGCCCGCGCGTGCACGACAAAACTAGAACGCTGCTATCCCTGTCACCAGCGCAGCCAGTCGCTAGGAGCGCCACGCAAGACCATTGCTCTGGCCGGGGTTCGAAAAACCGTGCGACGATCTCAGCCAAGCGCTGGGAAGCCGCACCCTTGCCTGCCTCGCCCTAGGGAGTGAGCGGCAGGCCCGATCTTGCTTCCTGGCCAAATCATAGTACAAGGTACTACTTTATGAAACCCGAGACAAGTAATCGTGGCCGAGGAGCGAAGCGGTCATGCCGGGCGGTTCGTACCGCAGGGCAGGGACGCGTCTCGACCCAACAACAATCAGGTACTCTATGGCGGCATCGCCGCGCAAACCAGCCAGGTGACGGACGATTTTTCGGCGGTGCTCGAGACCGCAGACGCTTCACTACATCGGTGCTCAAGACGAGAATCCTCTTGACCGACATCGGCGACCTCAACAGCATGGAGCAGGTACATGGGCGGTACTTCGGATATCACCGCAGAACCCTACGGATCTTGTGCTTGCCAAAGATTCTCAAGATCGGGATCAATCGTCAGCGATCGCAGAGTGAAATGCACTTGGGCGGCCGGTCGCCCTAGAGCAGGAGCCCGCCGCCAGTCACCTTTTCAGGTGCAGGCTGGCAGCCCTCGAGCGGCCTTCCACGGAGCGCTGCGTTACCGCACACGGACGTTGTGAGAAAAGACCTGGCAAACAGCGCCCGGCCAGCGCAAGTGCCCAGCCCCGACGACCGGCTGGATCGGGAGGCATTACTGCGCCTGTATCGCACCATGCTCCTGGCACGACGGACGGACGACCGGGAGATCCAGTTGAAGAAACAGAACAAGATTTTCTTCCAAGGCTCAGGCGCAGGACACGAGGCAGTCCAGGTGGCGATCGCCGAGCACCTCCGTCCCGGCTCGGACTGGTTCTACCTGTACTACCGGGACCGAGGGCTGAGCCTGGCGCTCGGGATGACGCCATACCAGCACTTCCTCCAGGGCGTCGCCGCGGAGAGCGATCCCGCCAGCGGGGGACGCCAAATGCCAATGCACTTCGGACACCGGGCGCTTCGCATCGTGGCGGGATCCTCTCCGACGGGCACACAGTTTCTTCAGGCCGTCGGCTGCGCCGAGGCCGGCTGGCGCGCCGCTCGGCTAGCACCTATGCGCGATGCAATCGAATCGTTCGAGGACGATGAGGTCGTGTTGTGCTGCAGCGGGGAAGGACAGCTCGCGGAGGGCGAATTTTGGGAGGCCCTCAGCACCGCCTGCAACCTCAAGTTGCCGGTGATCTTCCTCATCGAGGACAACGGATATGCGATCTCCGTTCCGGTGGAGGTCAACATCCCAGGCGGAAGTATCAGTCGGATTCTCAACGGCTTCCCCGATCTATACGTGGAGGAGGTCGACGGGTGCGATGTCGTGGCGAGTCACGCGGCCACGGGCCGCGCGGTGCGCTACTGCCGCGATCGGAAAGGCCCGGCGTTGGTGCACGCTCACGTGGTTCGCCTGTATTCACACTCCGCGTCGGATGACGACACGCAGTATCGTCCCACATTGGAACTTGAGCGAGATGCGTTACGCGATCCCATCCCGCGCCTGCGCCAGCTCCTGCTCGAGGAGGAGCTGGCAACCGTCGAGCAACTGGATACCCTCGAGGAGGTCGTGGTGAGGGAAGTGCAGGACGCAGCGAACCGCGCCCTGCCGGAGCCTCAGCCGGCGCCGGCGTCGGCACTCCGCTATCTATTTTCACCGGATAGCGACCCCACATCCAGCCGTTTCGATACCGAGCGGGAGCCACGATACGCTGGTGAAGAGGGAACAATGGCGGACCTTCTCAACGCCTGTCTGCGCGACGAGATGGCCCGCGACCCGGGGATTGTCGTCTTCGGCCAGGACGTGGCCGATTGCAGCCGTGAAGAGTTCCTGGAAGAGGTGAAGGGTAAGGGCGGCGTGTTTAAGGTGACGCACGGTTTGCAGGGCCGTTACGGCGGCCTGCGCGTGTTTAACTCGCCCCTGGCGGAGGCCAACATCGTGGGCCGCGCGATCGGGATGGCCACGCGCGGACTCAAGCCCGTGGTCGAAATCCAGTTCTTCGATTTCATCTGGTCTGCTATGATGCAGATCCGGAACGAGCTCGCCACCCTGCGCTATCGGTCCGCGAACGCGTGGAAGTGCCCGCTTGTAATCCGCGTGGCGTATGGTGGTTATCTCCGGGGCGGGGCCATTTACCACTCGCAGACGGGCGAGACACTCTTTGCCCACACCCCAGGGCTGCGCGTCGTATTGCCATCGACGGCGGTAGACGCAGTCGGGCTCCTGCGCACCGCGATTCGCTGCGACGACCCGGTGCTCTTCCTGGAACACAAGCATCTGTACCGACAGGTGTACAACAAGGGTCGCTACCCGGGTCCCGACTACATGATCCCCCTCGGCAAAGCAAAGGTGGTACACGGGGGGACCGACGTCACAGTCCTAGCCTGCGGCGCCCTGGTGAAGCGCTCCCTGGACGCCGCGGAGGTCGCTGCCGAACGAGGGATCAGCACCGAGGTCATCGACCTCCGCTCGTTGAACCCGCTCGACGTGGACGCCATCGCGGCGTCTGTAAAGAAGACGAACAAGGTCGTTATCGCTCACGAGGATTCTCTCTCCTGGGGCGTCGGCGCCGAGATCGCCGCCAGGATCGCGGGGGATCTCTTCGAGTGGCTCGATGCGCCGATCTATCGGGTGGCGTCAATGGATACATGGGTTGCCTATTCTCCTCAGCTCGAGGACGCCATCCTGCCCGACGCCGACGATGTGACCGCTGCGATTCAGGAGGTCTATCGCTATTGAGGAACGTACCCTGCCATCCAGACCCTGCCGCCCCGCCCCGCGGAGCTTCCGCCGGAGCCGGCATGCGCGACGCTTGCCGTCGACTTCGCTACTGCAACTGCCAGCGAGAGGCGCGCGGTCACGGCCCTGCCGGTCGGCGCTGCTACGGGGACGGAACATTCCGATCTTGCAGAAGTCCTCGAACGATCGAGGCGCAATCTGACGATAACCAGAGCCCGAAGGAGCTCTTATGGGCCCAAGCCCCAAGCCGAAGTTCCGACCCGGTCAGCAAGTACGCAGCGTCCGGACTTACGAACGTTTGCTCGATGCAGCCGAAGCCATCATGGCCGAGAAGAGCTTCGATCAGGCGACGATTGCCGAGATAGTCCGGCGGGCCAATCTGACTGCCGGGGCATTCTACGCACGGTTCGTGGACAAGGACGCCCTGTTGCGGCACCTCGAGGAGCGGCTGGAGAATGAGATTGGCGCGCTTTTCGGTCGGGCGTACGACGTGAACCGCTGGGAGGCCATGCCTCCGGTTGAGGTCATGGGCGTTCTGATCGGCGAGCTCGTGCACTTGTACAACAGCAGACGCGCAGTGCTCCGAGCGCTGGTGTTGCGCTCGCACTCTGATCCTCAGCTCAAGCAACGACTTCGGGCGCTGACACGGGACAATCTCCGTAAGATCGTGTCCCTCGTTGCGACCGGGACAAGTACGAAACACGAGAACCCTGAGCTCGCCCTCGAGTTCTGCCTCCTCGCAATCCAAAGCGTCTTGCGCGAAGCCATCCTGTTCCGCGAAACGTGGCGCGGCGGCGAGCCGCTGCCCGAGTCCGTCCTCACCGACGAGCTGACGCGCCTCGTGGTCAGCTACCTGAACAGCGAGCGCATCTCTCGATCGAGGCACCGCCCCAGGTAACGCGCGGGCGGGAACCGCTCACCGTCTGGGGATGCAGCCAACGCCGCACTCACTCTTGGCCCGATTCCTTGACAAGGGGCCGTCCCGCCCGTTACGCTGGTTCCTGAACCAAAACCGTAGTAATCGTTTTGGTATAGCTTGCTGGCGGGCTTATCGGTCGCCTCTAAGGTCCGTGAAGCTGAATCGGTCGCCCGTGCCCGGGCAGGTTGCAGCCAAGCGGGTGTCTCTTAACTCAGCAGTGAGCATCCCATGCAAGAGGCAGGCAGCACTGCGCTCGTGACCGGTGGCGCGTCGGGCCTTGGCGCTGCTACAGCGCGCATGCTGGTAGCCCGCGGAGCACGCGTTGTCATCGCAGACCTCAACGAGCAGGCAGGCCTGCAGCTCGCGGCGGAACTTGGAGCTCAGGCCGTCTTTGTCCGCACCGATGTGACTGTCGAGGGGCAAGTCCGCGCCGCTGTTGACCAGGCCGCGCGATATACGGGGACGCTTCGCATCCTGGTCACCGCCGCGGGGATCGGCACGCAGGAAAGACTGCTAGGCAAGGCCGGTCCTCATGATCTCCAACGCTTCACCCAGGCTCTCGAGGTCAACCTGATCGGCACCTTCGACGTAGTGCGGCAAACGGCGAGCGTAATGGTGAACAACTCCCCGAACCACGACGGTGAACGCGGTGTGATCATCACCACGGCCTCGGTGGCGGCCTTCGAGGGGCAGATCGGACAGGTGGCATATGCCGCCTCGAAGGCCGGGATTGTCGGGATGACACTCCCCCTCGCGCGCGAGTTGGCGCGCTTCGGGATCCGCGTAGTTACGATAGCTCCCGGCATCTTCGATACGCCTCTTCTGGCCACCATCCCAGAGGAGGCCAAGACCACTTTGGCTAGTCAGGTTCCATTCCCAGCACGACTCGGTCACCCGAGCGAATACGCGGCTCTGGTAGAGCATATCATCCAGAACCCGATGCTCAACGGCGAAACGATTCGTCTGGATGGTGCTATCCGGATGGCGCCACGTTAACGGTCCGCGGGATGGTGGGCCGCGCAGGAAAGTAGCCCGTCAAGGAGTGTACTATGCGCGAAGCGGTGATTCTCGACGCGATCCGCACGCCCATCGCGCGCCGCGGCAAAGGCCTCCACGCTGTCCACCCTGTAGATCTTCTGGGACAAGTACTAGCTGCCCTCATCAAACGGGCGGCGCTGGACCCGGTCAAGGTCGACGACGTCGTTATCGGGTGCGTAGACCAGGTTGGTGAGCAGGCCGCCAACATCGCACGCAACGCCTGGCTCGCAGCCGGGCTCCCGGAGTCAGTCCCCGGAACCAGTATCGACCGGCAGTGCGGGTCGAGCCTACAGGCAGTGCATTTCGCTGCCCAGGGGGTCATGGCCGGCGCGTACGACTTGGTCATCGCCGGCGGCGTCGAGTCTATGACCCGTGTCCCGATGCTGGCCAACCTTACGAACGGACCAGGCACGCCCCTGACAGGGGCGCTTCGTGACCGCTACCAGCTCGAGCGCGGGGCGTGGTTTGACCAGGTCTTCGGGGCTGAGATGATCGCTCGCGAGTGCGCGCTGAGTCGGCACGACCTTGACTGCTTCAGCCTGCAGAGCCATCAACGAGCGACGGCGGCACGTTCGGCCGGGCGGTTCGCTGCCGAGACTGTCCCCATCCGCGTTCCCTCGCCCGATGGCGCAGCCTCGTGGTTTTCGACAGACGAAGGGATTCGCCCGGACACAACGCTCGAAAAGATCGCTAGCCTTGAGCCAGCATTCCCTGGTCTCGAACTCATCACCGCCGGGAACTCGAGTCAGATCTCGGACGGCGCGAGTGGAGCCCTGATCGCCTCCCGGGAGGCGGCCGCGGCTCTCGGGCTCCGACCGAGGGCACGGTTCGTGTCGTTCGCAGTTGTCGGGGTCGATCCGGTAACGATGCTCAAGGGACCCATTCCCGCGACAAACAAAGTGCTTGCACGGGCTGGGCTCGCAGTTGACGACATTGCCCTTTTTGAGATCAACGAGGCGTTCGCGTCGGTGCCGTTGTGTTGGCAGAAAGTGATTGGCGTTGCGTGGGACCGCGTCAATGTGAATGGCGGGGCGATCGCCTTGGGACATCCTTTGGGAGCAACCGGCACCAGGATCCTCGCAACGCTGCTACACGAGCTGGAGCGTCGCGAGGAGCGGTACGGCCTGATCTCCATCTGTGAAGGCGCCGGTATGGCCAACGCTACCATCATCGAGCACCTGCCGGCCTGAGCCGTAGACCGGCCGTGCAGCGCAGCCTGTACGAAGACGAACATGGGCTCTTCCGTCCTTCGATCGGCGCGTTCGTCGAGCCGGAGATCCTCCCGTGTCCCGCGCAATGGGAGAGGGAGGGGATCGTATCGCAGACCGTGTGGCGCAGCGCAGGAGCGCAAGACTTTCTCTGTCGGCGCCAAGGGAATCGTGGAACAAGGAGAAGCGGACGGCCCCAAGAACGAGATCCGGATGGACTTGGTGACCCCCGGTACGAGTAACGCGGTCTCCGGAGGCTCGCTAGACACCGAGTTTCGCCGGGGGCTTGGGCTCTTCGACGCGACGATGATGGTGATGGGCTCGATGATCGGGTCCTCGATCTTCATCGCGTCGGCTGAGATGTCACGCCAACTGGGCTCCGCTGGGTGGCTGCTCGCCTCGTGGGCGATCAGCGGCGTGGTGACGGTGGCGGCCGCGCTGTCCTATGGAGAGCTGGCCGGGATGATGCCGCGGGCCGGCGGGCAATACGTCTTTCTCCGTGAGGCCTTTTCGCCGGTTCTGGGATTCCTCTACGGCTGGACGCTGTTCCTGGTCATCCAGGCAGGGGCGATCGCCGCGGTGTCGGTGGGCTTTGCACGATACATCGGCATCCTCTGGCCGTGGCTTTCCGAAGGCCGCTACGTGATCCCGCCGATTCATCTGGCGAAGGGTTACGCCGTTTCATTGTCCGCCGTGCAGCTCGCGGCGGTGCTGCTGATCGCGGTCCTCACTTGGGCGAACACGCGAGGGCTCAACTGGGGCCGGCTTATCCAAAACAGCTTTACGACTACCAAGACCGTGGCCCTGATCGGTTTGATCCTGGCGGCTCTGACGCTCGGCTGGAACGAATCGGTGGTCGTCGGCAACTTCGGCGACGCCTGGCAGCTCCGCGGCAACCAGCCTATCGCTCCGGGCATCACAATCACCACTACGTTTGGGTTGTTCGTGACGATGTGTGTGGCACAGGTAGGCTGCCTCTCTGCCTTCGACGGCTGGAACAACGTCACATTCGCGGCGGGCGAGGTCAAGCACCCTCGCCGTAATATCCCCCTCTCGCTCGCGCTGGGGGCCGGGGCCGTCGTGGCGCTCTATGTGCTGGCCAACCTCGCCTACACCGTGACCCTGCCGCTCGAGGAGATCCAGCGCGCGCCGGCGGACCGCGTCGCCGCGGCCGTGTTGGAAGCGATCGTCCCTCATCTAGGCGCGGTCATCATGGCCTCGGCGATCATCGTCTCCACCGTCGGCGCATGCAACGGCGTGATCCTCGCGGGGGCCCGGGTCTATTACGTCATGGCGCGGGATGGGCTCTTCTTCTCTCCGGTGGGCCGACTGAATGGCGCCAAAGTGCCGGGGTGGGGGCTCGTGCTTCAGGGCGTGTGGTCCGCCGCGCTCGTGTTGCCGCGCACCTACAATCCGGCCACTGGGACCTACGGCAATCTCTACACCAATCTATTGGAGTATGTCATCTCGGCGGCCCTCGTCTTCTACGTCCTGACAATCGCCGGTCTCTTCCGCTTGCGACGCACGCGGCCGGAAGCGGAGCGTCCGTACCGTGCGTGGGGCTATCCGGTAGTGCCCGCGCTCTACATCGCCGCCGCGGTCACGATACTGGTCGTGCTCTTCCTCTACCGAGCATCGACGACCTGGCCGGGCTTGTTGATCGTATTGCTCGGGCTGCCGGTCTACGCGCTGTTTCGACGCACCAAGGCGGCGCGGTCGTGACACCGGAAGGAGAGAGCCGCACGCCGAGTGACTCCGTTGCCGCCGTACCACTGCCGTTTCGAATCGACAAGACCCCGGGACGGTCCTCATATTAGGAAGAGGGTAACGTGGGATTGGTATCCGCACCACTCACCGGTGCTGGGCTTGCCGGCCGCCTTGGGAGGCCGGCCACGGTGCCGCGGGGAGGTTTTCATGATTACGGTTGCGAGCGGCGTAGAGCCCACCGTCGAAACGTATGCCAGGAAGTATCCTGGCGTGCCCCGGGAGGTGATCCTGAAAGAGGACCTACTCCGGCTGGGGATGAGCCTCACCGATGCGGCGATGGAAGCGGCGCGCGGCTGCCGCACGCAGGCCTACTACCTCTTCTCGTATAACATCTCTGGCCATCACGACATGAAGGAGGGGATGAGCACGGCGGCCCCGGAAGACATCATCTTCCGGGACGGCCCCTACGGCCTCAAACGGACCTGGGTGCGGGTGGTGCTCAATGCGGCCTCGCCCTACGTCATCGACGTGGTGGACGGGAAGACGATGCTCTGCGAGCGCGGAATCCCCGTCGCTGAGGCCGTCTACCCCTCCAGACCGCAGTACTACGGCACGACGTTCCCGGACGGCCTACGGTACGAGCAGGTGGTACCCCTGCTTTACAACTCGTACGCCTTCATCACCACCTTCCGCGCCTGTCATTACTGGGGGGACAAGGAGGAGTGCAAGTTCTGCGACATCAATTACAACCTGCGCGAGGTGCGCCGGCTTACGGGCGACCACGTAACCGCGGACGCCATCAAGGACAAGCAGAAAGTGGTGGACGTGCTGGACGCGATGACGCGCGAGCCCGATCCCGAGAACCGTATGATCACGGTCATCATGACCGGCGGGTCGATCGTGCGGAAGCTGAAGGGCGGGCCGGACAACGCGACCGACTTCAACCTTCCCTACGTCGAAGCGATCCGCGAGCGGATCGGACGTCGCATTCCGATCGTGATGATCACGGAATCACAGCCGCTGGAGAACATCCGCCGGTTCCGCGACGCCGGGGTCACGGTGCACAACGCGAACCTCGAGGTGTTCGAAAAGCGGCTGTTCCAGATCATCGCGCCGGGCAAGGAGAAGTACGTTGGCTACGACGTCTGGGTGGATCGGCTGATCAAATCGGTGGACATCATCGGAGAGGGACGGGTAAGCCCCAACATGGTGTCGGGGATCGAGATGGCGCAGCCCTGGGGCTTCCAGTCCGTGGACGAAGCGGTGCGGTCGGCCGCCTCGGGCTTCGAGTTCCTGATGTCGAAGGGGGTGATTCCGCACCTGGACACGTGGTGTATCGAACCCGGTACCGCGCTGGTGGGTCACCCGCCGATCCCGCTCGACTTCCTGCTTCGTGCTGATCTCGCCTGGTACCAGACCTGGCGCAAGTACAAGCTGCCGCCGTTCGAGGGCTACGGACCCATGGGCGGCGGGCCGGGCATCGCCGTGTACGGCAATACGGCGTCGGTCGATCTCTAACGTCGGGACGGTGACCTCGCGAAGGATGCAGATCCGCCAGTTGCAGGTATCGACGGAGCACGAGCTCGTGGTCGAGAGCGTCGAGGCGGCCGCGGGATACCACGGCACCATCGCGCCGCACTCGACCAAGGTCGGCCCCGCCATGGGCGGCACCCGCCAGTGGGCGTACCCATCCTTCGACGACGCGGTACGCGATGCGCTCCGCTTGTCGCGGGGATGAGCTACAAGGCCGCCGTCGTCGGCCTCCAGCCCGACCGACATGCAACTGACTCGCCTCGAAACCGAGCACGTGGCCGGCCGGCTGGCCCACCCGGGCGATCCTTCACCCAGCACGGCGCGCGGTGTGTTCCGGGCGATGCCGGCGACGAGTGGAAAGTCCCCCGCACCAAAGGTGTACGCCTGGCGCGGTCGGCCCTCGTCCGGGTGCGCGCCCGCCGTAACGCTCGAGCTGCAGGGCCCAACCCGTCTGTCGAGTGACGGCACCTGGCTCGCCGTCACGCAGACTGAGGCGCACACCGTGCGGCTCTACCGCGTCGCGACGCTCGCGTCGCAGCCGGTCGCGGCCGTAGTGGGTGGGCCGGGCACGTTCAACTTGCCGCAATCGGGAGTCGTGTCG
>JACQVB010000248.1 GCA_016209985.1 Gemmatimonadota bacterium | reverse complement strand
TCGGTATCCCGCCCGAGAAGCTGCCCTTCGTGTTCGACCGCTTCGAGCGGGGCGTGTCCGCCCGCAGCTACGGCGGTCTGGGACTGGGATTGTATGTGACCCGGCAGATCGTCGAAGCGCACGGCGGAGAAATCGACGTGCACAGCGAGCCGGAACAAGGGACCACCTTTACCGTGCGGCTCCCCCGCCGCGCCACCAGGGTCCTTTCATGACGTCCCTACGCCGCCCGTCGCCCCTCCCGACCACCAGCGTTCGCCCGAACACGGTGATGGTAGTCGAGGACAATACGGCGATCCGCGAGGGGCTCACCACGTTGCTGGAGGAGGAAGGCCACCGGGTGATCGCGGTGGCCAACGGACTCGAGGCCCTGGAGCAGCTTCGCTGGGGCGTGAAGCCGTGCGTCATCCTGCTCGATCTCCGGATGACCGTAATGACCGGTTGGGAATTTCGAGCCCAGCAGAAGCAGGACCCTGCGCTGGCGGCGATCCCGGTGGTCGCGATGACGACCGGCCGGTGGAAACCGGAGGATCTCGAGGATTTCGCCGAGCGGCTGGAGAAACCACTCGACATGGATGTGCTGCGGACCATCATTTCCCGCTACTGCATCTCTTGACGTCGCCCCGGGCTGGGTTCAGCCTCCGCGGGCGACTCGCCGAACCTCCGTGAGATAGACCGCGTCGGACGGTGAGCGGCGAGACTCCGCCTGGCGGGCCAGTTCGGTCCACCGGGCATCGAACGACCAGGCAGCCGGTACCTCTCCCGCACTGGTACGCGCCTCGACTTCTTCGTGCAGCAGGGTGCGGAGCTCGCGGTAAAAATCCGTTGCGTACGTCCCGTGAAACATCATCGCGAGATCGTCGCTGTCCGCCCAGTTGGTCTTGGCGCGCAGCTCGGCGCGGACCCGCTGGTAGAACGTCGTGCCGGGCAAGGGATACGCCACCGACACGCCGATGTCGTCCGGGCTTTCCTCGCGGATGAGATCGCGGGTCCGCACGATGTCATCCCATTCTTCCCCCGGATAGCCGAGCTGGATGAACCAGCACGCCCGGATGCCATGGCGCCTGAGCCGGCGGGTGGCCTCGCGCACCTGGTCCACGGTGCTCCCCTTGTCCATCGCGTCGAGTACCTGCTGTGAGGCGGACTCGACCCCGAGCCACACCTCTTCGCACCGGGCCTCGGCCAGCGCGGCGACTGCGGGCTCGCTCATCAGGTCCACCCGCGACTGCATCGTGAAGGGAATCGTGGCGCCTCGGGCGGTCACTTCCCGGGCGAACGCCTGAAGCCAGTGGGAAGGGAGGCCGAAGATGTCGTCCGCGAACCAGAGATGATCGGGGCGGATCGTCCGGCGGAGCTGGTAGAGCTCCTCCGCGACGCCCGCCGGCGTCCGGTGCGCGTAGCGCCGACCGAACACCGGCTTGGAGCACCAGTTGCACCCGAAGGGACAACCGCGGGAGGTGCACACGTTCCAGGAGAACCGGCCGTGTGCCTCGGTCCAGGCCTTCCGATAGCGCTCGACATCCACCAGGTCCCACGCCGGTAACGGCAGCCCCTCCAGGTCGATCATCGGCGCACGCTTGGCGGTGCGACCGCCGGGCAGCGCCAATCCCGCGATACCGGACAGATCCGCCCGGCCCGCTCTGCCCGCCCGCTCCCACCGCTGCACCACCTCGGGAAAGGTCTGCTCGGTCTCCCCGATGATCACCGCGTCAGCTCCTGCCGCCAGGTACGCCTCGGTCTGGTCCGTCGCGTCGGAACCGTTTACCGCCACCAGCGCGCCGGCCGACTTGGCGAGCGCGATCATCTCGAAGGCCGCCTCGCGCATCCGCGTGGTGCACATCTTGGTCAGGAAATTGAAGTTGTCTTCCAGAATCCCGACGATCCTTGGCCGCACCTCGTGCAAGCGGTTGGCGAACTCGCCCACGCCGCAGGAAAGCATGGAGTCGAAGAAGGCGGGAGAGATGCCCTCACGTCGCAGCACCGCCGCCGTGATCAGAGGCGACAGTGGCGGGTAGGGCTTCATCTTCCTGGTCTGCTTGGGGTCGTACCGCAGATAGTAGGATTGCGCGAGCAATACCGGAGTGCGGCTCGCCGAAGAGTGCTTCATGAGCGACTCTCCGCCAGCCGATCCGCCCCCGCCCCCAGCAGCCCGGCCAGCAACGCCACCGCTCCCGAAAGGTATCCCGGTCCCGAAAGCCGAAACGCGCCGCGGCGGGCCCACGAGGCCGCGATGCCGCCCGGCGTTCCGCTCCAGTCTTCCTGGGGGATCGCTCCCGTCCTGAACTCTTCCAGGAAGGTGGTGGGATCCAGCGGCTCGAGCCGGGCCGGCCCACCGTTCCGGTGCCCGAGAAGAACCGTCGCCACCCGCCGCGCGGTACGGGCGCTCGGGGAGGACGAAGAAAAAAGGTCGATCCGGAGCTTGTCGTCCTCCCGCGAATTGGCCGGTGCCAGCGGGGTTTCCATTCCCAGCAGACGCGGGGAATCGGGCAACAGGGTGAGGTCGCGAACCGCCGCCAGAAGCTCATCGGTGTCGTCACGAGCAACCAGGACGGTTTCGTCTCCCAGGACCTCGAGCCCCGCCTGATGAGCGGCGGCGACCAGCGTAGATTTGCCGGCTCCAGGGGCTCCGCGAATGACCACGGCGCTGCCGGCCGCTGTCACCGCTCCCGCATGCAAGACACCGTAGCCACGGCGGGCCAGCAGCACCGCCGCCGGCGTCTCGAGCATCAGGCGCGTGACCAATCCAGGATGCTCCTGGATCAGGCCGGATGTGACCCACCCTTCCAGACGGCCGCGGTCACACTCGATGCGCCCGTACATCCGGCCGGCAACCGAGAACTCCACATCCTGGGCGCCGACGGTCCACTTTTCGAATAAGCTCTCCGAGGGCGCTCCGCGCGGCTCCTCGGTGACATTGATCGCAAAATCCAGCGGAGCCAGCCGATGCTTCCGTGGCTCACCGCGTTCCCACAGGCGGTCGGCCAGTGCCAGCACCCGCGGATCGTTGGTACCAATCCGGATACTGTCACGAGGCAGGACGTAGCACGCCATACGGCGCTGCGCGCTCTTTAAAGAAGGACGCGTGGAAAGAATCCTGGGCTTGAGTTCGAGCTGAATGGGGACTTGGGACTGAGCCGTAATCCTAAATCCGTTGAGCCGGATATTGTAGCCCCGCGGCAATTGACGGGCGGGGAAGCCGGTACGACCCTTCCGCCCATGACGGACCGCCGGGAAGATCGACTGCACGTGGTGGTAGCCGGATTGCATCTGGACCCTTCACGACGGTCACCTGCTGGAGTGCTGGCTGGTTGGCGTGACTTTGGACGCGGGTTTGCGGCGGCCGTTGCATCGGCGCCCGGGCTCCGGGTCACGCTGGTCTTTGCCGGGTGGTCCGACTACCGGACCGAGGTTCTCGGCATGGACTGCCGGTTCGTATCGGAGCCTGACCCGGTGATCCGGCTACCCGGAGGGCGGATGATCTGCCGGCTGCCGCACCGGTTGTACGCGACGATCCTCTCGCTCGCTCCGGACGCGATCCATTTCGAAGGACTGGTGCTGCCGCGCTTGTTGCACGGGCTCGGGGCCGCGCTACCGGGTATTCCCATCATTGCGCAGGACCACGGAACCAAGCTGCGGAGCGGCTGGCGGCGCTGGGTCGCCCGCTGGGGCTTTGCCCCGCTGTCTGGAGCAATGTTCACGGCGCGGGAGCAAGCCGAGCCGTTCAAACGGGCGGGGGTTCTTCGTCAAAACGTGACGATTTACGAGGTGATGGAGGGCTCCAGTGATTTCACCCCTGGAGACCGCGATGCGGCGCGTGCGGCTACCGGCCTTTCGGGCGATCCGTGTCTTCTCTGCCTTGGAAATCTGGACTCCAACAAGGACCCGTTGATGGTGCTGGAGGCCGTGGCGCGCGCCAGCAGCACCCTGCCGGCTCTTCAGCTCTACCTGTGCTTCCGTCGGGCCCCGTTGTTGGATGCCGTGCGCGCGCGCATTTCCGGCGATCCGCGACTCGCCGCTCGGGTGCGCCTGCTCGGCGAGATCCCGTTCCCGGGCACCGAGAGCTACATCCGGGCAGCGGACTTCGTGGTGCAGGGAAGCCACGCCGAAGGGAGCGGGTTTGCCGCGATCGAAGCCTTCGCCTGCGGCACGACGCCGTTGATGACCGATATCCCATCGCTGCGCCGTATCGCGGGCGACGGACAATACGGGGCACTGGTGCCGGCAGGAGACGCTCCGTCACTCGAGCGGGCCATCATCGAATGGAGCGCGCGCGATCGGTCTCTCCTCCGCAGGGAAGCGCGCGAGCATTTTGAACATGCATTGTCGTTCGCCGCGGTCGGCAAAGAGCTGCGCGCCGCCTACCAGGGCGTGTCGGGCAGGCGATGAGGGAGTTGCCCCTGCGTGCACGCGCGCTGCGTCCCGAGGACATTCCCGCCGTCGTCGGTCTCTTTGGAGCAGTGTTCGGCAAGGAAATCACGCCGGAGCATTACCGCTGGAAGCTGCGCACCCGGCCATCGCCGGTCGAGAATGTGACGATCGCGGTGGACGAGCAGGATCGGCCGGTATTTCACAGCGCAGGCATCCCCTGCCGCTGCCGGATCGGCGGCGCGGAGCGCTGGGTGATGATCGGCGTCGATGTGATGACCGCCGCTCGGTACCGCCGCCGCGGGCTTCACACGACGCACTCCAATGTGCTCTACCAGCGCTGGAGAGACGCCGGCGTGGCCGCGGTGATCGGCTTCACCAACGAGCGCTGGGGCACCACGGTGAGCAAGGTCGGCCTGCGGCCGTTGCTGCCTCTGGCGTCATTGGTGTTTCCGCTGCGGCCGGAACGGATGCTCGCCCGCAAGACGGGGCTCTGGTCACTCGCCAGGTTCGACGGCGTCGGCAGGATCTGGAGAAGTCTGATGCTCCGCCCACCGCGGCGGGCTGCTGGAGTCCAGATAGAAGAGGTCCGCGTCGCGGGCGAGGAGCTCGACCGGTTGTGGGTCGACGCTAGTCGCGACCTAAAGAACTCATTGGTTCGCGATCGCGATTGGGTGAGGTGGCGTTATCTCGAGTCGCCCGGGATTTCCTATCGGGTCCTTCTTATGCGCCGCGGAGGGGTGCCCGTCGGATACGCGGCGGTGCGCGGATGCGAGCACGACACGGCCACAATCGCCGAAGTCTTCACCCGACCCGGCGACCGCGACGCTTTCCAGATGCTGCTTCGATCGACGGTGACCCTCGCGCTGGACGGCTGCGCCGAATCGATCCGGACCCTGGCGGTGCCCGGAAGCTGGCTCTACCTGGCCTTTCGCCGCGCCGGCTTCCTGCGGAGTGGCACCGGCGTCATCCAGTACATCCCGCTCGATCCTGCCCTCACGCCGCGAGCGATGGGTGCGGCCAGCGATTGGTACGTCACTGCCGGTGATTTCGATGCGGTCTAGGATCCGCCGGGCGCTGGACGGCGTCTTCACCAGCCTGTGGGGCGCCGGCTGCTGGTTGGCTGCACTGGGACGCCGCCGAGCGGCGCGGTGGCAGTCCTCCGGGGTTCTTCGGGTGTTGGTGATCGCGCCGCACCCGGACGATGAATTGGCGTGTGCCGGCACCATCGTGCTCCACCGGCGTGCCGGCGACCAGGTGACCGTCCTGCACGTGACCGACGGCAGGCGCTCTCGGGCCGGAGGCGTGGGCCCGGAAGCGATGGCCTACCGCCGCCGCGGGGAAGCGCGTGCCAGCCTTCGCGCCCTCGGTGTGGTCCGCGGCGACTGGCTCGGCTTGCCGGAAGGAGAGTGGACGGACGAGAGTCTGGCCGGGCCACTGCAGGGGTTGCTGGCGGAACTGAAGCCGCAGATCATCTACGCGCCCTCCCGGATCGACTTTCATCCGGAGCACTACCGGGTGGCGCGGGTTACCGCGCGCGCGGTGAAGGCCGCGGCCGATCGGGGCGCGTTGGTGCGGGTCTACCAGGTGCAGGTTCCCCTGACCCGGGCGCTGGTCAATCTCGCCGTTCCCACCCGGGAAGCGTTCGCGCCGGTGGTGCGGGCCTGGGCCTGCTATGCCTCGCAGGAAGGCTCGCTCCGTTCGGCATGGAGACTGCGGCGGTACGCGGCCCGCTCGCACCGTGTTCCCAGTATGGCAGAGGAATTCTGGCAAATGCGAGCGGTGGCCTACACGGCGCTGCACGCGGACGACCCCCCGCGGCCGTTGATCGGGACCTTTCGCGGCATCCGCCGCTCCGGTCTCACCGACCCGCTGGCATTTGTGAAGGGGAGGGCCGAGCGGCGCCGGCTGCGCCGGATCGTGCGAGCGGTCGAGAAGTGAAGATTGGTCTGGTGGTGGTTGGAGGGCTGGCGCGCGACCCGGCCCACGGCGCCATTCCCGCCCTCCACTGGCTGGTCGAATGTCTGGCCCGGGGGCACGATCTCCACGGGTTCACGCTCTATGGTGCGCCGCGACCGGAGCGGTATCAGATGCTCGGCGCGACCATTCACCACGCCGGCGCACCGCCGGTTCCGCTCCGAGTCTTCCTCGCGATCGTAGCCGAGCATCGCCGGAGTCCCTTCGATCTGCTGCACGCATTCTGGTTGGTGCCCGGGGGGGCGGTCGCGGCAATGGCGGGCAGGGTTCTCGGGGTGCCGGTGCTGGCGCACGCGGCCGGCGGCGAATTCGTCGCGTTCCCCGACATCGGGTACGGCCACCAGCTCTACTGGAAGGGACGGCTTTGGGCGCGGATCGCGCTCGCGGGTGCCAGGCGAATTTCGGCTGCGAGTGCCGGGATGATCGAGCCTATCGAACGCCTGGGATATCACGCTGATCGCATTCCTCTGGGTGTGGATGTCGCTCGTTGGCCGCCGGTGGCACCGCGACCGCGCGACCCCGCGTCTCCCGCCCGCATCGTACACGTCGCCAGCCTCAATCGCGTGAAAGATCAGATCACGTTGCTGCGCGCGGCGCGGCGGTTGGCCGATCAATCGGTGGACTTCCGACTGGATATCGCGGGAGCCGACACCCTGCATGGGGTGGTGGAGCAGCAGGCCAGAGAGCTTGGTCTTGGCGATCGAATCTGCTTTCACGGTTTTCTTCCGCACGAACGCTTGCACCAGCTGGTGCGATCAGCGGATCTCCTGTGGATCTCTTCTCGGCATGAAGCGGGGCCGCTCGCGGTATTGGAAGCGGCCGTCGTGGGTGTGCCGGCAGTCGGGACTGCGGTCGGTCACATAGCCGAATGGGCGCCGGATGCCGCGGTCGCAGTCCCGGTCGGAGACGCCGAGGCGCTTGCGCGCGAAACGGTTGGGTTGCTACGGGATGATGATCGACGGATGGCCCTGGCGAGCGAAGCGCAGCGAAGAGCGTTGGCGCAGGATGCGGATTGGACCGCGGCGCGGTTCGAGCAGATTTATGCGGAAACTATCGCAGCCACGCGGAAAGGTCGCGGCTGATCATCTCACCGGCCCGCTCGATCTCATCGCGGTATTCCTCTATGACCATCTGCCGATCCGCCTGATCCATCCGCAGCTCGGTTCGCGGCCGATAGTACCAGTGCTGCACCGCCGCTCGAAGTCGATCCGGAAGCCACTTGGTCAGCGGGACCTCGTGAGGCAGCAGTCGCCGGATGTGGTGCACCCAGGGGTGTTTCGGGACCTCGGGCCGATTATACTCGCGCGAGAAATCCACGACGTACGTGGGCTCGACGCCAAGAAACGCAAAGATGTCCTGCGGGCGGGATCCGCCCGGTACTCCTCGTACAGATAGATCCGCATCTGTTCTCTCGGGAATAGCTCGAAAAAGCGGCGGAGATTTGTGGCGTACCGATCGATACCGAGAGCCGTCGACCAGACATCGCGTCCTTCCTTCGCCGCCAGAAACCGGGCACGGAATGGCACGCCGGGCCGGTACCCCGTGCTATCGAGATACTGAGAGAAGATCCGCTCCGCCGGAGACCGCAGAACGAAGATGAGTTTGGCACCCGGAACGCGCGTGCGAATGGCCGGGGCGGCGCTCGGCAACCACCAGTAGCTGACGCTGGCTTCCCCGATCGCGATCTCGTCCCGGGCGTTGCGGAAGAGCTTGAGATAGGTGTCCCAATCCAGCGCGAGGCCGCGGTGGACTCGCTCCTGCATCGGGCCTCCGACGAGCTTGCTCACGTACCGGCGATTGCGGTCGATGACGGTGCGCACCTCGGGCGTGAAGTAATCGCCCAGCAGGTCGGCCGCCGCGAAAAACGTGGGCTCTTTGACCGGGCTCATATAGATCTGCGGGTGTTGCGAGAGATACCGGTAAAGCGAGGTCGTGCCCGCCTTGGGTACGCCGGCGATGAAGAAGTCGGGTGTTGCGGTCATCTCCCGCGATCGTGTTTCGGAATGGAGCGCAGCACCACCCGGCCGCTCAGCAACAGGCCGAATCGGCGCCGCAAGATCCGCAGCCTCGCCCGCGTGGAGATCTGCGGTCCGACCGGATAGATCCAGTCCAGCAGGTTGAGCACAATCTGACGCGGCCCATTAGCCCAGACGAGACGCATCTCCAGCGAGCGGTGCGTGAAATGCTGCGGAGGGAAGTCCCGGACCCGGGGAACCGCTCGCCGCATTCGCGGCGTCGCGTCGGCGGCGCATTCCTCCAGCACCGAAGGATCGATCGCACCGGGAGCCAGGGAGCCGGCGAGCGCCAACGCGGGATATGCGAAGCGGAGGTTCCCCGTCTCTTTCAACAGGCGGCTGACCGCTGCCCACGCGAGCCGGCCGGAGGTGAGGTCGGCCCGTAGGACCAGGATCAGCTCCACCAGCCGGATCAAACTCATGTTGGGAAAATCCGCGGCCGCATGAACCGCAAGATGCGCCGCGAGGAGCGGTTGAGTCGGCACGGTGACCCAGCCGGCACCGCTGTCCCACCGTTCTAGCCATGCGGGATCGGGCGTTCCGAACCCGGCCACCAGGCCACGGAAATACGTGCGATCCAGCGACCGATGCAGGTCGACCGCCCAGGGACTGTCCGCGTGCGCCAGATCGACGGAATGAACCGGCGGGTCCTGGGTCGGGCCCCACTCCTCGCGCTGAGGCAACGCGTGCGTCGCAAGTGACTGTAGCCCCAGGGAGCGCAGGACTTCACCTGCAGCCTGGAATTCGGCGTCGGAGACGAGCAGGTCGATGTCCGCGACCGGCCGGGAACCAGGTTCAGGAAAGTACCGCCGTGCCGTGTAGGTCCCCTTCAACACCGTCGGCACGATTCCGCGCTCAGCGAGCGCGCGCACCACGCGGGCCAGGCGGCCGGTCATCTGGTCCGCCCGCTTCCTCCCGTGCGCCAGATGCTCGGCGAGGGTTGCCGCCAGCGGATCGCTGGCCGCGAGCTGCTGGCGCTCGATCCACCACCCCAGCAGCGGTCCCATACCGCTCATGAACGCCGCCACCCCGAAGGCGCGCACCATGCCCGCGTTTCTCACGGTCAGCGCCGCCTTCTCGCCTTGCAGGATCAGCCGCGTCACCTCGAGGATTTCCCGGTAGCACGCCAGCCGCTCGTCGTTGGAAGACTCAGGCCAGAGATGTTTCGGATCGAGCGTGCTTTTCCAGCGCGCAATCCGCTGGTCGGCCACCGTCATCGGAAAGGTGGGCCGCCCGATGGCGGGGCGCGGCGAGTCACGGTTGCCGGCCGCGACATTAGGGGGTGAACCTTACGCCGGCCGTCATCCGCAGCGGCACGCCGCGCTTGTCGAAGCCGGTCAGATAGTAGGTGTTGAGGAGGTTGTCTCCGGTTACGTGCAGTGAGAGAGTCCGCGTCGCCTCGTACGACAGGGTGAGACCCAGCAGCGAATATCCATCGAGCAACGCGCGCTGGCCGCTGAACCTTTCGGTCAGCACGGTTTGCCTGCCCGTGACGGTGGCGCGGAGCAGCGCCGCCGCCCGGCCGCCGGAAATCTCTGCGTAGGCCGTGCCCATCAGGTGCGGACGGAACGGGAGCTCTCCGCCGACCGGATACTGGTCCGGAGGGAGCCCGGAGTTGTCCTGGATCACCGTCCTCAGCCAGGTGCCATTCCCTCCCACACGGAACCGGGGCGAGACCTGGTAGAGCAGCTCGAGCTCCACGCCCTCGGCGCGGCTGCGCCCGAGGTTCTTGTTGGTCTGCCGGGGATCGTTGTCGGCCGCCACGGTTCGGATGAGGTTCCGGTATGCCTGTCTGAAGTACGTCGCGCTCGCGCGAACCCCGCCGGCGCCAGGAATGAACTCCGTTCCCACCTCCCAGCTCAGGCCGCTCTCGGGCGCCAAATCCGGATTGGGAACCGTGAACGGGTTGTCCAGAAACTGTTGCTGGAGATTGGGGGTCTTGAAGGCCCGCCCCACGGCGCCGCGCAGGAGCAGTCGATCGGGCGCGATGGCGAGCACCGCGGCGGCCCGCGGGGTCAATTGTACGGGCAGTTGGTGGAATTTCTCCAGGCGAGTGCCAGCCAACAGCGACAGTCTCGCTCCCACGCCGGTCTGTACTTCGCTGAACAGCGCCCTGCTGGTTCGTGCCAACTCGAGATTACTGTCCCCAAAATCTCCGGTCAGCTCGTCTCCGGTGACCTCATGCTCGATCGACGCGCCGTAGGAAACTGCCAGGTCACCGGCGCTGGACCCAGGGACCCGATTGGTTCCGGTGTATTCGAGGATCATCCGCCGCGTGCTATTCCGATCGGTCAGCGTGAAGTCCGGGACGAAGAAGTCCGCTGCTGAGACTCCGTCGGACTTGTCGCCGTAATAGAAGACATCCCGGAGGAGGGAGCCCGACACCTTGTGCGTCCACGACGGCGCAACCTGATAGGTGCCGGCGACTGACGACGTCCAGCGTTCCCGCGAGTCGCGCTGGTTGGGATCGAGTGGTACGCGGGTGGCGCCGGGGTCCCGCACCGGCAGGTTGGTCCGGATATCGGCGTAGCGCGTGATTCCGGTCACCGTTACCCGTGCGGCGGGCACGGCATCCAGCCGGAGCGAACCTTCCTTGGTCCAGGCGTTGTGGGCGACGGTGAAGATCCCGCGGTCGTACGCCGCCGCCCCGCCGGCTGAATAGAGCAATCCGGGCACCCCGCCGCGGATCGCCACCTCACCCCGTCCCACCTGGCCCTTTTGGGTTGCGGCCCCGCCTTCCCACGCGGCGTCTAGCGTGGGCCGTCCGATTCTCCCGCTGCGCGTGATGAACTGCACTACCCCGGTCACGGCCGAGGAGCCATACAGCGCGCTCTGGGGACCGCGCGCCACTTCGACCCGTTCCACATTGGACAACGTCAAACCCTGGATGTCCAGAAAGCCGCCGTTGATATTGATCGGCACGCCGTCCCACAAGACCTTGGTATACGTTTCCTCGCCCCCGCGGATCCGCAGCACAGCGGGACCGCCGGGTCCGGCGCCTTCATCGACGAAGATATCAGGGAGGCGACGCAACACCACGCCAGCCGATGCCATGGGTTCGGCAGCGAGCTCGTCGTCACGCAAGACCGCCGCAGTGAACCCGATACGGTCCTGACGAATCGGAGCGACACTCGCGGTCACGATGATCGGCGAAAGCGAGAAGGGTTTCCCGTTGCGGAGCGAGTCGGCGAGTGCCTGTGCCGAATCGCTGTGCGCCGGCTGCTGCGCCACCACCGGCGCCGTTGCCGCCGGACCGTAGAGCACCACCGCAAACCAGACGACGAAAAATCGCATCGGCCCTCCTGGGGGAAAGCGGTACCGGAACATGAATCACGGATGGATCGGCCGGGCGGGATGGATCGAACCCCGGGTCGTGAATTCTAAGGGGAATGGAAGGACCGCTCAATGACCGGAACCGAGCGCGTTCCTCGATCGGCAATCGTCTTCCTCGCCGCCAACGTGCTGTTCGGCTCCGGTCTCTTTTTTCACGCGTTTCTGTACAACTTCTATCTGGACAAGCTGGGTTGGTCTCCCGCAGTGATGGGGCGAGCTGCCGCGGCGCTGACCACGGGGGGCCTGGTGAGCCTGTTGCCGGCCGGGTGGCTGGTGGATCGGGTAGGCGCTCGCTGGGGTCTCCTGCTGGCCGGCGCGATTGGTGCGGCAGGCCTCGCGGCGGGCGCGGTAACCACGGCGACGGTTCCCATCTACCTGGCTGCGGCTGTGGCCGGTGCCGGAACCGCGTTGTGGCGGGTGGCCCAGGCGCCCACCCTGATGACGCTGGCGCCGCCGGCGCAGCGGTCCCGGGTCTTCTCCTGGAACGTGGGCCTGATCATCGGCTCTGGCGCGGTTGGCGTTGCCATCGCGGGTGCCACGCCTGGCTGGCTGGAGCGGGCGTTCGGTGTCGAGCCACTCACCGCTCTTCGGGGGGGTCTCGCGATCGGCGCGCTCGGTACCGTCGTCAGCCTGATACTGTTCGCACTACTGCGTCTCCCGGGGGGCGAAGCGTCGGACACCATTGAACGGACCAGGGCAGGAGTTGGAGCCGCAACCGTGCTTTCCCCGCCGGCCGCTCATTTGCGGATGCTCACGGTCGTGGGCCTGATAGGCGTATGGATGCTGGCGCCCGCGCTGGTCGCGCCATTTTTCAATCTCTACTTCTTCAAGACGTTTTCGTTGAGCATGGATCGGATCGGCATGATCTTCGGCGTGGTGCATGGACTGTGGGCGCTCATCGTGCTCGCCAGCGGAGAGCTGGCGACGCGATACGGGGTGTCACGGGTGGTCGCCGGTTGGCTGTTCCTGCTGGGCCCGGCCCTCGTCCTGTTGCCCATCGCGGGAGCCGGCGTGGCACTCGCGTTGTACTTTCTGCAAGGGTTGGCCCAACCCGCGGCCAATCCGCTCATCGATCAGATTCTCATGGAGCGGTCCGCACCGGAGCGTCGGGGGTCGATCTCGAGCTGGCGAAACGTCGCGGCCGACGGGAGTGCGATCGCCGGCGCGAGCCTGGGTGGTTGGGTGCTGGCGACCGGCTCGTTTTCCGCCCTGTTCGTGACCGCAGGGATCATCGGTGCCGCCGCGGCGCTGCCGCTCGCCGCGGGGCTTCGCAAACTGGCAGCCCGTGTCCCATAACCCGGATGCCGGCGGTCCGCCGGTCCCTCCCGATCCGCTCTATCGGACGGTGAAACTCGACTACGCCGTGACCCTTCCGGTCCTCGGCGTCCCGGTGGAGTTCTCGTGCAACACGGCTGCCGGCTTGGCGGCCGTCGACGAATCGTTCGGCGGGTGGCGCGGGGTGGGTGTATCAG
>JACQVB010000244.1 GCA_016209985.1 Gemmatimonadota bacterium | reverse complement strand
CGACCCGCCGACCCGCCGGATACCGCCACTATCTCCCCCCTCGTCAAGTATCTCCACGCCCCCGGTTCGAGTGGTCCCAGCCGTATCGGCCCATACGACAATCTCACCAGCCACTCGACCTTCAGCCGCAACTGCTCGCAGATCCGGCGCACGATGCGGTAGCGCCCCTCGGCGAGGACCATGAGGAGCTCGAGTGATCCGGTGCCGCGACCTTCCTGCGCCGGCCGGATCTTCAGGTCCACCACGTTGACGGCCCGGCCCTCGATCACGATCCCGCGCCGGAACGCCGAGCGAATGTCCACTTCGCTGCGCCCGTGTACCACGACTCGATAGGTGCGTTCCACCTGGTAGCGCGGATGCATGAGCCGGTGCGCCGCTTCACCGTCGGTCGTGAGCAGCAACAGGCCGGAGGTCATGACATCCAGCCGGCCAACGTAGGTGAGGCCCGGGACATCGGGAACCAGGGTGAAGACGGTCGGCCGCCCTTCCGGATCGCTCCGGGTCACCACGTATTCCACCGGCTTGTGCAGCGCGATCCAGACCGTCTCCGCCTGCGTCACCCGCTTGCCCTGCACCGTGATCACGTCGTGGTCCGGATCGGCACTCATGCCCAGGTGCGCCACCTGGCCGTTCACCCGTACCTTTCCGTCACGTATCAACTCTTCGGCGGCGCGTCGCGAGGCGACTCCTCCGCGAGCCAGCGCGCGCTGCAAGCGCATGATCGTCACGGTCCGGTGGCCGGCTCGGGCGGCCGCAACGCGACCGACAGCTCTTCGGCTCTCGGCAACTCGTTCAGATCGCGCAGGCCCAGCATCTCGAGAAAGCCAGGCGTCGTGCCGTACAGGAGCGGCCGGCCAAGGCTCTCGCTCCGGCCAACGACGTCGATCAGACCTCGCTCCTGCAGCAGGCGCAGGACGCCATCGGCGGCGACCCCCCGGATGTCTTCGATTTCGGAACGGCCGACGGGCTGGCGATAGGCGATGATTGCCAGCGTCTCCAGGGCGGCGGCGGAGAGCCGGCGTGGGCGCTGGATGATCTGGGCCAGCGCGATCTGCTCGGCAAATTCCCGGCGGGTGACGATCTGAAACCCGTCGGCCAGCTCGACCAACTCGACCCCATGCCCGCCGTTCTGATAAATGTCGCGCAGCTCGTCCAGGGCCGCGCGGATCTCCTCCGGCGTGGCGGCAGGTTCCAAGGTGCGCAGCTCTGCCATTCCCAGCGGGTGGGCCGCCGAGAACAGCGCCGCTTCAAGCAGCCTGGTCAACTGATTCACGAACGATTTCCACCGGGGAGAACGGTTGCGCCTGTTGCAGTCGAATCTCTCCCAGGCGGGACATTTCGAGTACCGCGATCAGGGTCGAGATGACGTCGGCGACGGTCGGCGACTCGCCCACCGCTTCGCGAAAATCGATTTGCGGCCGGGTCTCGAGCAAGGCGCGGAGCCGGCGGGTGGCGCCCTCGACATCGAGCGGACGGGCCACCACCCGATGGATGTCCGCGCGCGGAATGCCGGCCAGCACTTCTTCCACCGCATGCATGAGATCCGGCAGGCTGAAGACCAGCGGTGGAGGCGGCGCGTCCGGCGGCTCGGGAAGATAGCCGCGCGGAAAATGATCCGAGCGCCACTCGGCCTGCCGGGCGAGCCAATTGGCCACCTCCCGGATCTGTTCGTACTCGAGCAGGCGCCGCACCAGTTCCGCGCGGGGATCTTCCCACTCGCGGTCGTCCAGCGGTCTGGGCAGAAGCATCTGGATCTTGATCCGCAACAGGTGTGCCGCCATCTCCAGGTACTCGGCCGCCTGGTTCAGACCCAGCTGGCTGATGGCCGCCAGAAACTGCTCGGCGATCTTCGCGATCGGGATGTCGGTGATCTCGATCTCCTGCTCGCGAATGAGATGCAGCAGGAGATCCAGCGGACCGGAAAACGCCTCGAGCTGGACGACGAATCCGGAGTCCACCGCGGAGTTCGGAGTTCGGGATTCGCGGTTCAGGGGTGTTCCATTCCCGAGTCCCGAACCCCGACCTCCGAACTCCGCCGTTTCGAAGGTGGTCATATCGCTCAAAAGCTCGGCAGGCCCTGCAGGGTGTAGGGCGTTACCAGCCGCAGCGCCAGGCCGAACAACGCCCTGGCCGGAAAGAGCAGGATCGAAAACACTCCGGGCAGCATAAACAGCAACAGCGGCAGCAGCAGGAGCCCGTAGCCCGACAGCGCTCGATACCGCGCGCCCAGCTGGGGTGGCAAGAGGTGATAGAAGAGATGCGAGCCATCCAGCGGCGGGATCGGAATCAGATTGAAAAAGGCGAGCAGCAGGTTCATCCAGATGCCGATCAAGGTCATCCACTGCAGGATCCCGAGAATACCGCCGGCGGTTCCCATGGCGTTGCCCAGCACGCCAATCCCCACGCTCGCCACGGCGAAGAGAACCGACAGGACGAGATTCGCGACGATCCCCGCCGAGGAGACGATGATGTCGCCGCGCTTGTAGTTGTGGTAGTTGCGCGGATTGACCGGCACCGGCTTGGCGCCGCCGAACATCATCCGTCCACCCGAGCCGAACCAGAGCAGCGCGGGAAGCAGGATGGTCATCCAGGGATCGATGTGCTTGATCGGATTGAAGGTGAGGCGTCCCAACATGAGTGCGGTTTGATCACCCTGGCGGAGCGCCGCATAGCCGTGCGCGTACTCGTGCGCCACCATCGAAAAGAGGAGCACGGGAAGCGCCAGGAGGAAATTTTGCACGTTGGGGGTAGTCCGTAGGTTAGTCGAAGTGCGGTCGAAAGCTAACGGTCGCTGAAGATAGTGTAAAGAATACCGTGCGCCCTCATTCTCTTGACCGAGTTCAACTTGCGGGCTAGGTTTCGCCTCCATTTTCCGACCATTCTACGGGAGTCGCAGTGCCCAGAATCCGTTCCGCCAAGAAGCAGATGCGGCAGTCGCGCAAGCACCGGGTGGTGAACCGCAATCAGCGTTCAGCGCTCCGCACCGCCATCAAGGAGGTGCGTTCGGCGGGCTCGGCGGCCGACGCGCAGAAGGCCTACCAAACCATGGAGCAGCTCCTGGATCGCGCCGCGCGCAAGGGCTTGATTCACAAGAATAGCGCGGCAAGACACAAATCGCGCTTGTGGAAGGTCGTCAGCGGCATGAAGTGAGTCGGCCTACATCTCGAATGATTCGCCCCGCTTCGGAGCTACGGATGCGGGGCGTTTTGTTTTCCTTCAAACGCGCGCCTGTCATCCTGAGGCCCGGAGGGCCGAAGGATCTGGTGCAGCCCGCAGATCCTTCGCTCGCTGCGCTCGCTCAGGATGACACGCCCCTTGTCTTGTGAAAGCTAAAGAGACTCCGATAGCTCCGCCCCGCACTTCTCGCAGTACCACTCGGTGGGCAGGTTCATCGTTCCGCACTCTTTGCACTTGAGTGACTTGTCGAGCTGGGCGGTCATGCGCTTGCCGGGACCGGTGCTGTCGATCGGCGCGATCCCGCTCGCCCCGACATCTACCGTCGGCTTTGGAGGTGGGGG
>JACQVB010000239.1 GCA_016209985.1 Gemmatimonadota bacterium | reverse complement strand
GGATATCGGCCAGCTCAGCGTCGGTCTCGCGCAGCGCTCGCGTGCGCTCGGTGTCCAGTTGCTCCAGCGTGTCGCGGTACCGGGCCAGCGCACGAGACATGGCGGCGAAATCGCCCGCCAGATCCTCCAGTTCGTCGTTCGTCTCAATGGCGAGGGAGCTCTCGGCCTCGCCCCGGGCGAGCCGCGCCACGGCTTCCCGCAGTTGATAAATGGGTTGGGTGAACTGCCGGGCCGCGGTCGCGGACAGCCCGACCACGACCAGTAGCACGGCGGCGCCGGCGACCCCGGCCCACCCCAGGAAACGCCGCACGGGCGCGTTGAACGCCGCCACGGGAACCACGCGGTACACCGTGAGGGGGCGCATCGCCGAGCTGCCCAGTTGCAGCGGCCGGAAGCTCACAATCCGATCGCCGGACACGGCCGTCGTTTTGGTGCGGCCCGACACGATGTCGGCGGCTTCGGCCGGCTGGAAATCGTCCTGCAAGGCGACCTCGGTGTGGGCAGCGAGGAGACTGCCCCAGCTCGACTTGCGCTGGGAGTGATACAGGAACAGCCCGTCGGGATTCACCAGACCAGTCACGCCCCTGAGTTGAGGCGAGTCCTCCTCCAGCGCGGCAAACAGGACCGACGCATACGCTTCGCCCACGACGCTGCCCAACCGCTTGCCGGCCGCGTCCCGTACCGGAATCAAGATGGCGACGGCGGGGAGGGGAGTGCCGCCGGGCAACGCTGGACGCAGCTCTACGGGAAGTAGGAGGTGCTCGCCCGGCACGAGCGACGCCGCTTGGAGCGCGTAAAGCATCCCCTCGACTTCCTGCTGGCCGCCGCGGGACGCCCAGGAGCCGTCTGCGCGGACCGTAGCCAGCACCGTGCCGTCGAGCGCTATGACCTTCGCCTGGAAAAACACCGAATCGTGCGCCAGGAACGCGCCGGCGGTTCGTGCCGCTCTCGCCGCGTCGGACGTGCCTGGCGTTCGCAACAGCGCGCCCAGGGCGGCTTCTGACAGGTAGCTCACGTCCTGCTCGGCTTGGCGGATGGCACGCTCGGTTCGGCTGCGCAGGGCCTCCAGGTCGTGCTCGAGCGTCCGTTGCGCTATCTCGTTCAGATCGGCCACGATCATCCGGGTTGCCATGACCGCCACCAACGCGACGGGCCCGATGGCGAGGGCTGCGAACGCGATCCCCAGCTTCCGACGAATCGGAAGGCGCCGGAACAGCTTGTTGATGTTCACCAAACTCCGTCACTCGCTTAGCGTAGGGCTGGTGATGGACACCGCAACGCTGGCTTCAGCCTCTCTCTCCTTAAGACCGGACGGAGCGAAGCCAGCGCGGACGGTTCCCGGTTCCATTCTTATGATATTTATTAGGCATCAGGTGCATTTCCTGAAATTCCATTGGCTTTGGCGTTAAGGGACCTTTACCTATCGCCGACCTTCAGTCCGTTCGACCCTGACCGCAGGTTCCTCAGTCAAGCATACCGACGGCCTGGACCGGATCGGGACGTGTCCACCCCTTGCGAGTTGCAGGTTTTGAAGCCTGGAAGCGGGGCCGGCGGGGGAACCTTGGCGATCGAGAAGCAGCGGTCTTGCTCGGCGATCTCCAGGACGTGCCGTCCGAAAGCCTCGCAGCAGACGACCGTGTCGTACTGGAGGTGAATCGCTGCCTTGGGCTGTCCGGTGGTGCCCCAGGTGTAGAGCCAGAAAGCGAGGTCGTCCTCGTTCGTCTCCGCCACTGGCCTCTGCGCGGGCGAACTTGACAGAAGCTCGTCGAATGCCAGCCGGTCGCCGCCTCCGCCACCGACCACGACCAGGTGCTCGAGGAAGCGCGCGTGAGATCGGATCTCCTCTATGGCGCCAGCCAGCGGCTCGCTCACCACGGCAACCTTGACCTGGCTGTCGTTCAGGATCTATTGGTAGTCGTGCGGTTTGAGGAGCGTGTTGACGGGAACGACGACGGCGCCGACGGCGAGGTAAAGGGCACGCTGCACATCGCCGAGCCCCAGCAGTTTTGGGCGAACTCGAGATTCCTGATTATCGTGGAAGGATAAAACAGGTGTCAGGTGACAGGTTTCAGGTGTCAGGGTCTTTCCACAAAGCCCTGACACCTGGCACCTGACACCTGTCACCTTTTAAGCATCTTGAACGCGTGATTCCACTCGCCGGTACGTAGTCCGTACAGCACCCAGACAATACACATCGGCTCCAGGAGTCGGGCGCCCTCCATGCCGCCAAGGTCGATGGTGCCCGGCCAGCCGAACGCCTTGCAGATGTCGATGACCACTCGTTTGGCGCCCTCGTCGTTTCCGCAGATGAACATATCGGGCGGGCCGCCGGGAAAAGACGGATTGATCATGTGCGCGTGTCCCACCGTATTGAACACCTTGACCACGCGGGCATCGGGCAGCCAGCGCTGAACCTGCTCGCCACCCGAGTCGGTGTGCCCCAGGGCCAGGCCGGGCGGTGAATTGGGCTTGAAGACCAGCGGGTTGGTGGCATCGAGCACCACCTTGCCCGCGAAATGCTTCGGCCCCGCCTGCCGGATGGCATTCTCGGTTCCGCTCCACAGGGTGGCCAGCACCAGGACCTCGCCGAACGTTGCCGCGTCGGCGAACGTTCCTCCGGAAGCCCGCGGTCCCGTTTCTGCGACCCACTTCTTCAGCTTGTCGTTTGCGGAATCGCGAGAGCCCAGCTTCACGTCGCGGCCGAGTGCGGCGAAGCCGGAGCCGAGGGTGCGGCCGACGTCGCCGGTACCCAGAATCCCCACGTTCATGTGGAGCTCCACTTTTGAGGTTGTAAAAGTTGTAAACTAGCGGGGAGGGTTGGCCAGGTCGCGCAGCTTGCGGCGCAGGCGCTCGAGCCGCTTGCGGATGGCGGCTGGCGACGCCCCGGTCCAGAGTGCCAGCTCGTCGCAGGTGTGTCCCTCTACGTAGCGGGTCAGCAGCTCGGCGTCGCTCTGGTGCAAACGCGACAGCAAATCGTCGATCAGGACCCGCGTCAGCAGCCGGTCCTCCTCGCCCTCCACCGCAGGCAGCCCCTCATAGGTCCCGTCGCTCAGCTCCAAAGCCGCGCGGGCCATCGGGCGCGCCTGGTGCTCGAGCCCCCAGAACAGCTTCTGGCTGGCGTACCCGACAAAATCCACCCCTAAGGACGGATCATACCCGTCGAGTGCATCCCGGAAAACCGGGAACGCTTCTCCCACGAGATCCTCCGGCATGCACGCTCCCGGATAGCACCGTGACTGCGGCCGGGTGGGGTGGCAGAAGCGGTGAAGCGTCTTTCTCACCAGGGGGAGGAATTTGTGGAACAACTCGCCGGCGAGGGCGTCCCGCTCCGCACCGACGGGGATCTGCTGGTATTCCCGGACCGCCTGATTTCCGCTCTCAAACGAGGGAAAAGGAGCCACATCCGCGAAACAGGGCCCGCGCAGGGGACAGACGAAATGGCTTATGGGCAACGAAGTCACACGATGCACGTTCCAGTATAGCCGGTGCGATGCGTCGATCAAACGTTGTCACACGCGAGACGCCCAAAGGGACATTCATAACGATGCAATTGTTGTGAAGATCGCGTGAAGATTGCCTCAATTTCGGAGTCCTCAATGAAGCCAAAGCAACCTCGCCAGACCGCCGAAGTCATAGCGCTGAGCCTCCTGTTCCTGGCCATCACCGCCTTCACGGTCGTCGGGTTCGCCCACGACTGGAAGCCGCCGGTGGCCTCGCTGCACGGCGAGGGCGTGGACAGTGTGATTACCTATCTCTCGCTGACCACCGGGACCATTCTGGTGCTCGGCACCATCATCATGGTTGCCTTTCTCTGGCGCTACGGTCGGGGACGGGTGACGACCATACCGAACGCCAACCCGATGTCCGAGCGCCTCTGGTCGCTGCTGCCGGTCCTGGGGATGGCCGCCGTGGCGGAGGCCGGCGTGATGTTCAAGGGCCTGCCGGTGTGGAAGCAGGTCTACGGATCGCCCCCGGCCGACGCCGTCGTCGTCGAGCTCAATGCGCAACAGTTCGAATGGATCGTCCGTTATCCCGGCAAGGACGGCAGCTTCGGGAAGACCGATCCCGTCCTCATCGATCAGACCACCAACCCGCTGGGAATCGATACGGCAGACGTCGCCGGCCGGGATGACGTCGTCTTTCGGAACGCGTTGCACCTCGCGGTGGGCCGCACCGCCTATGTCCGGCTGCGCGCGCGCGACGTCGTGCACTCCTTCTCGATCCCCGCGTTTCGGGTGAAGCAGGACGTGGTCCCCGGCATCGTGGGCGCGATCAAGTTCATCCCTTCCCGGGCCGGCCGGTATGAGATCGCCTGCGCCCAACTCTGCGGCATGGGTCACTACCGGATGGGCGCCCGGGTGACGGCGCATCCTCCCCAGGAATTCGACACCTGGCTCGCCGCGCAACCGGAGTGGACCCGATGACCGACACGCACGGCCACCAACAGGGATTCATTCGCACCTACGTCGTCAGCACCGATCACAAGATGATCGGGAAGCAGTACCTGTTCACCGCGCTGTTCATGGGTCTCTTCGCGACCGCCTGGTCGATCCTGATCCGGATCCAGATCGCGTGGCCCAAGGCGACGCATCCGTTCCTCGGCAAGTTGTTCCCCGGCCTGTACGAGAGCGGCGTGCTGCTGCCCGAGCGCTACCTGAGCCTGGTGACGATGCACGGCTCGCTCATGGTGTTCTTCGTCATTTCGCTCGCCCTGGTGAGCGGGTACGGCAACTTCATCATCCCGCTCCAGGTAGGCGCCCGCGACATGGCCTACCCGTTCCTCAACATGCTGTCGTACTGGACCATCGTTCCCGCCTGCCTGCTGATGCTGGCGTCGTTCTTCGTGCCTGACGGTGCGGCGGCGGCGGGGTGGACGTCGTATCCGCCCCTCTCGGCCTTGCCCGAGGCGGTGCCCGGGTCCGGCATGGGGCAGACGCTCTGGCTGCTCTCCATGGCGCTGTTCATCGTCTCCTTCACCATGGGCGGGCTCAATTACATCACCACCATTCTGAACCTGCGCACCCGCGGCATGGCGATGATGCGGATGCCGCTCACCACCTGGACCCTGTTCATCGCGTCCATCCTCGGCGTGCTGTCGTTTCCGGCGCTGACGGCGGCCGCCATCATGCTGCTGCTCGACCGGCACGGCGGAACCAGCTTCTTCCTGCCGTCCGGCCTGGTGATGTCGGGCAAGGTACTGGAGCACACGGGCGGCACACCCCTGCTCTTCCAGCATCTGTTCTGGTTCCTCGGCCATCCTGAGGTCTACGTCCTCATTCTGCCGGCGCTGGGCATCGCGTTCGACGTCCTGGCGACCTTCGGCCGGCGCCCGGTGTTCGGGTACAAGACGTCGGTCTACGCGCTGCTGGTGATCGCGGTGCTCTCCATGGTGGTCTGGGGCCACCACATGTTCACCAGCGGGTTGAACCCCTACCTGGGCGAGTATTTCTCCATCGTCACCGTCATCATCACGGTGCCGTTCGC
>JACQVB010000252.1 GCA_016209985.1 Gemmatimonadota bacterium | reverse complement strand
CGGTAGAACTCTTCCCATTTCCTCGTCTGCGGCGCGATGATGTCTTTGATCCAGCCCATCGTGGTTTCCCGGGTTCTAGGTGGATTTGATCTGCCGATCGTAGATCCGCTGGTTCACCGATCCCCTGGACCGCCCGCCCCACGCCAGTGAGTAGAGCGCCAGCAGGAGCACGGCGCCCCCGAGCCCGGCGGCGAACAGCTTGGGGCCGGAGCCCCGCGGTTGATGGAGGGCCTGCTGGGCACCTACGAGTCCCAGGAACCCGACCAGAGCCGCCACCTCCGGCTCGGTGAGCGGATTGTCCCGATACGCGCGCTGCATCACGGGGAATGGGGGATTGGCGATGACGGACTGGACGCCCGGACCTCCCAGCCGGGAGAAGGCCGTCGTCAACTCCCGCGCCAAGACCCCACCGCCGGTGATCGCCTCGTCCGTCACGTCATGACAGGACGTGCACGACGGCCCGCCGTTGGCAAAGCGCTCCGTGCCCTGAAAGAACTCCCGGCCGAGGAGGATCTGTTCCTCCGTCGCCTCCGCGACCACTGGCCCCAGCCCTGCGCCGGAAGCCGAAGCGCCCCGGATGTAGCCCAGGAGTTGCCGGACCTCGTCCGCCGAAAGCGGCTGGTCCGGCATCGGGATTTCCTGGTACTCCTTGAACAGCGCGACCGCGGTGCTGTCTCCCGCCGAGACCAGCCGCTGCGAGTGCTGTACGAAGTCGATGATCCACTGCTCGCTACGACGTTCCGTGACACCTCGCAGGTCGGGACCGACCAGCCGGCCACCGCCAATCGTGTGGCACGCCGCACACACGCCCTGGAAAGTCTCCTGGCCTCGATCCGTCTGGCCCTCCTGCGCCCGGAGCATCCGGGCGTGCAGCGAGGCGACCACCGCGACCGCAGCAAGTCCCCGGCCCCACTCGCTCATAGAGCCTCGCACGAGTCCAGCCATGGTGAATCAGGTTCGTTCATGATCGTGCTCCTCTCGCGCATGCTGCCGTGAACGTGGCCGGGAGCCAAGCCCCATTCTCATTTGGGCATGTATTTGTCATTTGACCGCCAAGATTTCATTTAAGAAAGGGTGAAGCTTGCTTTAGTACCTCGACCATCTTATTCGTCATAGCACCATCACGTTATGATGTTTTTAGCAGAACCTGGCCGAGCAGGGACGCCAGAAACCAAGATGCTCCAGAAGGTGGCGGCAGAAGGCGGCGGCGCTAGCGGGTGCCGCGCGTCGCAACCGGGTTTCTGGCCCGACTGATACCGCCGGCCCTCAGGACAAGGACACGCCACCACACCTGGCAACCGCATGCCCTGAGTCACCTTCCCCGCCGTGACGGAGAGTAGCGCCGGGCTCTTACAGCCGGCTTACAGAGAGGAAGAGGGGAAGGGAGAGAAGGGGATGGTAGCCGGGTCGAGCGTGAGGCGCTCGAGCTGGCGGGTTTCCGGCAACGGCTCGGCATGGAGCTCATCGCGCAGGACCCGAACGCATGCTTCATACTGCACCCGCGCTTCGTGGCGCCGTCCCAGGGTGACGAGCGAGCGAATCAATGCCTGGTGCAGGTCCTCCCGCAGCGGGTCGGTCGACAGCCCGCGACGGAGCCAGCCAACGCCGCGGTCCACCTGCCCCGCCGCGCCCCAGAGGGCGGCCGCGCGCGCGGTTAGATCCACGTAGCGATGCCGGAGCTCCGCCCGCTCGAGCTCGCACCAACTGGAGTAGGGATCGTCGGCGAACAGATCGCCCCGGTAGAGCGCCAGCGCGCTTTCCACGTGGCGGATCGCGTCGTCCAGCCGCCCGCGGCGCTCCGCTTCATAGGCGCCGGCCGAGTGACGGCGAAATTCGTAGATGTCGATCCAGTGCGGCGATTCCATGTTGAAGTAGTAGAGATCGCCCATGTTGCACACATAGATCCAGCGGCGCTGCGCGCTGAACGGTTCGATGGCGGTGCGGAGCGCGTGCAGCACGCCGTGCAGGCGGTTGGCGCCGGTGCGCGGGTGGACGCCGGGCCAGAGGCGATCGGCCAGCGCATCACGGTTCACCGGGTTGCCCGCGCTCAGCACCAGCGTCTTGAGCAGCGCCAGTGCCTTTTTCCGGATGAATGCCTCGGGCGGAATGGTCCGCTGATGCAGGCGTACATCGAAGCCGCCCAGGCACCGCAGTTCCAGCACTGCATCGGCGGAGATGCCGGTAACGCGGGGCGACGATCGTTCCCGAGGCTGAGGCGCAAGTCGCACGGCGGCTTCGCTGGCCATCGTGAGCAGCAGCACCAGATCGCGACCGGAAGGACTGGGAGGAGCGTCACCTCGATCCAGCACCAGGATGCCGTGCAACCGCCCGCCGGACCGGAGCGGCAGGCACAAGGGGGCGAGCGTATTCTCCGGAAGACAGCGACAGGCGGCCGGCCACTCGCCGCGAGGGCCTTCCAGCAGGACACCATGGCCCCGGGCCAATCGGGCGCAGCGCAGCCGGCCGTCTGCCGCGTTAGCGCAGATGCCGGCCGTCGAGCTGGTGGACAGCACCATAGTGTCACCACCGTCAGGATCGTAGAGTGCTACCGTGCCGGCACGCGCATGTGAGGCATCGACCATGGCGTGAAGGCACGCGCGTCCGCGCGCTTCCCGCCCGGCGTTGGCGGCGTCGCACGCCCGGCCGATTGCTTCGCGGGCCCCCAGCAAGGCGGCGCGGACCGTGGTGGCGATCGGCCCGCCGGCGATCGACAGTAGTTGCGCTCCCCGCTCGATGGGTGCGGCGCGGTCCCGCCAGGCGAGACTCAGGGACCCCAGCGGTCCCTGGGGTCCCCACAGCGGCGCGCACACGAACGAAACGATCCCGCGTTCTGTCACCCGCCGGCGCACGAAATGGCTGTCGCGTTCGAGATGGTGGGTGGCGAGCGGTATGCCGGTGGCGACGGCGATACCGGGGTATCCGGTCCCCGTCTCAAACCGCGTCCGCTCCGCCAGGGCGTCCCGATCCGCACCGCAGCACGCCGCGAGAACCAGGTCCTCACCCTCAGGTTCGGACAGGAAGATCTCACAGTCATCGGCGCCGGCCGCCTGCCGAATCAGCTCCACGGCGGTATCGAGGCTGCGACCCAGGTCTTCCGGAGAAAGCCCCGCCGCCAGTCCTCCGAGCACCACCAGATCGTGGGAGGCCGGGACGTTCACCATTCCGTCAGGACGTCCCGGACCCATCCGCGCGCCGTCATCATGTTGGGAAACCCGATGGTGGGGCAGGCCAGCAAGGCCACCTGCTCGACCGCCTCCGGCTCGATCCCCTGGGCCAGTGCCTTTCTCGCGTGGGCGTGGGTGGCGCCTTCCATGCGCGCACCGATTGAAATCGCGAGTTTGACCAGCTCGACTTCGCGGGCCGAGAGCGGGCCGGCATCGCGAATCCGTTCAGCGAGCCGCTCGTACGCCTCGACGACCTCCGGGTACTTCTCGGCGAAATCGCGAAAGGCCTTGGGCGGCCGAGGAGGCCGCGCTGTTCCCTGTCCATCCATGTGGACTCTCCCAGAACTCTGACGTGCCGGTCATCATAACCTGCTCATGACAATATCATGGTCAACCAAGGTCGCGCGTGGCGCAACGGGGCTGGGAATTGCGGCCTTCAACTCTGAAGCGAGTTTCACTTCAATCTCATGATTTCTTTTACCCTTTCGCGTTTAGCATCATCATAACATCATCAGTTTATGATAAAAGCCCAGCGGAGCGAGCGCCCCCGAAACGAGGTCCTCAACTGACTCCTGACACCGTCACCGCCGACCCAGCTCTGGTTCGATTGCAGCGGGCACGCCCCGCCAATCCCCACGCCGCCGACGGAACGCCGCCGTTCCCGTTGCCAGGAGAGCATTTCGCGGCGGCACTGCTCTGGCTCGCCCTGGGGGCGGCCGGGCTCGTCGTGGTCGCGCCGTCGCTCGCGGAAGGAGACTTCCTCTCACCGCGGGTCATCGCGGTGACCCACTGCTTCACGCTGGGATGGATTACCACCTCAATCTTCGGCGCGCTGTACCAGATCTTTCCGGTCGCCCTCGGCGTACCGGCGCGAAGCGTGCGGATGGGACACGCGACCTTCTGGGTGCTCCAGGCGGGCGTGGCCGCGGTGGTCGCCGGCAGCTGGTGGCGGCTGCCGCTGGGGATCGCGGTCGGCTGGGTGCTGCTCTTTCTGGCGGTGGGCGGGCTTTCGTGGAACCTGCTGCCACAACGCCGTCGCGCCACCCGTGGCCGCACGCTGGGACTCTACGCCTCGGCCGGCCACATGGCCCTCGGCCTCGCCATGTTCGTAGTGGCGGCGCGGATCGGCGCCGCCCTGGGGTGGTGGCCGCTCGACCGTCTGGGTTTCCTCGTGGCACACGCGCATCTCGCGGTGGCCGGTTTCGCCACCCTCACCGCCGTGGGTGTGGGCAGCAGGATGCTGCCGATGTTTCTGCTCTCGCATGGCCACCAGGAGTGGCCGCTTCGCTGGATCGGGCCGGCAACCGGGGCAGGCCTCACGGTCTTCTCCGCGGGAAAGCTGCTGCGGCTCCCGGCGCTGGCGGACGTGGGCGGCATCATTCTGGCCCTCGGGATGGGGCTCTACCTGTACCTCGCAGCCGGCTATTTTCGGCATCGTACGCGCCGCCCACTCGATCCCGGAATGGCGATCGTCGCGGCCGCCTTCGGCTACCTCGCGCTTGCCGTCCTGCTCGGCCTGATCCTCCTCGCTCTTCCCGGGTTCCGTCCCACGTTGATCGCGGCATACGGGCTGGCGGGGATCCTGGGGTGGGTTTCGCTCCTGATCGTCGGGATCTACCACAAGATCGTGCCGTTCCTCACCTGGATGCATCGCTTCGGCACGCGGATCGGCGAGCCGGGGATCCCCCGCGTCGCGGACCTCACCTCCATTCCGGCCGCCTGGGTCACCGCGAGCTTGTACGCCGGCGGCGTGGCCCTCTTGGTGCTCGGGGCACTCACGGGTCGGACCTTCACCGCGGTGGCCGGCGCGCTGGGATTTGCCTGCGGCACGCTGGTCCTGCTCGGGCAGAACCTGTATCTCGCGGTCCGCCGATGAGCCACGCCATGGATCAGGAGACCTTGGCCCTCCACGACGCAGTCTACCAGCAGCTCAAGCGGGTGATCGATCCCGAAGTCGGCCAGAGCATCATCAAGATGGGACTGGTCTACGACATCCAGGTAAACGGGGGCGACGTCGTGGTCATCATGACCCTCACCACGCCGGGCTGCCCGCTGGGCCAGTCGATCACGCGCGGGGTCGAGGGTGTGGTGAAGGAGCTCACGTGGGTCAGCTCGGTCCACGTCGAGATCGTCTGGGATCCACCATGGACACCCGCAATGATGCGCTGACAGGAGAAAGAATGACGACAACGCAGGATACGACGATAGTTCTCGATGTCCGGCCGGTGCTCGCGCGGGGCGATGAGCCGTTCCAGATGATCATGGAAGCCGCCGCCCGGGTTCCGGTGGGCGGGACCCTCGAACTGACCGCACCATTCCATCCGGTCCCCCTGTACGGTCTGCTGGCGACGCGCGGCTTCGCGCATCAGACCGAGCCGCTCGACAGCGGGGCAGTGGTGGTGCGATTCGTCCAGACCGGGATCCTTCCCGGGGAGACGGTGGCCGCCGTGCACCAGCGCTATCCGGCGACAGCGCCGGTATTCGCCCAGCACGGCATGGACCTTTGCTGCGGCGGAACGAAGACGCTCGAATTCGCGGCGAAGGCCCACGGAGTGGACCTGCCCCGGCTCCTGGCCCAGCTCCAACAAGCCGCGGCAGGGACGGCAGGCTAGCTCGGTTCATCGCCCGGATCGGCAGTACATTGCGGTCGCGGTGACCGCAATCGCATGCTGATCCGGGAATCGGTTCCTCTCGCTCCCCATACGACGATCGGGCTGGGCGGACCGGCGCGCTATTTCTGCGAAATCCGCACCGAGGAAGATGTGCGGGAAGCGCTGGCGCTCGCCCGGGAGCGAAACCTGCCGCTTCAGATCCTCGGGGGCGGCAGTAACGTCGTGTTCGCGGACGCAGGCTTCCCCGGGCTGGTGGCAAAGATGTCCATCGGCGAGATGGCCTTCGAGCCGGGCCGCGGGAACGCGGTCGAGATGACCGCCGGTGCGGGTGTGGACTGGGACGAAGTGGTGGCGGCGGCGGTGGAGTGCGGGTTGAGCGGCATCGAGTGTCTCTCGGGCATTCCGGGAACGGTGGGCGGAACGCCGATCCAGAACGTGGGTGCTTACGGGCAGGAAATTGCGGATACGCTGATCGAGGTCGACTGCCTCGACCGTGCGGGCATGATGCGGGTCACGTTTGACCGGGAGGCGTGCAGATTCGGGTACCGCACCAGCCGTTTCAAGAAGGCCGATCGCGATCGTTACGTCGTGTTCGCCGTACGGCTCCGCCTCCGGCGTGACGTACGCCCCGTCCTCCGGTACCCGGAGCTGGCCGCCGCTGTCGGCCGGCGCGGCGGCATCGAGCAGGGCGACCCGCCCGCGGCTGTCCGGCTGGTGCGCGAAACGGTGCGCGAGCTCCGGAAGGCCAAGTCCATGCTGCTCGATCCCTCCGACCCAAACACGCGCTCGGTGGGCTCCTTCTTCATGAATCCAGTTATCCCGGAGCGAGCGTTCCGCGAGCTGGTGAACGGCTGGCACGCCTCAGGAGGCCGGGGGGACCCTCCCGGTTACCCGGATGGCGGCAACGTCAAGGTCCCGGCGGCGTGGCTGGTGGAAAACGCGGGATTCGGCAAGGGATATCGCCGAGGCGGAGTGGGGACCTCGAGCCATCATGCGCTCGCGCTGGTGAACTATGGCGGTACCACGGGCGAGCTGCTTGCCCTGGCTCAGGACATCGAACGCCTGGTCCTGGAACGCTTCGGGATCCGGCTGGAGCGGGAAGCCGTGGTGATTCCCGGCTGAGCAATTCGGCCCGTCAGGCGCCTTCCGTCTCGCCGGATGGGTTCAGCATCCAGGACACCTCTGCCGCGGATTGGCCCGGCGCGTCGTCCGGCGTCCGATAGGTATGCCGCACGAGCTGCGGATGCTGGAACAGACCGAGCTTGAGCGTAACCGCGGTCCACGACGCGAGGCCCAGCGCCATCACCGAGCGGAGTCGTTCCCTCCAGGTCGGGCAGCCCAACGTTTCGTACACGCGTTTCTGGAGCTCGCGGATCCCGCGGCGGACCCCCGCGCTGGGACCGAGCAATCTGCCGGTCAAGAACAACGGATAGGCCTGCCTGATCTCCACCGCGATTCGCTGTGCCTTGGCTCGGAGGAACTCACTGGGAGATTCCTTGAGCTTGAGATATCCCTCGTGCCACCGGTCCACCGAACGGAACAGCACGGGCCCCAGCCGGTTGAAATCTTCCCTGAAGCAGCGTTGCTGTGCCGCCTCGATCTGCTGGGTGGTCATCGAAGGGTGGCGGACCATGGCGAAGAAACCGCTCCCCCGGCGGTAAAACGCCTCGCGGTCTTCGGCCACCTCGGGGAGCAAGGTCCCTTCCCTGACCACCTGCTCGTAGAACGGCGTCCCGGGACAGGGGCCGTAGATCAGGAACTGGGTCAGCACCGGCCGCAACGCGAGCAGCCCGGCAAGCTCCTGCTCGATGATCTCCGGTGTCTGATACGGGAATCCGACGATCATCGACGCGAGGATGGTGATGCCGTGCTCGCGAAACTCGTTGAAGATGTCTTCGACCGGCCGCCCCATCTGCTTGGGATAGCCTGACCGGGTGCCCTCGTACCCGATCCACATCCCGTCGATCCCCATCTCGAGAATCTCGGTGACCTGGTAGCGGCTCAGCGCCCGGATGCTGGCGAAGACAAAGATGGAGAGCGCTTTTCCGCCGCGAAGAACACAGTCGCGGAACTCCAGCGCGCGGCGGCGGTTGAGTAGAAAATCTTCGTCCAGGATGAGGATGGAGAGGGCGGGGTCGACTTCCATATACCGCTCCACCACTCGGTAGATGTCGGCGCCGGTAGGCAGCAGCCGGATGTGCTTGCGCTTGAAGAAATGGGAGGTGCAGCAGAAATCGCACCCGTTGGGACACCCCAGGCCGGCGAACACGATCCCGGTCCGGGAAGCCTCCTTTCCGAACACCCGCAGGGGATTGATGATCAGCGGATGGCGGTAGGGCATCGCGATGGGAGGCTCGTCCAAAAGCCGCCGCATGAAACCCACGCCCTCCTCGCGGCAGATGTAGTCGCTGTAGGGGAGCAGCATCTGGTCCGGCGCCACGGTCCCGTATCCGCCCAGCACGATCTTCGATCCCGGCGAGTGTGCCCGGACCAGCGCCACCAGCTCTTTCATGCGGTGGTAGGTGGCCAGGACGAACGAGATCCCTACGAAGGCATACCCGCGCTTGAGCTCCCGAATGACCTCTCGCTGCGACGGATACTGCAGCACGGTGCTGGGTGCGTCGAGGTTCTCGGCGATGAAGTCGAGGGAGAACTGGGTGTGCAGTGAGCGGGGACTGAACAGGCCCTGGGCCCGGGTCACCTGTTCGTGGAGCAGCTCGTACCCTACGCTCGGCGAATCACCGTGGCGGACTCCGAGAGGGCGGCAGACGCTGGTGAGAAGGACGCGCGGCATCACGCCGACCGTCCCGTGGCGGACTGCGCATTCCGCAGCGCCACGAGCTCGGGCGATGCCTCCCTGGATAGAACTTGCCCCTTCGGCACAGTCCGGGTGAACTGCCCGAAATGGATGCACTCCTCGAGCCGGCACGACCAGGCGAGCTGGCCGTCCCACACCGTCATGTCGGGACAACCGTCGCACATGTTCTGCCGCCCATCCTCCAGGACCTCGACCGGCGAGATGATCATGATCGACTGCAGGTACAGACGGCGGAACAGAAGGCTGGGCGAAAGCAACGCGCGGAAGAACGCCCGGCGCAGTCCGCGATCGAACGGCCACAACAACAGAAGGGACTTGCCATGGCGCGACACCGCGGCGGGAGCGTAGGCCAGGTACCGGCCGGTCCGCAGGTGGTTCCACACCTGCGCCAGCTCGACCATCTTGCGGCCGAGGTATCCGTAGATCCGGTTCCGGGTTCCCAACCGCACCGACAAGAGCCATTTGAATGAATCGGGCTTCTCGGTTCCGTTGAGATACGCGGCCGGGGCGAACTCCGGGTTGCGCTCGCGAATCTTGGCCACCACGTCGTGCGCCGAGATGTCGATGCGCTGGCCGGTATTGGCGTAGGTGAGCGGTGCCATGTCCACCTTGTTGCCGCCCACGTAGTAGTCGAATCGGCTGGTCTCGGCCGGCTCGCGGTAGCAGATGAACACCATCACGTGAACGATGTCGATGTGCTCCTGCGCCCAGGCGACCATGTCGGGAACACTGTCCAGCGTGTCCTGGTAGATCGTGGCGTTGAAGGAGCAGGTGAGTCCTCCGACCCGCGCCACCATTTCCGCATAGGTGAGCCGCAGCGCGTTGTGCTCCTGCTCCGTCTTGTTCTTCCACCGGGGGCGATGCTGCTTGCTGTCGATGTGGAAGGTGAGGCCGAACAGTCCGGCGCGCTTCAGCTCCCGCAGCAGGTCCTCGGTGAGCGCGAGCCCGTTGGTGTTCAGGATGGGTTTCCAGCCGCGTTCCGCCACCATCCGGACGATGTCCACGATCTGGGGATGCGTCAGTGGATCGCCGCCGGCGATGGAGATCCCGTCGGTGTTGCGGTAGCGGGCGAAGACATCCAGGTCCTTTCCCACCTGCTCCAGCGATTTGTGCTGGTTCACGTTCGCCCGGTAGCAACCTTCGCACGCGAGGTTGCACTTCATGGTGGCTTCGAGCCACGCGATCGCGTTGTCCGGCAGGGTCCAGGGAAGTCGGTACAGGTCCCGATGGTCGAGTGCAGCGGTCATTGCGCCCGTTGTTGAGCGTGGAGTGACGTCGATCGAGGCCGCGGCGCGGGTCGATCCTGGCACTAAGCTCTCATCATACGTCCAAAATGGGTTAAGGAATCCCAAAGAAATTGTGAACGATCCCTCTTCATTCTCTTCTCATCACTCCTTCATGCCGGTGATGCGACGTAAGCGTGGGCGCGCCGTGCCGTGCTCCTGCTGGACGCCAGGCTGCAATCCAGTCGCGCTGCACTACACCAGGAAAGGACCACGTGCGCCGTCTCCGCGTCGGTATCGTCGACCTGGTATCCCGCGGCCCCAGTAAGGCCCTCTGGGCCCGGGTGATGAACGCGAACTTCGCGAGCATCATGCCGCAGGTGGTTGGGGTCTGGTGCCGCCAGGAGGGCCACGAGGTCCGCTACGTCTGCTACACCGGGTTCGAGGACCTTCTCCTCGAGCTGCCCTCGGACGTGGACGTCGTCTTCATCGGCGCATTCTCCCAGAGCGCGCAGCTGGCGTACGCCATGAGCGGCTTCCTGCGTCGCCGCGGCGCCGTGACCGTCCTGGGCGGTCCCCACGCACGCTGCTACCCGGAAGACGCGCTCAACTACTTCGATTACGTGCTGGGCTTCACCGACCAGCAGGTGATTCAGGACATTCTGGCCGACGTCGCGCCCCACCGGCCGCTGGGCGTTCACCTGCAGGCGGCGATGCACCCCGACCATCTCCCCGGAGTCAGCGAGCGCTGGCCATTCATTCAGCAGACGCTTCGGAAGGCGCCCCTCATCAAGATCGTGCCGATGATCGGCGCGCTGGGATGCCCGTACAGCTGTTCCTTCTGTATCGACTCCACCGTGGAGTACCAGCCACTGGGGTTCGAGCAGATTACCCGGGACCTGAAGTTCCTCCGCACCCAGATGCGACGCCCCCGGGTGGGCTGGCACGATCCCAATTTCGGCATTCGGTTCGACGACTACATGGAAGCGATCGAAGCCGCGGCGCCGCCCGACAGCATCGATCACATTGCCGAGAGCAGCCTCTCGCTGCTCTCCGAGGCGCACCTCCGGCGTCTCCGCAAGAACGGCTTCAAGGCGATCCTCCCCGGCATCGAGTCCTGGTACGGGCTGGGGAATAAATCGAAGACGGGGAAGCTGCAGGGCCGGGACAAGGTGAAACAGGTTTCAGAACACGTGAATCTGATCCTGCGCTACATCCCCTACGTGCAGGCCAATTTCGTGCTGGGACTGGACAGTGACGAGGGGCCGGAGCCGTTCGAGCTCACCAAGGAATTTCTCGACCTCACTCCCGGTGCGTTCCCGGCGTACTCCCTGCTCACCGCGTTCGGCCGGGCCGCGCCCTGGAACCTCGAGCTCCAGCGCGCGGGCCGGGTGCTGCCCTTCCCGCACCACTTTCTGAACAACAACCATGCGATGAATGTGCGGCCCAAGAATTATTCCTGGCCCGAGCTGTACGATCACGTGCTCGGGGTCTCGCGCCATTCGTTCTCGTGGCGCGCGATCGGCCGGCGCTACCGGGCCCTCCACACGGCCATCCCCAAGTGGCTGAACGTGGTCCGGGCGATGTCGTCGGAGGGCTGGGGGCGGATCGAGTACTTCACCACGATCCGTCAGATGCTGGACCGCGATCTTCCGGTACGCCGCTTCTTCGAGGGCGACGCTACCGAGCTGCCCGAGTTCTATCTGAACCGGGTAAAGCGCGAGCTGGGGCCCCTATGGGAGTATCTGCCCCCCGGAGCGCTGATGCATGACCAGAACGCCTACCTCAAGACCGGAGCCTTGCAGGTCGCTCTTCATTAAGAAATGGTGCAGAAAGGTTCAATGAGCCTTCAGCCGGGCTTCAAGGCCTTTATCCCCAAGTTCCCTTCATTCGAAGCGCAGCTGTCTCTCGTCCCGTCGAAGGCAATCATGCGTGATCCGGACTGGCAGACGCCGGAGGAAAGTGCGTACGGGACCGTAAGAAGCGGGCTGGGTGTGCCGTGTTGCGATGCCCAGGCCGACGGGGTTCCCTGCGCGGAAACCGGAGCGCGTTGCTCGCAATGCGAGCGGCGTCACGCACTTGCTTCGCGAGACCGCGTCCCGCTCACCGATTTGAAGTCGTCATCCGGAGGATCCGTTGCGTGAATTGCGCATTCACGGCCGTGGAGGACAGGGCGCGGTGGTCGCGTCCCAGGTGCTCGCGGCCGCCTTGTTTTCCGAAGGTCGGGAGGTCCAGTCGTTTCCCGCGTTCGGCGTCGAGCGACGCGGCGCGCCGGTCACCGCCTTTCTGCGGGTGGACGATGCGCCGATCCAGCTCCGCTGCGAGATCACCGAGCCGGATGACCTGATCGTCCTCGATCCGACGCTGGTAGACGCCATCGATGTGACCAGCGGCTTGAAGCCGGGTGGGTCGATCCTGATCAACTCGGATCGGCCGGCGGAACATTACGCCGCTCTGGCTGGCCGGTTCCGCGTGGCCACGGTGGACGCGAGCGCCATCGCCACGCGCAACGGGCTGGGGTCGCGGACCCAGCCGATCGTGAACACGGCGATCCTCGGCGCTTTTGCGGCGGTGTCCGGGCTGGTCGGCCTCGAGTCGGTCTGCAGCGCGATCGAGCAGGAAGTGCCCGGGCGCGCGGAGGCCAACGTGCGATCCGCGCGTGATGCGGCCGCAGCGGTCGCGAGCGCCGTCGCGGGGGCCGCCTGATGGGCCCCTCCGGAAGCGAGTATCGCCGCGTTCCCCCGATCGCCGTCAGCAGCAGCTCGACGCTGGTCAACCATACCGGATCGTGGAAGTACATTCGCCCGCTCTTCCAGGATCGGGTGGCGCCCTGCAATGCCGGATGCCCGGTGGGCATCGATATCGAAGGCTACATGAACCTGTTGCGCGAGGGTCGGGTGGCCGAGGCGCGCGACCTGCTGCTGCGCGAAAATCCCATGCCCGGTGTCACGGGCCGGGTGTGCCATCATCCCTGCGAAGTGAGCTGCAACCGTGAGTCGTTCGATCGCGCGGTCGCGGTGCATGCGGTCGAACGCATGCTGGGCGATCTTGCCATGCCCGAGGTTCCTCTCCCGGCGCCTCCCGCGCGGAACCAGCGCGTGGCCATCGTCGGATCGGGACCGGCGGGGCTCGCGTGCGCGTACCATCTCGCCGGCCTGGGATACCGCGTCACGGTGTTCGAGGCAGCGACGCAGCCGGGTGGCATGCTCCGGCTCGCGATTCCGGAATACCGGTTACCCGAGGCGGTCCTGGATCGCGAGATCGAGCGAATCCGAGCCCGCGGCGTCGAGATCATCTGTTGCGTGAACGTGGGGGACGACCTCCCCTGGTGGAGCGTCCGCGCCAATTATGACGCGGTGTTTCTCGCCCCCGGAGCCCATCGGGACCGCGCGCTGGAGGTCGAAGGGGAGCAGAGCCGCGGCGTCGAACCCGGGCTCAAGTTTCTCGAGGACGTGAAGCGGGGAAACCGGCCGAACCTCGGCCGGCAGGTGATCGTGGTGGGAGGTGGAAACACCGCCATCGACTGCGCGCGCACCGCCGTGAGAATGGGCGCCGATTGCCTGGTGCTCTATCGCCGTACCCGCGCGGAGATGCCGGCCATCCCCGATGAAGTGGAAGAGGCCGAACGCGAAGGCGTGAAGTTCGAGTTTCTCGCGGCCCCGGTGGCGTTCGAGAGCAAGCGCGGGCGGCTGAAGGCGGTGGAGTGCGTGCGGATGCGGCTGGGACCCCCGGACGCGAGCGGCCGGCGCCGTCCGATTCCGGTGGACAGCGACCACTTCACGCTGCCGGCCGACACGGTGCTCACGGCCGTGGGCGAAGTCACCGATCTCGCGGCAGTGCCCCAGGACCTCGAGCGTCAAGACTCGGCGCTGCGGGTGGGCGCCTGGGGCGAAACCAGCGGCGTCCGGGTTTTTGCCGGCGGCGACGTGACGGACGAGACCCGCTCGGTAGCGCACGCGCTGGGTGCGGGGAAGCGGGCCGCCATCGGCATCGACCGCTATCTCCGCCAGGCCGCCGGAGAACCGGTGGAGCCGGACGGACTCGCGCGGCTGCGTTACGGAGGTTCCGGAAACGTGAGCATCACCCGGTGGCGGGGCGACGATCCGATTCAACGGGCGTCTCCCACCAACGACGTCGTCCGGTTCGAGGACCTCAATCCCAGTCATTTCCAGCGGGCGGCCCGGCGGGATGACCGCCGCCTGCACTCCGAAACCGCCCGGTCGGGTTTCACCGAAGTCAATCTCGGGCTTACGCGCGACGGGGCCTTGGAAGAGGCCCGGCGCTGCTTCAATTGCGCGGTCTGCAACGGGTGCGAGCTGTGCCTGATCTTCTGCCCCGACGTGGCCATCGCCCGCGGGACCGACGGGAACCGTTTCGACATCGCGCTCGACTACTGCAAGGGCTGCGGGGTGTGCGCGGCCGAATGTCCCCGTGGCGGCATCACGATGACCCGGGCGGGCCTGTGAAAAAGATCATGGTCGGCAATCACGCCGTGTCCTGGGGCGCCTCCCTGTCGCGCGCCGAAGTGATTTCGGCGTATCCCATCACTCCGCAGACCCAGGTGGTGGAGCAACTCTCCGAGATGTGCGCGGACGGCCGCCTGAACGCGCGGTTCATCAAGGTGGAATCCGAGCACTCCGCCATGGCGGCTTGCATCGGCGCGTCCGCCGCGGGCGCCCGCGCCTTCACCGCCACGTCCTCGCAGGGCCTCGCCCTGATGCACGAGCTGCTGCACTGGGCCTCCCTCGGCCGGCTGCCGATCGTGATGGCGGACATCAACCGCGCCCTCGCGCCCGGCTGGAATATCTGGACCGATCAGAACGACACCCTCGCCCAGCGCGACACCGGATGGATCCAGCTCTACTGCGAGACCAACCAGGAGGTACTCGACACCACCATCCAGGCCTTCAAGCTGGCCGAGGCGGTCGATCTCCCGGTGATGCTGGTGCTGGACGCTTTCTATCTGTCCCACACCGCCGAGCCGGTGGACATCCCGGACCCGGAAATGGTGGACGTGTACCTGCCGAGGCGGGAACCGCGCTACCGGCTCGACGTGAACGAGCCGCGCGCGTTCGGCGCTCTGGTACGGCCGGACAGCTACATGGAGATGCGCTGGCATCAGCAGTCGGCCATGGACCGGGCCCGGGCCGAGTTCGAGCACATCGACCGCGAATGGGAAAATCTCTTCTGCCGCCGCTACGGTGCGGTCGAATCGTACCGGACCGAAGGTGCCGACCTGTTGCTGGTCACCTCGGGCACGATCACCTCCACCGCCCGCTTCGTGATCGACCGCCGGCGGGCCCGCGGCGAAGCGGTGGGACTGGTGAAGATGAAAATGTTCCGGCCCTTCCCGGCCGATACGCTCCGCACTCTGCTGTCGGGGGTCGAGCGGGTGGCGGTGCTCGACCGGAATCTCTCGCCGGGGCGCAGCGGCATCTTCGCCGAAGAGATCCGCGCCGCGCTGTACGACGTGGATCCCGAGGAGCGGCCCGCCCTCTACGGCTATGTCGTCGGACTCGGCGGGCGGGACGTTACTCCGGGAACGATCGACGACATCATCGACCGGACCCGCGGCGCCGCGGCTCCAACCCGCGAGGACGTTTGGGTGGGACTCAATCTATGAGCCAGCTCATGATCGCCGACCGGGTTCCCCGGGAGGAACTGATGACCTCGGGGCACGTGGCGTGCCCCGGCTGCGCCGCGCCGATCGCGATGCGGATGGTGCTGAAGGCCCTCGGTCCCAAGACCATCGTGGTGATGCCGGCGAGCTGCTGGTCTATCATCGCCGGGCCCTGGCCCCAGTCTTCCCTCAAGGTCCCGCTGTACCATGCCGCATTCGAGACCGGCGCCGCGACGGCTTCCGGTGTCCGGGCGGCGCTCGACATGCAGGGCGATACCGAAACGACGGTGCTGGTATGGGCGGGCGACGGCGGAACCTTCGACATCGGCTTGCAGGCGCTCTCCGGCGCCGCCGAACGGAACGAGAACATCCTCTATTGCTGCTACGACAACGAAGCCTACATGAACACCGGCATCCAGCGTTCTTCGGCAACGCCCTGGGGCGCGGCGACCAGCACCACCCCGGCGGTGCAGCCGCAATCGACCCACAAGAAAGACATTCTGGCCATTCTCGCCGCCCATCGCATTCCGTACGCCGCCACGGCCACGGTCGCTCATCCGGTCGATCTGCTGGAAAAGGTGACCAAGGCCCGCGCCATCCGGGGCACCCGGTTTCTGCACATCCTCGCGCCGTGCCCGCCGGGATGGAAGTTCGAGGACGACGAAACCATCGAGCTCGCGAGAATGGCCGTTCGCGCGGGCGTGTTCCCGCTGGTGGAAGTGGAGCACGGCGAGCACTGGAGGTTCACGGCCGAGGGGGCCCGGGAACCCGTGGGCCCCTACCTGCGCAAGCAGGGGCGGTTCCGTCATCTGGGTGAGGAACAGGTCAGGCAAATCCAGGCGGAAGTGGACCGCCGCTGGAACGCCATGCGCCGGCGGGTGGAATCGAGTGAGAGTGACGAAGATGGGTCGCTCGCCGAAGGTGGTTGAGCGTTCGGCCAATGCGACTGAGCGGGCGGGCTATTAAGGGAGGTGTCTCATGCGTGTGACAGTCACCGGAATCAAAGCGGACGTCGGATCGGTAGGTGGGCACATCTGTCCCTCGCGGGACCTCCTCGAGGCGGTACGGTCGTTCGTGGCGGCGCAGGGCGCCGACCTGCTGATCGACACCTTCGTCTCGTTCACCGGCGACGACATCGCCATCCTGATGACCCACACCGAGGGCGTCGGCAGCGAGCGGATTCACCACCTCGCGTGGGACGCGTTCGTCGCGGGCACGGCGGTGGCTCGCCGGCAGGGGTTATAT
>JACQVB010000240.1 GCA_016209985.1 Gemmatimonadota bacterium | reverse complement strand
GATAACTGCCTGTACACGTCCCGCCCTGGATGGGAAACACGGTTCCGGCCAGCGGCATCAGGACGCGGCGGGCCAGGTTCGGGTCGGCGGCAAGGGCTTCTGCGAGCATCCGGCGAAACTGCTCCGGGGAGAGCGAGAGCTGGTTTTCGGGTGGCCGGTCATCCTGACCCCGAACGAAGTGAGGGGGAAGGGGCCGAAGGATCTGCGGAGCGTGCGTCCGGATGGATCTGCCCGTGCCGGGCGATGACGGCCAAACGACTATCGGCAGATCAGCCGCGTTGCCTTTGAATGAAATGAAATGAAAAAAGAAAACAGATGACTCCCGACATCATCGTCATCGGCGCCGGGGCCATCGGCGCCAGCACCGCGCTCCATCTGGCGCGGCGGGGCGCCAAGGTCACGTTGCTGGAAAAGGAAGCCCAGCCGGCCCAGCATCAGAGCGGCCGGAATTCAGGTGTCATCCATGCCGGATACAACCTCAAGCCGGGAAGTCTCAAGGCCAGGTACTGCGTCGAGGGGAGCCGGCGGCTACGCCAGTACTGCCGCGAGAAGGACATTCCCATGTTCCAGGGCGGCATCCTGATCGTGGCGCGGACCGAAACCGAGCGCTCGGTGCTGGCCGAGTTGAAGACACAGGCGGACGGCAACGGGGTGCAGGCCATCATGCTCTCCCGGGAGGAGCTGAAGAAGATCGAGCCGCACGCCGAGGGGATCGCCGCGCTGCAGGCTCCCGAGGGCGCATCATTCGATACCGAGGCCTACGTGCGCTCGCTCTTGGCCGAAGCGACCGCGCTGGGTGCCCAGGTGACCTACGGCGTGGAGGTGACGGACAGTCGGGAAACGGCGGGGAATGTCACGGTGCGAACCACGAACGGATCCTTGACCGCTGCCGTGCTGGTCAATTGCGCCGGTCTTCAGGCAGACCGCGTCGCCGGACCGGTCGCCGCTGACATGCGGGTCATTCCCTTTCGAGGCTATTACGCCGAGCTGGTCCCCTCCGCCCACCATCTGGTGAACAGCCACATCTATGCCGCGCCCGACCTCGCCTTCCCTTTCCTCGGCATTCACCTCTCCCGGAAATCCGATGGCCGGGTGATCGTAGGCCCCGGCGCCATGCTCGCGTTCGGTCGGGAAGCCTACCACTTTTTCGGCGGGAATCTTCGCGACCTCTGGCAGTCGCTGACGTGGCCCGGATTTCGCCGCATGTGCCGCGACTCGCGGTTTCTCGAGCTGGTGCGAAGCGAGACCCTGAAAAGCCTCTCGCTTCGCTACATCTGGAAGGAGGCGCGGCTCCTGGTCCCCGAGCTGAAAGCCAGTGACCTGGTGCGCTCCTATGCGGGGAACCGGGCCCAGATGGTCTCCCGGGACGGCAAGCTGGTGGACGACATCGTGGTGCGAGACACCGGGCGCACGGTTCACGTCCTCAACGCGGTTTCCCCCGGCCTCACCTGCAGCTTGCCGTTCGGGGAGGAAATCGCCAATCGTTGCCTGGCCAAACTTGAGCGGGGCCCCCTTCGCTCCCCCAAATAGCGACAGCGGCGCCCGTCATCCCTTCGCTGCGCTCAGGGCAGGCTCTGAGGCCCCGACCCCGAACGAAGTGAGGGGGACGGGCCGAAGGATCTACGGAGCGTGCATCCGGCAGGGGCTCCCGGTTCCCAAGCGATGAACTCAAACGACCATCGGCGGATCCTTCGGCCACTTTTGCTATGCTCAGGGCAGGCTTTCGCTTCGCTCGGGGTGCCGTCAATGCACCTCACGCTCCGCAGATCCTTCGGCCGCTCGCTCCGCTCACGGCCTCAGGATGACGGTCACCGTCGCCGCGCGGGAGGGTAAAGAAAAGAAATGAAGGTATTGGTCACCGGGGCAGCCGGGTTCATCGGGTCGCACGTAGTGGACCGCCTCCTTGCGAGAGGGGATGAGGTCGTCGGTCTCGACAACTTCGATCCCTACTACTCGGCCGAAGAGAAGAAGCGGAATCTCTGGAACGCGCTCTCATCCGAGCACTTCCGCCTGGTGGAAGCGGATGTAGCCGATCCCTCCGCGTTGACGACGGCTCTCCTGCCCTACTTCTTCGATGCCGTCGTGCATCTCGCCGCTAAGGTCGGCATCCGCACCTCGTTCGACGATCCCCTGGGCTTTTCCCACACCAACGTCCTCGGCACCCACGCCGTCCTCGAGCTGGCGCGAGCCAAGGGGGCGCGGACGTTCATCTTCGGGTCGTCGTCCTCGGTCTATGGTGATGCCGCGCCGGTGCCGTTTCTCGAATCCGAGCCGGCGCCGGAGCCGATATCCCCCTACGCCGCCACGAAGCGAGCCGGTGAGCTGCTGTGTGAAGCGCACCAGCGAATCCACGGCGGCAGTGTCCTCTGCCTGCGGTTCTTCTCGGTCTACGGTCCCCGGCAACGGCCCGACCTCGCCATCCGCAAGTTCTCGACGCTCATCGCCGCGGGGCAGCCGGTCGTCGTGTTCGGCGACGGCACCACCGAGCGCGACTACACCTGGATCGGCGACATCGTGAATGGCGTACTGGCTGCAGTCGATCGCGGGGCGCGGGGGAAAGAGGAATTCCAGATCATCAATCTGGGGGCCGGCCGCGCGACTAAGCTTCTGCGGCTGGTCGAGTTGATTGGCGAAGCGCTTGGCAGGACCCCGGACATCGTGAAGCTGCCGCCGCAGCGTGGGGACGTGGGACGGACTTTGGCGGACTTAGCCAAGGCGCGGCGGCTCCTCAGCTATGAACCCATGGTCTCCATCGAGCTCGGCATACCGAGGATGATAAGGCCGGCTGGCTCCGTATCCCCTTGACCTACTGACACTTACTCAGCGATTTTCCGCCGGATCAGTAGGCTTCACCGTTGACTACTTTGTATTACAAAGTACATTATGGCGCTACGAAGCAGCCCGGTCATCCTTCAAACAGGAGTTCAAGTGAAGCAGTTGTCTCGGCCGGCGTTTCTTCTTCGCCCTGGTTGTCACGTTGTTGCCCTGCTTGCTGTGTTTCTTGGTTCGCCGGTTATGGCGCAACAGCCGTCCACCCAACAAGTCCAACAGGCGCTCCAGAACCAGCCCGTGCTAGCTGAGCAAGCCCGGCAACGATTGATGCAATCAGGACTGACGCCCGGGCAGGTCCGCGCCCGGCTTCGCGCCGCCGGTTATCCGGACTCTCTGTTGGACGCCTATCTCACCGGCGCTCCTTCGTCCTCAACGTCCGAGATAGGAGCTGAGCAGTTCGCTGCCATTCGCGCCCTGGGGCTCGACACACTGGCCACGATTCGTGAGCGGATACCTCTGGACACGGGCCTCATCCGGCCAGGATTCCGGGAACGCAGCCGAGTGTTCGGAGTCGATGTTTTCCGTCGAACCACGACACAGTTTCTGCCGGTGCTCTCGGGGCCAGTTCCGCCCGACTATCATCTCGGCCCCGGCGACAATCTTGTTCTCATACTCACCGGAGATGTGGAGCTGGCATACCCCCTCTCGGTCACTCGTGAGGGATTCGTTCTGATTCCGAACGTAGGGCAGGTCTTCGTTTCCAATCTCACGCTCGATCAATTGCGCGATGTGCTCTTTGTGCGCCTCGGCAAAGTGTATTCCGGCGTGCGCCGCGGCCCCAATGCGACCACCCGGTTCGACATCACGGTCGCGAATGTCCGTGTGGTACAGGTGTACGTCGTCGGCGAAGTTGGGCAGCCCGGGGCATACCAGCTCAGCGCTCTGGGGACCGTCCTTTCGGCCCTGTACGCCGCGGGAGGGGTCACAGAGCGCGCCAATTCTCGGGAGATCGCGCTGCAACGCGGCTCTCACATCCTCGCGCAATTCGACTTATACGACTACGTGCTGCGGGGCGATACCCGAAACGATATTCGGCTCGAAACGGGGGACGTGATTTTTGTCCCGGTTCAGGGGATCCGGGCAGAAATCGGCGGCGCGGTGGTCCGGCCAGCCATCTATGAACTCAAGCCCGAGGAGTCCCTGGCAGACCTGGTGAGCGCGGCGGGGGGATTTCGGTCCAACGCCGCGCTGCGGCGCGTCGCAGTGCACCGTATCCTGCCCGCGAACCAGCTCCGGCCAGGCCCGTTCCCGCGAGCCGTAATCGATGTGCCTCTCCTGACGCGCGCGGGCACCGACGGAGTGACCGCGGGCAGCCACGCGCGCGATTCAGACCTGGTCCCGCCGATCCCCCTGATCAATGGTGATTCGGTCGTCGTCGATTCGGTTTCTTCGCTGGGGGCGGATGCGATCTACGTCGGGATCGTAGGAATGGTGAGCAAGCCGGATCGCTACCCTTGGCAGCCCGGCATGACGCTACGGGATTTGGTGAGGCTGGCGCGCGGCCCATCGGTGGGCGCCTTGCTCAGCGAGGCGGAGATCGCGCGGCTGCCCACTGATCGCTCCGCCGGTCAGCTTGCCACCACACTTAGAGTCCCGCTGGATTCGTCATATCTGTACGAACGGGACTCTCTCGGCCGCTACATTGGTGCGCCCGGGGACGCTTTTCCCGCGAGCGGTGCTCCCGAAGTGCCGCTCCAGCCTTTCGACAATGTCCTTATCCTCCGGCAACCGAACTTCGAGTTTCAGCGGACCGTCGGGATCTTCGGGGAAGTGCGCTTTCCTGGCACCTATTCCCTTCGATCGAAAGATGATCGGTTGGCTGACCTCATCGACCGGGCCGGGGCGCTTACTCCCAGAGCCTACCCGCAGGGCGTGCAGTTCTATCGCACCGGTAAGAAGGTGGGACGCATTGACATCGATCTTCCCCACGCCCTGAGCGACCGCCGCGCCAGCGACAACGTCATTCTCCAACCTGGCGACTCGGTCGTGATCCCCGAGTATCAGCCAAGCGTCAAGGTACTCGGCGCATTCAACTCGCCCGGCGCGGTGCTGTGGAAAGCGGGTCAGAACCTCGACTACTATATCAGCGCGGCCGGCGGATACGCTTTCAACGCCGACAGGGACAAAACCAGCGTGCGCTACGCGGATGGACGGGTCCGCACCAAGCACGGCAAACTGCTGTTTTTCTCCGACTCTCCGAAGCCGGGGCCGGGATCGGAAGTATTCGTGCCGCTGAAAGACCCGAACGAAAAGGCCCTTGATCTGGTGGTTCTCTTCGGAACGCTGGCGCAGATCCTGAGCTCCACCGTGGCGATCGTCCTGGTC
>JACQVB010000021.1 GCA_016209985.1 Gemmatimonadota bacterium | reverse complement strand
TCAAGAACACGCTCCGCTGGCTCATGGGCGAGGAACAAATCACCCACCTGGGCGTTGAGTATTACGACTACGACCGGACGTAATGCTGGCTGATATCCTGGTCATCACGATCGGCTTGGCTGCGATCGTGTGGGAGCTGTGGTTCTTCCTGGGGCCCCGCCGGGCCGCAACCGCAGCCGCGCTGGCCAAGACCGGAGCCCAGGAAGTGCGAGTGTTGGTAAAGAACGGATACGATCCCGATACCATTCTGGTGGAGGCCGGCCGGCCGGTCCGTCTCCATTTCTATCGGGACGAGACCGCCGAGTGTTCCGAGCGCGTGGTCTTCGACAACCTGAACATCGACGAAGCCCTGCCGCCCTTCCAGATCAAGACCATCGAGTTCGTTCCCCCGACCCCGGGGGATTACCCCTTCCGGTGCGGGATGTCGATGATCAAAGGGCGGGTGGTGGCCCATGGTGGCCGGGACGCGTCCCGAGCGGCAGCCGGCACCGGGCACGACAAACATGTCTAGCAGTCGCATCACGCTTCCGGTCGAAGGCATGACCTGCGGGGCATGCGCGCTGACCGTGCAGAAGCACCTCGCGGAGTCTCCCGGAGTCAAGGAAGCCTCCGTGAACTATGCCACCGGCAAGGCGACTGTTACCCTGGATGACTCCCAGACCCGGGTAGCGGATTTGGTCAAGGCGGTCCAGGACGCCGGTTACGAGTGCGGCAGGGCGACCGTGACCTTCGGCGTCGAAGGCCTCCATTATGCCGCGGGAGTCGCCCAGCTGGAGCAGGCAGTCGGCCGGCTGACCGGAGTGCTGTCGGTGGTGGCCAACCAGGCCACCGAGCAGCTCGCGGTCCAGTACGTGCCGGGTCTGGTCGAGGCGCGCGAGATCGAGGACGCGGTGGAGCGCGCGGGATTCCAGGTGGCCGAGACCTTGCCGGAACCCGATCCGGTGGAGCGGGAACGGCTCCAGCGCGCGCGCGAGATCCGCACCCTCCGCTGGAAGTTCATCGTCGCTGCGGTGGCCGCCGCGCTGACCATGCTCTGGTCCATGCCGCTCATGACCCACGGCGCCACTCATGCGCACGATCTGGTGGCTCGTCTGGTTTTGCCGCTCGACGGTCTCGTCCGCCGTTTGTGGCCCACGCTCTACACCGTGAACGAAAACTGGCTCAAGATCGGCATGCTGCTGGTGACGCTGCCGGTGATCGGCTGGTCCGGTCGCCAGTTCTTCCGGGGCGCGCGCAGCGGCCTCAGGCACCGGACCGCGGACATGAATACGCTGATCGCGTTGGGCGCTGGCGCCGGATTCGTCTACTCGGCCTTGGCGACCGTCATCCCGGTCCTGTTTACCAGCGCGGGGTTGCGGCCGGACGTCTACTTCGAGGCCGTCAACGCCATCATCGCGCTGATTCTGCTCGGCCGGTTGCTCGAAGCCCGGGCCCGTGGCCAGATGTCGGAAGCGATCCGTGCGCTGATGGCCTTACGGCCCTCCACTGCCCGGGTCCAGCGCGACGGCGAGGATCGTGACATCCCGATCGAGGAAGTGCTGGTCGGCGATCAGGTGATCGTGCGGCCGGGCGAGACCATTCCCGTCGACGGAGTGGTCAGCTCGGGTCAGTCGTCCGTGAACGAGGCGATGTTGACCGGCGAACCGATGCCGGTCATCAAGAAGATGGGAGAACGGGTTTTCGGAGGCACGCTCAATACCACCGGCTCGCTGACCTTCGAGGCGAGGGCCGTCGGGAAAGACACCGCCCTCGCCCAGATCGTCCGGCTGGTGGAGGAAGCGCAGGGCAGCCGCGCCCCGGTCCAGCGACTGGCCGATCGCGTGGCCTCCGTATTCGTCCCCGTGGTGCTCGCGCTCGCCAATGCCTCGTTTGTCGCGTGGTTCGTCTGGGGACCGGAGCCGCGGACCATCTATGCGACCGTGGCGTTCGTCACCGTGCTGGTCATCGCGTGCCCTTGCGCACTTGGCCTCGCCACTCCCACCGCGATTCTGGTTGGCACCGGGAAAGGCGCCCAGCAGGGCGTGCTGATTCGCGGCGGCGAAGCCCTGGAGACGCTGCAGCGGGTGAATACGATCATCTTCGACAAGACCGGAACCGTGACCGGCGGGAACCCCGCGGTGACGCACGTTCTGGGGGCGAGGCAGGCCGATGGCAGCCAGACCGCGCCCGCAGAGGTTCTCCGATTGGCAGCGGGGGTGGAGGCACGCTCCGAGCACCCGCTCGCCCGGGCGATCGTCGAGCAGGCGAACACCCGGAAGATTCCCATTCCGCCGGTGGAACGGTTTGTCGCCATGGAGGGCCGTGGCGCGCGAGGCATCGTGGAAAAAGTCCTGGTGGAAGTGGTCAGCCTGCGCCACGCCCGTGAGCGGAATCTCGACCTGCAGTCGCTGGCCGCGGCCGCCGAACAGCACATGTCGGCCGGCCGATCACTGGTGCTGGTCGTGGTGAACGACGTCCCGGCAGGACTCATCGTCGTTGCCGACCCGATCAAGCCGGAATCGCGCGAAGCAGTGTCGCGGCTCCAGGCGATGGGGTTCGAGATCTATCTGTTGACCGGCGATACCAGGCAGGCCGGGACGCTGGTGGGGAAAGAACTGGCGATCGATCGGGTGCTGGCCGAGGTCGCTCCCGGAGAAAAGTCGGAGCAGGTCAAGCGGCTGCAACAGGAAGGGCGCGTGGTCGCGATGGTAGGCGACGGAATCAACGACGCGCCTGCCCTGGCTCAGGCCGACATCGGGATGGCGATCGGCACCGGCACCGATGTCGCGGTCGAGGCCTCGGACGTGACCCTGGTCCGCGGTGATCTGCGCGGGGTGGTGACCGCGATCGAGCTTTCCCGCCGCACCATGCGGACCATCCGGCTCAATCTTTTTTTTGCTTTCATT
>JACQVB010000020.1 GCA_016209985.1 Gemmatimonadota bacterium | reverse complement strand
GGCCGCGGTGATCGAGCTGGATGGCGATGTGGCCCGGCTTCCCAGTGCTCACACCAAGCTCGACTTCGGCGGCATTGGCGTGGGGTTCGGCATCGATCGCGCGCTGGCGGTGCTGCGAGAGCGCGGCATTCGCCGCGCCTTCATCGACGTGAGCGGGGATTGCGCCGCCCTGGAGCCCCCGCCGGGAGAGGATGGATGGAAAGTGGCGATCGCCGATCCCGATCATCCCGGACGCACCGTCGGTGAAACGAAGCTCGCGAATTCCGCGCTGGCCACCTCCGCCAACACCGAGTCGGTGCTGCGTTATGGGCGGACGGTGCTTGGGCACGTGATGAATCCCGCCACCGGTTTTCCCGCGCGGTCGTTGCGACAAGTCACGGTCATCGCGAAGAGCGCGTCGGCGGCGGATGCGCTTTCCACCGGCATGCTGGTGTCGGGTCGGCGGCCGGCGGGCGCCCTGAAAGTGTTTCCGGTTCGCTAGCGGAGTCGAAAGACCTCTTCATCGGCACCCTGTCCGCGGTCCTCGCTTTCCGTAGATTGTCTCTCGCAATCACGCCAAGGATATTCTGATGCGGATCCGCGCCGCGTTCGTCGTTTTCCTTTTCGTTCTTCCCCAAATTTCGGCCGCGCAGCAGCAGGCGGCCTGGGCCGCCCGGGTGAATGGCACAACTCCGCTCATCGATGGCCGCATGGACGAGCCGGTATGGGCCGACGCCAGGCCGGTGTCCGACTTCCGCCAGAAGAACCCGGTAGAGGGCGCGCCGGCGAGCGAGCTGACGGAGGTGCGGTTTCTCGCGACCGACCGGGATCTCTTCGTCGGCATCCGCGCGTTCGACCGGGAGACGAACCGGATTTACGGTCCCCTGGTCCGGCGCGACCAGGCGATCTCGTCCGATTTCGTGGACGTCTTCCTCGATACCTACCACGACCGGCGGACCAGCTTCCAGTTCGGGGTCAATCCTTCCGGCGCCCGGCGGGACGTTTTCATCTATGATGACGGCGCCCGCCGGGACGACTCGTGGGACCCGGTCTACGACTGGGCCACCCACATCGATTCGCTGGGATGGTCGGCCGAGCTTCGCATCCCGCTCTCGCAGCTCCGGTTTCCGCACCGCGACTCGCTGACGTTCGGGTTGCGCCTCACGCGCTCGATCAATCGGCGCGGTGAAGAGTCCAATTGGCCCTTCGTGCCGCGCGACCAGGCTGGGGAAGTGTCACGCTATGGCGAGCTCAAGGGGCTGGCCGAGCTCCCCGCGCCGCGCCGGGTGGAGCTGTTGCCATATACCGCAGGCAGCCGGCGGTTCGTGCCCGCGGCGATCGGCAATCCCCTGGGATCCGAATCGCGGCTTCGCACTGGCGGTGACCTCAAGCTGGGCGTGACCAGCGGGCTCACGCTCGACGGCACGATCACGCCGGATTTCGGGCAGGTGGAGGCCGATCCCGCGGTCGTCAATCTCACCGGGTTCGAGACCTTCTTTGCCGAGAAGCGGCCGTTCTTCGTCGAAGGCACCGACCTGTTTCGCTTCACGTTTTCCGCCTCCGGCGACGAGGGCCTGGTGTATACCCGGCGCATCGGACGGAGCCCGCAGCTGGGTGCTTCCGGCACCTTCGTGGACATGCCGACCGAAACCACCATCCTGGGCGCGGCAAAACTCACCGGACAGATCGGGAAAGGCTGGGCGCTGGGTGTGGCCCAGGCGGTGACGTCGCGCGAAAACGCGAGTCTCCTCGCATCGGATGGCACGGTGCTGAGCCGCGCCGGCGTGGAGCCGCTCACGAATTATTCAGTGGTTCGCCTGCGGCGGACCACGCGTCAGGGCCGGCTGGCGTATGGGGCCATCGCGACTGGACTGGTGCGCAGCCTGAACGATCCGGTGTTCGACCCGCTTCACAAGAGCGCGTTCTCCGGCGGGCTCGAGGCACGCGGTCGCTTCGGCAAGGATGCCTACGAGTTCGAGTCCCGATTGATGGGAACCCGGGTGCAGGGCTCTCCCGCCGCGCTCCTGCGGACGCAGACGTCGACGGTGCATGCCTTCCAGCGCCCCGACCAGACCCACATTCGGGTCGACCCCGCGCGCACTTCGCTCGGCGGGTTCGGGGCATTCGCGCGCGTCGCGCGGGTAACGGGATTCGCTACCTGGTATGCGCGTTTCACGATGGAGAGTCCCGGCCTCGAGCCCAACGATCTTGGCTTCCTTCGTCGCACCGATCTGCTCCAGAGCCAGGTGTGGGGCAGCCTCCGGTGGCTCAAGCCCGGCCGCGCTTTCCGCCGGATCGAGTGGAGCGGCTGGAACATCGCGTCGGAGACGTTCGGCTGGGAGCGGAACTATTGGGAGTTGGGAACCCGGATCGAGGCGACCCTGCCCAACTACTGGGGGTTCAACGTGAGCTACGCGTGGGAGCCCTCGTGGATCGACAATCGATTGCTGCGAGGAGGGCCGGCGGTCCTGGCTCCGCCGCACTCGCACGTGAACGGAGGGATTAGCTCGGATTCCCGCCGCCCGCTCCAGGCGATGCTCAGCTGGTCCACGACCTTCGAGCACGGCACCAAGGGCAACTGGCTGGTCTTGAACGGCGGGTTCATGTGGCGGCCGCCGGGTCCGGTGGCTCTTTCGGTATCGGTGCGGCGTCCGTGGGGAATCGATGAAGGCGCGGACCGGGCGTACGTGACTCGCGCCACGGTCGGCGGGTTGCCCTACTACGTGGTCGGCCGGGCGATGCGACGGGAAATCTCACTCGTTTTCCGTACCGACCTCACGCTCAGCCCGCGGCTCTCCTTCCAGGTGTATGCGCAGCCGTTCGCTTCCGCGATTGCGTACACGAATCTGCGGTTGGTATCGAATCCGCGCGCGGCGCGCTATGCCGATCGATTCGACGTGCTGGGGACCGATCGCATGACTCGCCCGGGCAATGGGACGCCCGTCACGGTGGATCTCAACCGGGACGGCGTCACGGACTTTTCGTTCGCGGAGCCCGACCGGCGCGTGCTGTCACTCCGGACCAACGCCGTACTTCGCTGGGAGTTCCGACCCGGATCGACGCTGTTCGTCGTGTGGCAGCAGAACCGGAACGACCAGATCGCGAACGGCTCCCTCGCCGCACTCCACGATCTGGGCGAAACGTTCAGCGCCACCGGAATGCATGTGCTGGCGATCAAGCTGACCTACTGGATAGGACTCTAAAGAGGGGTCAGGGATCAGGTGTCAGGGGCTGGAGGCGAGTAAGAAGCGCCGGAGCACGGTCATCGTTCGGAAGTGGGATCGGGGAATCCCATCTCCGAACGTCCGCTTCTATTGCCGGCTCCGCGTTTCAAGCCGATCATCAAACGGTCCAATGGGTTACACCACCACGCCATTCGGCATACTTCCTGCTTCCATAGGCATTGCTGTTCGCACATCTGACCCCGAGCAGCGTTCACCATGAAACAGCCCTGACACCTGACACCTGGTCCCTGACACCTGCACCTGGTCCCTGACACCTGATGGATATTCCCCGCGAGCCACCGAAGAAAACCAAGCGCTACGTCCTGATGGGCGTAGCGGCCTTGGTGCTGATCGTGGTGACGGTGGCACTCGCGAGTCTCAAGCCCGCGGCGCCGACGGTCGAAAGCCCGTGGACCGACAAGGTGAAGCGCGGCCCGATGGTGCGGCAGGTGCGCGGTCCGGGCACGCTCGTGCCGGAAGAGATCCACTGGATCTCCGCCGTCACGCAGGGCCGGGTGGAGCGGGTGATGGTGCAGCCGGGCGAAACGGTGAAGCCGGGTACGATTTTGCTCGAGCTTTCCAATCCGGACGAGCAGCTGCAGGCGCTGGATGCCGAGCGGGGGCTCACGGCGGCCGAGGCCACGCTGGTGCAGCTCAGGACCAACCTGGAAACCAGCCGGCTGGCCCAGCAAGCCGCGGTGGCGACCGCGCGTTCGGCCTATCTCGAAGCCAAGCGGCAGCTCGATGTGGCGATGGAGCTCTCCCGGCAGAACATGATCGCGCCGCAGGACATGGATCGAGCGAGAGACAACGAGCAGTCGGCGAAGACCCATCTGGAAGTGGCCGAGGAACAGCTCAAGCTCCAGACGGAAGCCACGGGTTCCCAGATCGCGGCGCAGCAGGCGCAGGTGGAGGGCCAACGCCGGCTGGTCGAGATGCGACATCAGCGAATCGCGTCCATGGCGGTGCGCGCCGGGTCGGATGGAGTGGTACAGGATCTCACGCTGCAGCCCGGCCAGTGGGTCATGAGCGGGATGACCTTGGCGAAAGTGGTCCAGCCGAGCCGGCTCAAGGCAGTCCTGCGGGTGCCCGAGACGCAGGCCAAAGACGTGGCGATCGGTCTCAAGGCCGAAATCGATACTCGAAACGGAATCGTGCCGGGGCACGTCGTGCGCATCGACCCGTCGTCCCAGGGTGGGACGGTCGGGGTAGACGTGGCACTCGAGGGGACGTTACCGGCCGGGGCGCGTCCCGATCTCTCGGTCGATGGCACCATCGAGATCGAGCGACTGCAAAACGTGTTGTCCGTGGGGCGGCCCGCCTTCGGTCAATCGGAGAGCATGGTGACGCTGTTCAAGCTGGACCCCGGCGGCAAGACCGCAACCCGGGTGCAAGCCAAATTCGGCCGGAGCTCGGTGAATACGATCGAAGTCCTGGAAGGGCTGAACGAGGGGGACGAGATCATTGTATCGGATGTGTCGCGGTGGGATGGATTCGATAGGGTGAGAATCAAATAGGTGCGTGGTGAGTGGTGCGTGGTGCGTGG
>JACQVB010000242.1 GCA_016209985.1 Gemmatimonadota bacterium | reverse complement strand
GGGTTATATGGCGCGGGCCAGGACCTGCTCAAGGACGCCTTCTCCGGTAACGTTCGCGGCCTGGGCCCGGCGGTCGCCGAGATGGAATTCGACGAGCGACCCAACGAGCCCTTCCTCTTTTTTCGCGGCCGACAAGACCGACCCCGGCGCGTACAATCTCCCGCTCTATCTGGCGTTCGTCGACCCGATGAACACGCCGGGCCTTCTGCTGGCGCCGGTGATGGCCGAAGGCTTCCGGTTCGTGATTATGGACGTGAACCACACCGAGGGCGACCACATCATCGAGCTGAACGCGCCGGAGGACTTGTACGACATCGCGACGCTGTTGCGAGACCCCGAACGCTATGTCGTGGAAGCCATCTTCTCCCGCTCGACCGGCGAGCAGGCGGTGTCCGCCTCCACTTCGCGCCTCCACAACATCGCCGGGAAGTACACCGGCAAGGACGATCCCATCCTGCTGGTGCGGGTGCAGCAGGCCTTCCCCGCGACCGGAGAAGTACTGGCGCCCTACGCCATCGGGCACCACGTCGCCGGTGCCATGCGGGGCTCGCACAACATGCCGCTGATGCCGGTCGAGCTCCGGACTGGCGTGAGCTATTTCGACGGGCCGCCGGTGGTGACCTGCGCCGCCTTCTGTGTGCATGACGGCAGGCTGACCGAGGCCGTCGATGCCTTCGCGCATCCCTTCTGGGACCGGGTTCGTCAGGACGTGGCAGACAAGGCACGCGACATGCGGAGGCAGGGGTTCTTCGGGCCGGCGATGCTGCCGATGGCGGAGCTCGAGTATACCGGCATCATGCAGCGGCTGGAGGCGCTCCAGGCACGGTTTCACGTTCGCGAGGGGGCGGGGGCGCTGGTCGGCACCTGACGTGGCTCGGCACGGTGCGGCGTGATGAGTTAGGTTGCGAATTGTGCCTCACGGGAGCCCGATGACCTCATGCGCCCGCACCTGGATCGAACCGGCTTCGGCTGGCTGGAGATCGACGGCCATCGCTACGAGCATGATGTGCTGATCCGCCTGGATGGCGAGATCGAAAAACGAAAGAAGAAGCTGTCCAAGCGCATCTACGGCACTTCTCACACGGTATCCCGCGACGAAGCCAAACACGTCTTCGAGAAACACGCCACCACGCTGATCGTCGGGACCGGGCAGTACGATAACGTGCGCCTCTCTCCGGAAGCGGAGGAGTACTTCCGCGACCACAAGTGCGACATCCACCTGCTACCCACTCCCGCGGCGATTGGCGCGTGGAACGCGGCTCCGGAGAACGCTATCGGGCTGTTTCACGTGACCTGCTAGTGGCGGCGGGTCACTGTTAGGCCGGCTTAAGACTACGTTCACTTGAGTGGCATCGAGCGCGGTACCGCCGGCACCGGCTGGCGCGACCGGGCTCGGCAGCCTATCGTGGAGCCGGCTGCACCTAACGCCGCCACCCGGCCCGCTCATGTCACTGCGCGGAAAGTTTATCCTGCTGTTCTGCGCGCTCGCCGTCGCCCCCCTAACGGCGATCGGCATCTACGATTACGCCCAGTCGATGCGCGCGCTGCGCGCACTGCTGGCTGCGCAGACCAGGGCCATCGCCGAGCGCACCGCGTCCGAGCTGAGCGACCGCTACGGTCTCCGCCAGTCGGACCTGTTGCTGCTGGCGGAGAACGCCGAGACGCAACGCCTGTACGCCGCCCAGGCCACTGGTGACCCCAGCCGGAGCGCGGCCGCTCTTGCGGCAGCCGGGTCGTACTTGAGCCAGGCATGGCAGCAGTTCTCCCGGTCCTATGAACGCGTGGAGTTCCGCGATGTCGGGGGACGCGCCATCTACGCCCTCGGTGACGTGCCGTTCGGCCCTTCGACCACGTCCGGGCGGTTCGCGCAGCCCGAAGCGACGACCATCGAGATGCCGATCACTGAGCCTAATCGCAGGGCCAGCCTGGGGGTCCTGGTGGCGACCATGCGAGCCGAGGCGCTCCTGCCGCGAGAGGCCCTGGAGGTCCGCTTCGGGCGATCGGGCTACACGGTGGTGCTCGACCGCGTGCGCGGCGACATCGTCTATCATCCGCGCCATGCGTACCTCCGGCAGAGTCTCACGTCGCTGCTCGGCCGGGAAGGGTGGAACGTCGATCCGGCGATCCTCTCAGGTGCGCGCGGCACGTTCATCTACCGGGAAACCGACACTACGCGTGTCGCCGCCTTCACAACTCTCACTAGTCCGCCCTGGACCGTGCTGGTCTCGGCGGCCATAGATGAATTCGCCCCACCGTTTCTGCGCATGCGCCTTACCAACCTGCTGTTGGTGCTGTTGGCCGCTGCCGTCACTGCGGCGGCCTTCGTGCTCCTGACGCGCCGGGCCACGCAGTCGCTCGAGGCGCTCACCGCGGCCGCCGACGAGGTGGGGGCCGGCAACTTCGCGCCAACCCTACCGCCACCCGGAAGGGACGAGGTGGGCCGCTTGTCAGCGGCGTTCGGGCTGATGGTCACCAAGGTGCGGGACATGCTTCGGGAAGTCGAAACCAGCCGGCACATGGCGGCCGTCGGCCAGTTCGCGGCACAGCTATCGCACGAGATCCGCAACCCGCTGACGTCGCTCAAGCTCAACCTTCAAAGCATTGCCCGTGACACGGAACGTGACCCTCGGCCGCAGGAGACCACCAGGCCCATTGACATTTGTTTGCGAGAGATCGAGCGGCTCGAACGCGTGGCGCGCGGGGCTCTCGCGTTGGGCCGTGAGCGGATCACCAGACGCACCCCGTGCCGCGTCCATGAGATCCTCTCACAGGTACTGGATCTGATGCGTCCCCAGCTAGGCCAGCAGGACGTGCGCATCGAGACGGTCTTCCGGGCGCGCGTAGACGCGATACGGGGCGACCCCGAGCAGCTGGAGGCGGTGTTCTTGAACCTGTTCCTCAACGCGGCCGAGGCGATGGTCGGGGGCGGGATTCTCACGATCAGTACCGAGGAGTGTTCCGACGGGCCCGCGCCGTCGGCCATCCGAATCCGGGTTCGTGATACCGGCCCGGGCATCAGGCCGGAGCTGCGGGAAAAGATCTTCCAGCCCTTCTATAGCACCAAGCCCGACGGTACAGGGTTCGGTCTCCCGGTGGCGCTCAGGACCGTGGAAGAGCATGGCGGTCGGTTGTATCTGCAACCAGTTGAAGGAGAGACCGGCACGGGAGCGATGGTCATGGTCGAGTTGCCGCTGGCCAGCGAAGGAGCGCCGTGGTGAGTGATCGCATCCTGGTGGTGGACGACGATCGCTCCATCCGGGAAACCTTCCAGCATCACCTGGGACGAACGGGCTATGAGGTGCGTGTCGCCGCCAGCGCAGAGGAGGCGCTGTCCGTCGTGGCTGAGTTCGAGCCCGCACTGGTCATCACCGATTTGAGGATGCCCGGCCTCGACGGGCTGGCATTGCTCGAACGGCTCAAAGCCGGCGGTGCGGACGCCGATGTCCTGGTCATCACGGCACACGACGACATGGCCAGTGCGGTGGCGGCGATGAAGGCGGGCGCCTACGACTACCTGGTGAAGCCTCTGGACTTGGATCGCATCGAGGCGACCCTGGCGCACTGTCTGCACCAGCGGGCACTCCGGCGGCACGTGCACCATCTCGCCACCGCCGCCGCCGAGCCGTTCGACCTTCAGACGATGGTGGGCCGGGACCCGCGCATGATCGAGATCTACAAGCTCATCGGGATGCTGAGTGGGAACCGGGCGACGGTGCTGATCCGCGGTGAGACGGGGACCGGCAAGGAGCGGATCGCGCGCGCTATCCACTTCAACTCCCCGCAAGCGGCGGAGCCGTTCATCGCGGTCAACTGCACCGCCCTCTCGGAGACGCTCCTCGAATCCGAGTTGTTCGGCCACGTCCGCGGTGCCTTCACCGGAGCCGTGGCGAGCCGGCGCGGCTGCTTCGAGCTGGCGGGGACCGGCACCGTGTTCCTGGACGAGATCGGCGACACCAGCCCCGAGCTTCAGGCCAAGCTGCTCCGCGTCCTGGAGAACCGGGAGTTCTATCCTGTGGGAGGCGAGCAGGCGCGCCGCAGTGAGGCGCGCATCATTACGGCGACTCATCAGCCGCTCGAACAGCTCATTCAAAGCGGCCAGTTCCGCGAAGATCTCTACTTCCGCCTCCGGGTGGTGGAGATCACTGTCCCGCCGCTCCGTGAGCGGCCGAGTGATATCCCCGAACTGGTCGAGCACCTGATTGGCCGCCTCAGCCGAGAGCTTCACCGGGACCCGCCCCTCGTGACGCGCGACGCCATGGAGGTCCTGCAAGCATACCACTGGCCGGGGAACGTGCGGGAGTTGGAGAACACGCTCACCCGCGCCCTGGTGTTGGCTCGCGGCCCCGCCATCGCCCCTGAACATCTGCAGATGGGAGCCCCGGACCACCCTGGGCCGGCCTCGGCGGCACCGGCGGCGCGTGCTGACACCCTGGATGCCGTGGAGCGCGAGCACCTGTGCGCCGTGCTTGAGCGGACCGGCTGGAACAAGCGCCGTGCGGCGCACCTCCTCGGCGTCACCCGTCCCCGGCTCGACCGCCTGATCGCAAGACACGGACTGACGGGAACGAAACGTGACACGAGTGGTCACGAAGCGTAGCCACGCCAAATCCCGCGGCGCTGTCTCTGCATTGTCTATCTCGCTGAGCCACTAGACGATCCCGTTCACGATTTGTACGGCACGAGGTATGCCCCCTGTTCGAGGACCAGAGTGGATCGAATCGCGATCCTTGATGGCAAGAGTGTTCAGGGACAAGGAGCCAACCATGACTCGCGTCCGAGTTGGAGTAGCGCTGATCGCGTTCGTGGCCGCGGCGGTGCCGCAGGCTAGGGACGTCCGGGCTCAGCAAGTTCGAGCGCCGGCGGGCGAGATTCAGCCGCGTTATACGCGGCTCTTCGGATCGGATACCATGGACATGTGGGCTCCCGTTCTGTCGCCCGATGGCCGTTGGGTGGTCTTCGTCAGGCAGGAGGGCCGCGAGGCCTACAATCTCTGGCTGGTCTCAACCAGCGGCGGGGATCCGATCCGGCTCACCTCGGGTCGGCATGCCGACGAGAGTCCGGTGTGGTTTCCCACCGGCGATCGGATCGCATTCCGATCCGACCGGCCTTCGAGCCGCGAGGCCCCGCAGTCGTATGTGATGACCCTCCCGGTGGACCCGCGCACTGGGCGCCCCACCGCGCCGGCTCGCCAAGTGTCGCTCGAACCCACGGTGTTCACGCCGGCGGTTTCACCGGATGGGAGCCGGATCGCCTATACCACCTCTTCAGCTACTCGGATCGCGGGCATCTCTGTCATCCCGTCCACTGGGGGCACGGTACGCCAACTGGTCACCTACGGGGATTCCCTGGCTTCCATCACCGGCCTCCAGTGGTCGGGAGATGGCGAGTGGATCTCGTTCGTAGTTGGCACGAAAGGAACCAACGCACGCACGATCTCAAGAATTCGCGCTTCCGGGGGTGCGCCCGAGGTACTGGGAACAGCCCGGATGATGGTCGGTCCAGTTGTGACGGGCCCCGCCGGCAGGCACCTCCTGCGGCGCGTTGATCTTGGCCCCGGACAGGGACCGACCTACGAGGTCCTCTCGCCAGATGGACAGGCCGTGGCCCGCTTCCTACTTCGCCGCAACATGTTTGCGTATGCGTTCACGCCGGACGGGCGCGCACTCTTGGCGGCACAAAGCAACATCGTCGCCCCCATCCGCGTCGTTCCGGTGGCGGGCGGGCCAGTGCGCCAGTTGACTGACGCTCGGGAGTACGACTGGCCGGCCGGCTGGAGCAGCGACGGATCCCGGGTATTCGTATGGACGGCGTCGAACGGGCACGGCGTCCTACTCGACGTACCGGTCGATGGCAAACCGGCCACCGAATGGCCGACGCCTTCCGAAGCACGCAGCGGGCTCGTCTCTCGAGATGGGCGATACGTGGCCTACTTCGTCGGCAGCAATGCCGTGGCGAGGCCACTGCGGATCCTACGCCTGGCTGACGGCCATGTGCGGGAGATTACGGCGACGAGCTTCACCACTCCCGGCTCCTACCTCACCGGACCCGGTGGGCTCCCGAATGGAGGCGATGAATTCCTGTACCTGGAGCGGCGGGAGGGCCGCCTCGAGGTCTGGGCCGCGCCGCCGGAAGGCCGCTCTCGTCTTCTGAGGTCCTTTCCGGCGAGCTACGCCGGTCGGACCAGCTTCGGAGTGCACGGCAATCGCATTGCCTACTGGGAGCCTCGGGGGGACTCCGTGACACTCTTCGTGGCCGAAGGGCCCGACGGCTCTCCACGCCAGCTGGCGACGGTAGCTCGCAACCCTGGGCAAAGCGAGGGGTCCGCGGTCTGGTCACGCAGCGGTCGTTGGATCGCCGCCGACTACTTCCCACCTGGCGACAGCCCCCGTTACCGCGTGCTCCTGGTGGGCGTAGGTCCCGACGGGAGGCGGTCGGTCGCGCCACGTCTGCTGGATGCCGGGCCGATGTGGGGTTGGCAGATCCAGTGGTTGCCGGACGACCAGGGATTCACGGTGTTCGGCATGACCGGTGCCGGCAGTGAGACGCACGTCTACTTGGTGTCGCTGCGTGAAGGCGAGCGGCCGGTCGTGCTCACGCGGGATGACCCCTCGGTGCGCTGGGGCTACGAACTGTCTCCCGACGGCCGCTACATCGCATATCCAGCGGAGATCCCCCGAGGATCTTCTCTCTGGCGGGTCGATCTCGGCGATTGGCGCCGTTGAGTTGGCCGTGCTGGGAACGCCGAGCCTCCTCTTCCATGACTTCGCGCGGCGGCACATAGAACGCCGCCACCGGGCACGCCGACGCGACTCGGGCGGCGACGCTGCTGTGGCCTGGTTTTGGGGATGCAGTCAGTCGCGCGGGATTTCTCCGGTGAGTGAACCGAGGAAGGCGAGGAGGCGGTGCCTTTCCTGGGGCGTGAGGTTGAGCGGCTTGATCTCCTCATCCAGGTGGGGGTTCGGCCCGGCGCCCCGGTCATAGAAATCGACGACCTGTTCCAGCGTGGCGAGGGTCCCGTCGTGCATGTAGGGGGCCGTGAGCGCGACGTTGCGCAAGCTCGGCGTCTTGAATTTTCCCTTGTCCTCTTCCCTTCCGGTCACGCCATATCGCCCGAGGTCTGCAGAGCCCCAGGTGACGCCCGTGTTATGGAACCGCTCGTCAGTGAAATTGGGCCCCGCGTGGCAGGCGATGCAGTTCGCCTTCCCGGCGAAGAGCCGCATCCCTGCCCGGGCTTCCCCAGTGAGCGCGGTGGAATCGCCGAAGAGATAACGATCCACCGGCGCATTCCCCGCGCGGAGACTCCGCACGTAGCTGGCCAGCGCTTGGGCGAGACTGGACCCGGTGGGCCCTTCGGCAAATGCTCCACTGAATTCGCGTCGGTAGCCGGAATCCGCGGCCAGTCGAGCCAGAAGTTCGGGAAGCGGCAGGTTCATTTCGCGCGGGCCCTGGATTGGTTGCAGGACCGCTCCCTCCAGCGACGGCGCGCGCCCGTCCCAGAACAGCGACTGCCCATAGGCGCGATTGAGAATGCTGGGCGTGTTGCGCGTCTCTTGGCTGCCGCCCACACCGGCGGAGACCGGCACGCTGTCGCTGAATGCCAGCGAGGGGCGGTGGCAGGAAGCGCAAGCACGCGATCGATCGCTGGAAACCAGAGGATCGAAGAACAGGCGCTTGCCGAGCGCGACCTTCTGTTGCGTGAGGGGGTTTTCCTCAGGGATGGCAAAGTACTCGTCGAGGCCGAGCGGTGTAGGCGGGCGGTAGGTCTCCTGCGCCAGGGCCTCGCTCGCGGCCAGCACCATGAGAAGCGACGTGGCCAACGACACTCGGCTCATCGCGCCGGCTCGGGCAGGAAGTTCTCCATCACCCACAGCTCCAGGCCGAACGCTTCGCCAGCCGAGAAGGCGATTCGGGTCCCATCGGGATGGAGACTCAGGGCCCAATAGGGGAACCAGTCAACCTGTTCCCCAAGCTCTAGCTTCATGGGGGTTCCACCCTCCGGGGGAAGTCGCCACAGGCGCTTCGCCGAGCGGTACAGCAGCCCGTGCCGGGTCCACGCCAGCGGCATGGCGTCTTCTCCGGCCTTCAGTTGCAACAACACCCGAGCCGGGCCACCGGTGACGGGTATTTCCGTGAGCGCGTCTGATCGGTCACCAGCACCGAAGGCAAGCCAGCGACCATCAGGCGAAGCCACCAGCTCGTTGATCTCGCCTCCTTCGTAGATCTGCCGCTCCTCACCGGTCTGGAGGACCAGGGCGTACAAACCATGCTTGGTCTTTTCGGTGCGCTTGTAGTAGAACAACTGCCGTCCGTCTCGGGACCAGGTCGGCCACTGCACGTAGCCGTCTGGGGGAGGACGCACCACCACCCGCGCCGCGCCGGTCTGCGCGTCGATCAGGTGGAAAGCGTTGCCGCCCCCGCCCCCCTTGTCCTCGACGGCAGTGACCAGGATGAACCGTCCGTCGGGAGACCACCGTGGACGCCAGGCGCTGCGGAGCTTGGGGGCAAGCACCCGTTCGTCACCACTCTCCATGGAACGGATGATGAGATCGGCCGTGAGGCCGGGAGCACGACCGGAGAGATACGCCAGGTACTTTCCGTCGGGCGACCAGTCAGGGTTGCCGTTGCGGCCCACGAAGCGTTGAACCAGCCTGGTCGGGGTACCCCGCAATTTCCCCCGGCCCAAGTCCACGTCTGCCACGTAAACATCACGACCGGCCACGTCCACGGCGTAGTAGAATGAACCGTTCCGGCTGAACCCGATGGGTGAGATGCGCCACAGGTCGGCCTTGATGAGCCGTGGTTCGCCGGCACCTCTCCCGCCGGACACCGGGATGATCCACGCGCTTGGCGTTCCGGCACGGTCGCTGGCGAACAAGATGTGCTTACCGTCCGGGGTCCAGCCAAGCAGCGCATCATCGGCGGGATGTTGCACCAGGGGCGTTTCGCGGCTGCCGTCGCTCGCCAACACAAAGATGTCACGGTCGCGATGGTTCCCTCGGGCCGGGCGATTGTAGGCGACGTACTCACCGTTCGGAGAAAGGGTCATGGTTGAGAACTTCGTCGCTGTTTCTTCGCTACTCCCCCAGTCGTGCGTCTTGAGCGCCCGGACGGCCCCGTCGGCGACGGACACCAGAGCGATCTTCACGCCGCCGGCGATGCCGAACTCCGCGAGGATTGATGCACCATCGGGCGACCACTGCGCGGGATCGATGTACCCGACTTCTCGGTTGCGGAGCAGCACCCGCGGCTCGGAGCCGTCCACGCCGGTGACCCGCAACTCGGTGTACGACTCACCGCTCTTGATCCAGGCGTAGGCGATCTTTCTTCCGTCCGGCGAGAAGACGGACCCCAGAGCGTACGCAGACAATGGGTCGGTCCACGTCTTCTTGTTAGTAAGGCTCCGCGTGGTGCCATTGACGAGGTCGCGAACGGCCAGGTTACCGGTGTTCCAGTCGGTGAAGGTGAAGAACCGCCCATCGGGGGAGATCGCGCCCCAGGGATCAACATTTTCGACCGCCCAGAGGCGCCGGCTGACGATGCGTGGGGTATCGACAGGTGTGGGGATGGTGTCGGTGACCATCGACGATGTAGCGGATGTCGCCTCGCTCGGGGCTTCGGAGCGCGTAATGCCATCCCTCAGGCCCCAAAGCACTGCGAGCGAAAGCAGCAGTAGTGCGGCGGTGAGTTTCATGGGCGACCTCCCACTTCGGCCCCCGGCGCCCGCGACGTTCCGGGCAGGAAGTTCTCCATCACCCAAAGCTCCCGCGTCCAGGTATCGGCCGCGAATGCGATGCGCCGCCCGTCAGGGTGAACCCGATACCGCTCGCTGCCGGGCACCGGCAGTGGTTGGGAGGCCAGCTGGACCTTGATCGGCTGGGTCCGACCGGCGACCAGGACCCAGACCTCGAGTGGAAGCCGGGCGGACTGGGGCGTGTAGTAGTTCACCCGGTAGACCAGCCCGCTGGCCGTCCACGCGACCGGTCTGGGTTCCTCGCCCTCGCGCAGTCGGAGGACCTCGCGCGCTGGTCCTCCGGCGGTCGGAATCGTCATCAGGGCGGGCGCCTTGCTGCCCGTACCTACGCCGGCCGCGAAAAGCAGCTGCGTCCCGTCTGGGGAGACCGCCAGACCGATGCCGACGTCCCCGCGATATACCTCGCGCTCCTCGCTGGTCGCGAGGTCGCGGGCGAATATGGCGTTCTTGGTGTCCCCGCCGACTCGCTGGAAGAAGACCAGCATCCCGTCCGGGGACCATGCGGGGAATTGAACCCAGACCCCCGGATCGTTGCGAACGACCGAAGTCGCCTGACCGGTCTGGAGGTCTACGGAATAGAGGCCGGTGCGATTTTGCTGGTCGGAACCGACGACCAGGATGGAGCGACCGTCCGGGGACCAGGTCGGCCACAGCATGCCGAGGCCGGGCGAAATGGTGCGTTCCTCACCGCTCCCCACCGGCCGAATCAGCAGTTGGCTGGCCCCTCTGCCCTCTTTACGACCAGGAACGCGAGAGACGTAGACCAGGTGTCGGCCATCGGGCGACCAATCAACCGAACCGAAACTCGCCCCACCGTGCCGTTCCACCACCTTGGCCGGCGGGGTGAGAAGCTTGCCGGCTGTCACGTCGATCGCCGCCACGTAGACGTCCGATGTCGCGGTAGCGACCCCGTAGTAGTAGGCCCCGTTTCGCGCGAACCCCAATGCCTGCATCCCCCACACATCGGCTCGCAGCAGCTCGGGGCTTGCCTCGGCGCTCATGCCGGTCACCCGGATGAGCCAGGCGCTCACGCTCCCGGTGCGGTCACTGGTGAAGAGAACGTGCTTTCCGTCAGGAGCCCACCCCAGCACGGCGTCATCGGCCGGGTGTTCCACCAGGCGCTGTTCCCGACTCCCGTCCGTGGCAAGAACGAAGACGTCGCGTTGCGAGGACTGCTCACCTTGCGGGAAGCTATAGACCAGGTAGCGCCCATCCGGCGAGAGGCTCATCTTGCCGGGCGACCGCCAGTCGAGGGTCTTCAGAATGCGCACGCTGCCATCTTGAGCTGAAACCAACGCGATCTGATTCGTTCGGTCCTTTCTCGAGATCTGCGCCAGAATCAGCCGTCCGTCCGAGGACCACTCGGCGGGGGTGAGGTATTCAGCCTCGGAGTTCTGATAGAGCACCCGGGGCGCGGAGCCATCCGCGCCAATCAGCTTGAGCTGCGTTGAGCCTTCTACCGCCCAGGCGTACGCGATCCGACTCCCATCGGGTGAGACCACGGCGCCGAGCGCGTACTCGCCAGACTGCATCCACGTTCCCTTGTGGGTGAGCCGGCGAGTTTCGCCCGTGACCAGGTCGCGGGTGGCGAGATCGCCGGTCGTCCAATCGGTGTGGACGACGAACCGCCCGTCGGGGGAAACGGCGCCGGAGAGATCGACGTCGGCCCCTGCCCACAGCCGACGCGTAACCACACGGGATGATTGGGCCAGGGTGACCCGCCTGGCAGTTCGGCCCGGTTCGCCAAAGGCGCCCGAACCTTCCTTCCCCTTCGGCCGTGCAGCCTCGCTCCCCAGAGCCCAGAGCACGGCAGCACCCGTGAGGACCAGGAAACTGATTGCCGCCTTCATACGCTCTCCTTAGCTCTCGGCACCCGCGGCTCCACGCCCTTCGCCGCCTGCATTCGGCAGGCACCACCCCGCGTAAGTGGGCAACACTCATCCCCCGCAGTTGCCAGAACCGTGCCCCCCACCATAAACGCACGATGTGTAGGAAGCAGAAGGAGTTTGCCGTCCCTCGCGCGGGGCAGATGGGTCAGGGTCCGTAACGCATCGTCACATCTACGCCGCCAGGGCGTTACGTCATCCGGGCGCTGCTTGCTGCAGGGCCGGGAGGCGGAGGCGCGCGGTCGTGCCTTCGCCCGGCGTGCTCTCCAGCCGCAGGTCGCCACCGTGGGCCGCGGCGATACGCTGAGCGATGGCGAGCCCCAACCCCGTTCCCTCGGGCCGAGTGGAATAGAAGGGCTCGAAGACGTGTTCCAATTGCTCGGCGGCAATCCCCGGGCCGAAGTCGCGTACCCGGACGGTGATGGATGCGTCCTCCCGTTCGACGCTCACCGCCGCCCGACCGCCGGTCCCGGCTGCCTGCGCGGCATTGAGCAGGAGATTGAGAAAGAGCTGCTCCAGCGCCGCGGCGTCACCCATCACGGGCACGCTTCCCGGGCCGTCGGCTAGAGGCTCAAGGATCGCGCCGCGCGCGGCGAATTCGGGTCTCGCACCTTCCATGGCGGAGCGAATGGGCTGGCGCAGATCCAAGACGCTGCGCGCCACCTTCCCGCTCCTCGCGATGCGGAGCGCCCCGGTAACCGTGGCGTCCAGTCGCTCCACTGAGTGGAGCGTCCGCTGAATCAATTCACGAGCCGCCGGATCTGAGATGCGCTCGGCCACTCGCTGCAAGTCTAGCCGAATAGCAGTGAGGGGATTCCGGATTTCGTGGGCCAGCGATGCAGCAAACTCGCCCACCGCCGCGAGAGACTGCCGGTGGCTCAACTCGTTGAGCGTACGCTTGAGGCTCTCGGTCATGGCGTTGAAGGCGCCAGCGACCCGGGCAATCTCGTCGTTGGAGCCTTGGGCAAGGCGCAGTGCGAGGTTGCCCCCGGCCACGGCGTCGGCCGCGGTCGCCAGGCGTTTGAGCGATCCCGTGAGGCCACCCGTCACCAGGGTCACCAGCAGGAAGGTGGCCAGCACCACGCCAAGCAGCGCGACCGTGCCGCGGCGGGCGGCAAGGGTGAAGGGGCCGGTGATGGGCCCCAGCGGCGCCGCGAGGACGATCTCGATGGGCGGTTCGCTCAACGCCTGCGTGGCGGTGACCCAGGGCTCATCCGCCCAGATGAAGCGCGCCTGGCGGAATCGCGCCGGGTCGATGGTGAGCGGCAAGAGCGGCGCGCCGCTACCTGGATCGAAGATCCCGAGCACCGAGCCTCCCACGCCGACCCAACCCGCACCGCTGGGCAGAAGAGCGCTCACCCGGATGCGTGCGTCGAGCGCACCGATCCGAATACCGGTCCGTCGGTCGAACAGGTCCAGGGTGACCGGGACCACCGAACTCACGACTCGCTGAGCGGCGCCGGCGGACTCGAGGGGAGCAGAGAGCCGCCAGCGCTCGCCACCTGAGCCGTCGCGGAGCACTACCTCTTCGGCGATTTCAGAGATGCCGGAGTGGAGATCTTGGGGAAGGACCGACGTGGGACGGCCGGGAGTCCCGGCCCCGCCTTGCAGCGCCTGTTGCAGCGCGGGGTGCTCGGCCAGGGTAAGCAGATCGGAGCGGTATCGTACCCACCGCAGACCGATCTCCTCGATGACCTGTCGGAGATCGCGATCCAGGCGTTCCCGCACCAGCGCTTCACCCGATCGTTCCGCGCTCCGGGTCAGCCACAGAGCCACCAGAGTGAGGGGGAGGATCGCCCCCAGGAGCAAGACGAGGAGGAATTGCGTGCGAAGGGAGAGCCGGCGGAAGAACCGCATGAGCGGCCTGCTATTCGAGTCCGTATTTCCTCAGCAGACGGTTGAGCCGGGGCCGCGATACGCCCAGGATGTGAGCCGCCCGAGCTTTCTGGCCGCCGGTCGCCTCAAGCACGTGCGCCACGTGCCGGCGCTCCACCTGCTCCAGGCTTCCCAGCTCGGTAGGCGGCGCCGGCCGGTCGCCGATGGTCAGGTGATCGGGCCGGATGACATTTCCCGTCGCCAGCACCAGCGCGCGCGTAAGAGCGTTTTCCAGCTCTCGCACGTTCCCGGGCCAGTCGTGGACGAACAGCGCCTCAACGGCTTCGGTGGAGAGCACCGGCGGCGCTCGATGCAGCTCCTCCGCGGCTCGCCGCAGCAGATAATCTGCCAGGAGTGGCAGGTCGCCGACCCTTTCTCGGAGCGGCGGCACCCGGATCTCCACCACCCGTAACCGGTAGTACAGGTCCTCGCGGAACTTCCCGGCGGCAACCAGCTCCTCGAGGTTCCCATGAGTGGCCGCGATCACCCGGGCCTCGGTTCGCTCCGCCCGGTCCGCGCCCACCGGATAGCACTCGTGATCCTCGAGCACCCGGAGGACCTTGGCCTGGAATTCGGGAGAGGTATCGCCGATCTCGTCGAGGAAGATCGTCCCGCGCCCCGCCAGCGCGAACCGCCCTCGGCGATCCGCGATGGCACCGGTGAAGGAGCCCCGCTTGTGACCGAAGAGCTCGGATTCAAGGAGTGTCGTGGGCAGAGCGGTGCAGTTGACCGGCACGAATGGCTCAGCGGCATCCCCAGAGTTGTAGTGGATCGCCCGCGCGATCAGCTCCTTCCCGGTCCCGGTCTCCCCCCGGATGAGGACGCTGGCCCGGTTGGCGGCGAGCTGTCCCACCAGCTTGTAGATCGCGATCATCCGCGGGTCGCGGCCCACCAGGCGTTCCAGGTGGTAGCGCCCCGCATCCTCTTCGGCCGCGCGGCGGGCTCGCTCCCGAATGCGCCGGTCCTCCAGCGTGCGCGCCAGCACCTGCCGGAGGTCGGCCAAGTCGATCGGCTTGGGCAGGAAGTCGCGCGCTCCCTCGCGCATCGCCGCCACTACAGTGGGCATGTCGTCGTAGGCGGTCATCAGAATGACGTCGGTGGAGGGCAGGCGCTGGCGGAGCAGCCGCAGCAGCTCGATCCCATCGAGGCCCGGCATCCGCACGTCGGTGAGGACGACGTCCGGCGGAGCACCATCAAGCAACTGCAACGCCGCCTCGGCGCTCTCGGCCGCCTCGACTTCCCTGTCGTCACCCCGGAGGGCGTCTGCCAGCGAGACCCGTACGCTGGGATCGTCGTCCACGATGAGGATTCGGGTGGGCATTGCGTCTGGACTCCCACGTCCGACCGGGGGCGGCCGGAGGACTGAGATCGCCGGGAAGCTCTGCGCACGCGGCGACCGTGGCCGCCACCTCAGACTAGTTTAGAGCTCCCTAGAGGAGGGCCCCGACCGAGAATATGGAGCCGGGTCGAGGCGAGGGCCAACCGCGCCAGAGCTCGTGCGTTTGCGGCCTCACTTGGTCCAGAGAGTGGCACGCCAGAACTGACTGTTGGCAAGCTTGCTGTATCCCACAACCTGGCCGCGAGCATTGATCCCGATGGCAACAGCGTCGGAGCCCCCGAGGGTCCCCAGTTCGGTCATCGACTCTCCCGCCCAGAGCAGGGCGCGGTACTGGCCATTGCCGAAAAACTGACTGAGGCTGTACCCGACGACTGGGCCATTGTTGTTGATGCCCCAAGCCACGGACAGGAACGAGCCATCCGGCGCCCCAAGGGCCGTCATCGTCCCATGCTCCCAGAGGAACGCGCGGTACCGGCCGTCGGCGAGTTGGCTATAACCCGCCACCTGGCCCCGATTGTTGATTCCCAGGGCGTAGCTGTCCAGGCCGAGCGTTCCCAGGTTGGTCGAGGTGCCGCCCTCCCAAAGGAAGGCGCGGTACCGGCCGCCCGGGATCTGGCTGTAGCCCACCACTTGGCCAAGGTCGTTCGTTCCGATGGCATAGCTTTCCGGGCCACCAAGTGTTCCGAGATCGAACATGGTCCCGTTGTCCCAGAGGAAGGCATGGGTCTGGCCGCTGGCGAGCTGGCTGTATCCCACGACTTGACCCCGGTTGTTGATCCCGAAGGCGTAGCTGTAGACACCGCCCAGGGTTTCCAGGTCGGTCATGGTGCCGTCTTCCCAGAGAAAACCGTGGTGCCGACCATCAGACAGCTGGCTGTATCCCACGATCCGGCCGCGATCGTTGATGCCCAAGGCGGCGCTCTCCAAACCGCCCAGGGTTCCCAGGTCGGTCAAGGTGCCGTCCTTCCAGAGGAACGCGCGCTGCTGCCCGACGCTGGTGAGCCCACTGTATCCCACCACGTCACCGCGGTTGTTGATCCCCATGGCGTAGCTGTAGTTACCGCCCAGGGTCCCCAGGTCAACCGGAGTTGGAGTACTGGGACTCGCCGCCAGGCGAGCGAGCAGGGCCTCCGGTGGACGAGTGGGTTCGCCGCAGCCGGTGACCAGTGCAACATGGGCGAAAGCCAGTAGGCAGCGCATGCTTAGGCGTGAGCGACGGTGGCCCTTGCTCATGGAACACCTCCCCAGTTAAACCCGCCAGTCAAAGTTGCCTGGCCGCTACCGATGGCCACACAAACCACTCTGGGTCGTTACGCGGAAACGCGGTCTCGTTCTTGCCTTTCGCTACGGCACGATCCTCACCGAATCCGCCCCGCGAATCCGGACACCGCCGAAGGTCTGCCCCTCCAGCACGCCCTCGATGTCCCCTTCGGTCAGCTCGAGCGCCGAGGTCTCCACGTGCACCACCAGGTCCAGGACCCCATCCGCATTGACGTCTTGGGCGGCGGCCATCGCCGTGCCCTTGCCCCGCAGCTTCACCGCCGCGCCCGCTAAAGTGACCGTCAGGGGATCGACGGTTCGGGCGTCGAAGTCCGCGCTGCTGAGAATGCCCACCGGCACGGTCCCGCCCGATCCGAGGTTGATGGTGTTGGGATCACTGCCGGGCTTGATATCAATCCCCACTTCAAGCACGGCACGCTCGGCAACCAGGAAGAGCCCCAAGGAGCCGACCGTGGCACAGATCACGTCACTTGCGGGATCCTCTGACGCGGTGCGGTCAACCCAGGTCTCGCCCCCGGTGGCCGGATCAACCTCACGCTGAAACAGACGCAATTTCTGCTCGTCGCCGAATTGCACACCGGTGTAGCCGATGCAGACGGTCACCGGGGGCCGGAGTAGAGCGCGGTCGTCGTCAGGTCGTAGTACACTGTCGGATCGCCGAGTCTGAACCCGTTCGGTGGTGGAGGGCCGGTCGGGGATTTGGTGACGACGGTCTGCCCGGCCGCGCTCACCGCTTCGAACGTCAGCGAAACCTCAGACGGCGTGCCGTCTGGATAGGTGGCCGTCACCTGGGTGTCCCCGGGCAGCGTATTCGCGTTCAGCAGCTCAGTTGGGAAGCCCAGCGTGGCCAGTTGCCCCGTGTAGTAGTCGAAATAGTTGCCGGCCGCGTCGTACACCGAGACCGACCCGACCGTCCATATGCCAGGGGCGCTATACTGGGGGAACTCAACGGACACCGAGCCGGTATGGCTCTCGGAAGCCGGGAATACAGTCGCCTGCGCCTGCTGCACCGCCCCCGAGGGGCTTTCAAACCTGACCGTCAACTGAACGGCGCCTGACAAATCGTCGGCCACCGTGAAGCTCACCGTGACCGTCGCTGGCCCCTCGCTCATGTTGATCGCAGTGGGTGTGAAGCTGAACGCGGTCAGTGCGGGCGGCGTCACGTCTTCTGTTCCGGTAGTTGACAACAGCGGTGCAAGATCCGCGTCCGGCTTGGTCGGAAGGTTGTCGCAGGCTGCCCCGAGACCGGATGCAACCAGAACCACAAGGAAAGAACCCAGGCGCTTCATGTGACGCTCCCTTCCAGACTCTCCGATCCGGAACCGGGATCTGCATACGGTGGCAATGACGGCAAGCCGGGCAAGCGGCGTGCCCAGTTGAGAGCCAATGCGCAAGTCAGGCGTCGCTAGCGAGTTGGGACCAGGAAAAGCATGGCCGAGCATGCGTCCCAGAGAATCGAACCGTTACTCCCGATGTATCGGGCCGTTACGTGGGATGCGGCATTCGAGTGAAGCTTGCTTCAGACCGTCAGCCGCTGGAGCCCTGCCCCGCGTTAGTGAAACGGCCGCGCATTGGATTCTTGCGCGGCCGTTCTATGAGCGGGCTTTGGGAGATCGGTTGCAGGCGGACAGCGTCCGTCGGGATAGCTACCGCCGGGTCACGACCGCGTTGTGCAAGTACATCCAAAGTCCCGCTCCCAATTTGGTCCTTGGACGCGTTGAAATGGTTACGCCGCTCGCGCCCACCCCCGTTACACTCGGCCGGTGCACACTTGTCCTTCCATCCAAAGGCCGAGCATCTTATGGGCATGCCCCAGGCAAACACCCGCTGGACCGCGGACATGGTTCGGGCACTTCCAGACGACGGCAACCGCTACGAGGTCATCGACGGGGTGCTATTCGTGACTCCGGCCCCCAATGTCCGCCACCAGCGGGCGGTGGCCGAGCTTCAGGTTCCCCTCACGCTCTACACGAGGTCCACCGGAATCGGCGAGACGCTTGCCTCACCAGCCGATATCTCCGCGCGCGAGGACCGCCTGGTGCAACCGGATATTTTCGTTTTCGCCTCGGCAGCCGGCAGGAGGGTCCGCGATTGGGCCGAGATCACCCACCTGCTGCTCGCCGTCGAAGTGCTCTCGCCAAGCACGGCCCGTGCCGACCGCCAGGAGAAGCGCCGGGTGTACGCCGAGCTGGCCGACGAGTACTGGATTGTGGATCTGGATGCACGGTTGATCGAACGCTGGCGCCCCGGCGAGACTCGGCCGGAAATCGTAACCGACCGGCTGGTCTGGCAGACGCCCGCGCCGAACCCATTCGAGCTGGACCTCCCCGAGTACTTTGCCAGCGTGGACGGAGACTGACGACAGGTAGACGACCCCATCCCTCCCTTAACCCAGCCGCTACCGGTCGCTCAAGATTGCGGCGAGGGCCCAAAGTGTCGGCACCGGCTATTGTCCGAGAATCGGTACCGGAACCATCGACAGGCGCTGGCTGCCCGTGCCGAGTTGTCCCAACCTGTTCGACCCCCAGCAATAGCCGATGCCCTTGAGGGTAATCCCGCAGGTGTGGTCGTTCCCGGCGACCACCGACTGGAAAGACAATCCGCCCGTGACGGAGACCGGACGCAAGCGTAACTCCATCGTGCCATCTCCAAGTTGGCCCTCCACTCCCCGCACCCCGGCGGTGTGTCCTCCCCAGCAGTAGGCTGTACCGCTCGGGATGACCGCACAGGCGTGGCCGCCCCCGACGCTGATAGACTGAAACCGAAGCGAGGTTTCCACCGGTGCGGGACTGGGAACCCACAGGTTGTCGGGATCGACGCCGAGGTAGATGCCCAGGCCGCCCCAACAGTATGCCCGTCCACTGGTGGAGATGGCGCAGGCATGCATCCCGAGGCTGATCGACCGAAAAACAGTATCGGTACCAGCCAAGGCAAGGTTGACCCGAGTGGGAACGAGCCAGCAAAAGGGGTGCATGGTCGTGCCGACGGTCGCGCATGTTTGAGATGGGCCGGCGCCCTCAAGCACCCGCCCCCAGCAATACGGCGCTCCTTCGATGGTCAATGCGCAGGTTGATACCGATCCCGCGGCCATGGCCGCGAAGCGCTGAGCTCCTGCAACGCGCACCGGTTGGGAGGTTCTCACTCGCGAGCCGTTGCCCAGCTGCCCGTAAAAGTTGTCACCCCAGCAGTACGCCGTCTGACCGGCAAGACCGCAGGTGTGTGCCCAGCCAGCGCTCACCTCACTAAACCGGACACCGCCAGGCACGGTTTGGGGAAAGCTCGAGTATATCCCCTCGTGGCTTGTGGGGATCTGTCCTGTCTGTCCACCGTAGTTACTGCCCCAACACCAGGCAGTGCCGGCGGCCAGCCCGCATACGTGCGCGCTCCGGGCGTCCAATTGGTCCAGCGTAACCGGGAGGGGCCGCAGCGCGGGAACTGGACGGCACGGCGAAATCGCCCGGTCTTCGTCACATTGACCCGTTACTCCCGCGTCGGAGGCAGCAACGATCTGATACCGATTATCTCCCCAACAGAACGTTTGCTGGAATTGGTTCAGGGCGCACGTACTCAGATATCCCGCGCTCACGTGAACCAACCGCCCGATCGAAGGGGGGGCTGGAACGTCGACGGGCAGCGTGGCGCGCAGGCTACCCCGTTGGGCTGTGATGGTCGCTGTCCCGACGGCGATCGCGGTGTAGGTGGGGTGATACTCCCCGCTCCCCGAGTCGCGGATGACGCTCGTGTCATCGACGGACCAGGTGGGCGGTGGCGGTGGGCCGTCACCACACCAGGCCCCAATCGCACCGAAGCGAACGTCGGCGCCGAGAATCGCTACCGCGCGGCCACCGACGATGAATGACCCTCCAAACGAAACAATCTTCAACGTTTCGACGCACGGGGGAAGCGAGGGCGGTTCAGGCTCGACCATCGAGTCGGGAGCGCAGTGGACGCCGACCAGAAACAGCAGAGCTGCGGCAATCCCGGCTGGCATTCCACTCCGGCGGTGTGTTTCGCGCACTCGGATAACGCTGAGAGAGTCTCGCATGGCTTGATCGATGGACGGTTCGGTCATCCATGGCGAACGATTCGGTCACCCCGTCAAGCGAACGTCAAATGGACCGACCCCCTCGCGCCGCGGTCGCCCACAAGCTGCTGGGTGCGGCGGGCCCGCACCCGCCTTGTTCACCGCGACGACCCGGTAGTCATGCTCGACGCCGCGGGGCTGGTTGCTCAACAGCGCGACGTTCTCGACGGCCGTGGCTACATCCTCCCACGTCCCGCTTCCGGCGCTGGACCTTGTACGCCTGGACCGCACAGTCACTACGAGAACAGGTTTCAGAATGAGAATGAACCGGGCGGATCTATTGCCTGACCACTTGGAGAAATCGCGCTTAGCGGTCTCCCTCTCGGGACGCACCGATTAGCAGATGAGAATCGAACGGGGTGCTGGTTCTATTCTGTCTCTCGTGCACTACCCGTTGAGAGATGCCGGTTGAAAGAAGTGTTGGGCGAAGAGGCGCGCGCCCCTGACTACGCTTGCAACACCCTCAACTCCGCGTTGGTATAGCGCAGCCGGATCGCGAGCACCCGCGCCAGCCCGCCCAGCAGCGCGATCGCCGCGCGCTTGTGCTCGTTGGCGAACCGGTCGAAGTTCGCCCGCGACAACACGAACAGCTCGGTGTCGGTCGAGGCGATCGCGTCCGCCGAGCGCGAGTCGCGATCCAGGAACGCCATCTCCCCGAAGAAATCGCCCCGCGCGAACGTGGCCAGATGATGGGTCTGCTCGTCCTTCAAGGGCAGCTCGATCCGCACCGACCCCCGGCGGATCAGGAATAGATCGTCCCCCGTGTCGCCGCGGGTGAAGATCTTTTCGCCTGCCTTGATACAGCGGCGCTCCATGTATCCATCCAGCGCCACCAGGGTCTCTTCCTTGCGGCCCTTGAAGAGGTCGATTTCCTGCAGCTCGAGCGGGTGTTCCTCGTCCCGTCGTGAACCCGCTTCCTCCAGAATGCGATCCTCGACCCATTCGATCGCAGCGTCCAGCTCGCCGAACGCTCGGACCGGACTCTGCGGCCTGACCAGCCCGAGTTGATCGAAGTACTGCTGCATGTCCTTGCCGGTGGGGAGCGCCCGCGGGATCTGGCTGAATAGCAGGAATCCCTTCCGCTCGGCCAGCATGTCCTTGATCTGCTCCAAGATGTGCGCCGCCGTTACGTCCACCGACTGGACCCGGCGCATGTCGAGAATGACGTAGGTTCTGGTCTTGAGCTCGGGCTCCACCGCCGTGTAGAGCTGGTCGGTGGTCCCGAAGAACAGGCTGCCCTGCAGCTCGAAGATCACCGCCTGATCCCCGCGCTGCCGGAGGATCTCCATCTCCGAAGGCAGTCGCATCTGCTTCGAGAACACCTGGTTGCCGTACGCCTTTCGGTGCACCACCGTCCCGCCGATCTGCTCGCGAATGAAGAGCAGAATGGCCAGCGCGATTCCGACGCCCGATGCGGCGATCAGGCTGACGGTGAGCGCGGTCGCGATGACGGCGGCGATCACCGCGAAATCGAGAATGGTCGAGCGCGACTTCAAGAACTGCAGGCTGTGGCGATCGAACATCCGGACACCGATCACGATCAGGATGCCCGATAATGCCGCGACGGGGACCCAGGCGATCAGGGCGCCGAGCACGAGGAAGGCGACCAGGGAGAGCACGCCCTCGAAGACGCCAGACAGCCGACTCTGCGCTCCACTCGAGATGTTGACCAGCGTCGCACCCATGGTACCAGCGCCGGGCATTCCTCCCACCACTGCCGAGACGACGTTGCCGCATCCCTGCCCGACAAGCTCGCGGTTCGAGTCGTGCCGGCTGCGGGTAACCGAGTCGAGCACCACGCACGTCTTCAACGTGTCTATCGAAAGCAGGACGGCGAGGGTCAGTGAGGGCATCACCACGGCCAGGAGATCGCCCGAGCCCAGCCGGCCCATCGCGGCCCAGCGGCCGGTCAACCCGGTGAGAAAACCAGCACCCGACCCGCCCAGCGGGCCGATCACCAGCGGATTGCCCGCCAGGTTGAGCAGGCCGCTATCGAGGAGCGCGAGCGCGAAGTAGGTGAGCACACCACCCAGCAATCCCAGAATGGCCGCTGGAACGGCCCGCGTGAGCCTCCCGGCGCCCGCCATGACGGCCACGGTCACGATGCCGACGACGACCGCTTGCCACTGCCACGCCGCCGGCGTCCCCAGCGCGTTCCAGAAATGGGTGCCCTTGGGCGTGCCCAGGAATTTCGGCACCTGGCTCGCGATGATGGTGAGACCCACGCCGCTCAGGTATCCGCTGACGACGGGATAAGGCATGTACTTGATGAGGCGGCCGAGGCCCACGACGCCGAAGAGGATCTGCAACCCACCGGTGATGAGACCGATGACCAGCAGCATGAGCGGCACCGATTCGGCAGCGGTCCCGTTCTGCAGGAGCTCGATCGCGAAGGCCGACATCACGGCCGCTGCCGGCGCGCACGGCGCGGTAATCAGGCGGTTGGTTCCACCCAGCGTCGGCGCGACCAGGCCGAGAGCGGTAGCGCCGAGGATTCCGGCCAGCGCTCCATAGGCGGCATACGAGCCGCCCAGCGGCGCATAGATGGTGACGCCGAAAGCAATGGCGGAGGGGAGGGCCACCAGCATCGCCGCCATGCCGCCCCAGGCGTCGCCGGCCAGATGCTCGGTCTTGGGGACCTTGACGGGGAGAGCCAGGGACATCCCGGGATCCTCGCAGCCTAGGGAGCCTTCGCCGCCGCCTTCAACAGGTCGACCACATCAGTATGACCACCGAATTCTGCCACGGACAGCGCGTTGAGGCTGTCAGCCGTGGAGACGCTCGGATCGGCACCGGCCGCCAGCAGCGCCCGCACCGCTTCGGTGTGCCCGCTCCCCGCCGCCTTGATCAGCGGCGTCCAGCCCTTGGAGTCGCGCGTGTCGGTCTTGGCCCCGCGACGAAGCAGGCTGGCTACGACCTCCGCGTGGCCCTCCTCCGCCGCCCAGTGGAGTGGCGTCTCGCCTTGCGCGTCTGTTGGGTCTACCGCGGCGGCATGCTCGAGACGGAAATCGACGATCTGGACGTTGCCATCGAACGCGGCCCAGTGCAGGGCGGTCTGTCCAAGCTGGTTGGCCGCGTTTATGTCGGCACCGCTCGCCACCAGCTCGCCGACTCGCAATGCGTCTCCGGCGTCAGCGGCGCGAACGATGGCGGGGTCTTTTCCCTCCCCGCAGGCGGCGCCGACCAGGCAGGCCCAAACGAGTCCACCCCCGAGTGCCACCCGGAGTGTCATGGTCGCCCCCTTCCCCCGTCCCCTCCTACTGGCGAAGCACCCTGTACCGTCATAAACAGAGCACCACATCCATGAGATGCGCCAGAGTCGAGAAGTCGCTTGACCGGGCCGCTACCGGAATGTGTCGCCTTTCAGCCCCCCGTGGGTGGGTACGTCGGTTCGTACATCGCCGCCCGTACTGCCCCGGCGAGATCCTTTGGTTTCTTGCGTGAGGTGAGTCCCGTCCTGAAGGCTACCTCCGCGACGGCGACGGCGATCGCGTGGGAATACGAGCGAATCCCCGTGAGCGGCGGAAAGACCGATCCGCTCTCCAGCGATGCCTGGTCGGTGACCGCGGCCAACGTTCGCGCCGCCACCGCGAACATTTCGTCGGTCACGCGGCGCGCCCCCGACACCACCACTCCGAGTCCGACGCCCGGAAAGATGTAGGAGTTGTTGGCCTGTCCCGGAATCATCTTACGGCCGTTCAGGGAAACCGGCCCGAAGGGGCTCCCGCTCGCGAACACCGCGCGTCCTTCGGTCCACCCGTATGCCTGCTCGGCCGAGCACTCGGATTTGGACGTTGGATTGGAGAGCGCGAAGATGATCGGCCTCTCATTCGCCGAGGCCATGGCGCGGATCACCGGCTCGGTGAACGCGTTGGGCTGGCCCGAGACACCGATCAGAGCCGAGGGACGGATGGCCCGGATCGCTTCTCCCAATTCGATGATCTGCCGGTAGTCGTGCGCGTACGGCCGCTTGTGCGGCTTCAAGTCCGTGCGCGAGGACACCACCAGACCCTTGGAGTCCACGAACCAGCAGCGGCGGCGCGCCTCATCCTCCCCCAGGCCTTCGAGTCGCATGGCCGCGCTGACCAGATCGGCGATACCGGTGGCGGCCGCTCCCGCCCCGTAGAACAGGATCACCTGCTCGGCGACTGGCTTCCCGGTGATCCGGCCCGCCGATTGAAGGCCGGCCAGCGTCACCGCGGCGGTCCCCTGAATGTCGTCGTTGAAGACGCATGAGCGGTCGCGAAATTTGGCGAGCAGCCGGAACGCGTTGTCCGTCGCGAAATCCTCGAACTGGATCAGGACGCCGGGAAACCGCCGCTCCGCCGCGGTGACGAATTCCTCGACCAGCGCGTCGTATACTTCGCCGCGCAGCCGGCGCTCGAGCAGTCCGATGTAGAGCGGATCGCGCAGCAACTCCTCGTTGTTGGTCCCCACGTCGAGCATGACCGGCAGGCAACCGGCGGGGTGCAGTCCGGCACACGCGGTGTACAGCGACAGCTTGCCGATGGGGATACCCATCCCCTGCGCGCCGAGATCGCCGAGGCCCAGGATCCGTTCGCCATCGGTGACCACGATGACCTGGACGTTGCGCTCGGGCCAGTGCGCCAGCAACTCGTCCACCCGGCCGCGGTCGTGCGAGGAGACGTAGAGACCGCGGGCGCGCCGGAAGATGAGGCCGAACCGGCTGCACGCCTCGCCCACCGTAGGCGTGTAGATGATCGGCAGAAGCTCCTCGATGTGGTCCAGGACGATCCGGTAAAAGAGGGTCTCGTTCCGGTCGAGCAGCCCGGTCAGGTAGATGTATTTCTCGAGGTCCGACGTCTTGCGGCGGAGGTTCTCCAGCGCCCGCGCTTCCTGCTGTTCCAGCGTGAACACCCGGGGCGGCAACAACCCGCGTAGCCCCAGCGTATCACGCTCGGCTTCGGTGAACGCCGTCCCCTTGTTCCGGTGGGGATCGTTCAGAATCTCGATGGATGAGCGGCGGCTTCCCCGCGTCACCTTGCCCTCCGCCGGCTCGCGGTACTCCAATACCTGCCCGACCGTCGACCGACCTGCATTGTCCGCCACCCTGCCCATGTGCTCGCGTCCTGAATAGAAGTTTAACCCGCCGGGGATTGGCGGGTTCTTCATCGGAGATCCTCGGCCTCAAATCATTCCCGCCCCTATCGAATGGTGCCTACCCGAGCGACACGCGTGGGTTAAGAAAAAGTGCAGAAACGTTCAGGTTCAGTTCAGCAAACCTTCAGGCCTCTTAATGGCAACTTCATTAGGAAATCGTGATTCACTTCCCTGTGGTTCGAGGACGGACCCGCTTTCCGGCGGGCGTCCTGCTGATCGTCTGGTTCCAGGTCGCCACCGCGAACATGGCGGCGTGTGCGCTGGATCATGCCCTGCACGACGAACAATCGGACGAGCAAGCGGTCGTCGCGGACCACCACTCGAACATCTGGAGCTCGGCCGTGAAGACTCCCGGGGATTGCGGCGAGCCCCAGTTGCTCCTGGTCGACTGCGTGGCCGCCCGTCCCGCGGAGCTGCCGGCGGTCACCGTGATTGGAGTCCCGCCGGTCCGCTTGGCCGCCCCCGGGGTCGTTTCTCCTCCGACTCGAATCGAGCCCCCACCGCCCCGTATCTGACCCTCCCCCTCGGCACCCGGCCGAGCTGACCTGGGCGTCCCTAGCGGGGCGCAGTCCGCGTGCGCGGATCAGAGAGAGGATTGGGAGGCGTCATGAGGCAGAATTGGATTCCGACCGCCATCGGCCTGCTGATGGCGGCGCCGCTCCGGGCCCAAATGCCGGCCGACAGCATGCCGGAACACCACATGCTGATGATGCGCGGCATGATGAGCCACATCATGGGAATGTGTCGCACGACCGACGGCCTGCCGGTCGCAGGCGTGCGCATTCGGATCGTCGAAGACACTCAGACCGCGCTGACCGACGGCACGGGACGCTTCGCCATCGGGCCGGTGTCCACCGGCAGCCACGTCATCGAAACCAGCCGGATCGGGTTCCGTCCGGTCCGACGCGTGGTCGACCTGCGCGCCTCACGCGACACGGTGATCGAGCTCGAGCTGGTGCCGGCGCCCATCACGCTGGACGAGATGCTGATCGTGGCTCTCGAGGACCAGGGCCAACGCACCTACGACCTCTCCTCTCTCATGAAGGTGCCGCCCGTCGGCACGGCCAACGTCAGTACCGTGACGTTGCGCGAGATCGAGAAGGTTCACGCGAGAGATCCGTGGGACCTCGTGCGCGCGACCACCGGACTCGAGGTCCACGAACAGGGACAGGGGCCCGGCTTCGCGAGCGATGCGGTCATTCGCGGATTCACATCCGATCACTCGACCGATGTGGCCCTGGTGGTGGACGGTGTCCCCATCAACGAGCCGATCAACGGCCACGGCGAAGGATACGCCGACTGGAACCTGCTCTTCCCCGCGGCGCTGGCCGACGTGCAGGTGATCAAGGGACCGATCAGCCCGCTGTTCGGCAATTTCTCCGGCGGCGGCGCGGTCAACGTCACCACCCAGGCAAGCACTCGCCAGACATCCTTCCAGGCCGAGGGTGGGAGTCACACCTTCGGAGCCGGGACGGTGACGACCGGTTTTGAGCGCAACGACTGGGGTGGTTTCTTCGGCGCGCATGGGGTCCACAATTCCGGCTGGCGCGACAATAGCGGTTATCAGGCGATGCAGGTCGTGGCCCGCGGTAACCGCCGCGTCTCTCCCGAATTTCTACTCGACGCGGGCGCCCAGTATTACGCCACTACCTGGGATTCCCCCGGCTACCTGACGCTGGACCAGTTCGACGCCGGAATCCTGACCCCGGCGGCGGACCCGACCGATGGCGGCGACAAGACCCGATTTCAAGGACGCCTCTCCGCCGTGCTCAACCGTTCCGCTTTCCAGTGGCAAAGCAATGTCTGGGGCTACCAGAGCCGGTGGCATCTGTTTCTCACCATCCCCGAGCTGGGAGGCATGGGCGAGGGGATCGGCAGCCAGACCGAAGAGATCGATCACCGGACCGCCCTGGGTGCCAAGTCCATCGCCAAGTGGACCGCCGGCACCCTCGAGCTGACCGCCGGCGCCGAGGCACAGCATCACGATGCGTCGTACGACATCTGGAGCACGATAGCGCGTCGCCGAGACCTCACCATCAACCGGTTCGACTCGAGGTTTTTGACCGTTTCGGGGCTGGCCGGATCATCCAAGACCTTCGGGCGCGTCCTGCGGCTGGAGGCCGCCCTGCGAGCCGATCTCCTGCAGCCCAGAACAACCGACAGAGTCACCCGGCTTCCGCTACTCGCGGAGAGCCGGCTGTTACTCGATCCGAAGTTCGGCGTGGTCTGGTACGCGAGAGGCGATCTGCAGTTCTATGGCACGGCGTCGCGCGGGTTCCGTTCGGCGCCCCGCACCATCGCGGATCCGACCAAGGCTCCCATCACCCTGTGGGCGTACGAAGCCGGCGGCCGCTTCTCCGTGAAGGGGCTGGACGGGTCGCTGGCATTTTTCCGCCTCGATACACACAACGAGATGGTTTACAACCCAATCACGCTCGAGACCGAAGAAACCGGCCAGAGCCTTCGCGAAGGCATAGAGACGGAGCTCAAGTTCCGTCCCGTCCCACAACTCGAGCTGGAAACCCATTGGACCTTCAATACCAAGGGCCATTTCTTCCTGGCCGATACGGCGTCGGTCATGCTGATGCGGAACGGTATGCCCGTCTTTCGCGTCGCGGATGGTGAAGCGACCGCCAACATCATGCACGATGCCGGCAACATGAAATCGGTCACCGGGGTGGCCGATTACTCCGCCCGGGCGGGCATCACGGTCCATCCCACGCCCCGATTCTCCCTCAACGCCTGGATCACCCTGATGGGCCCCTACGTTCCCGCGGGTGAGCCTGACGCCAGAACCGACCCGTTCTCCATCGCCAATTTCCAGGCCGGAGCCTGGCTCAACGATCACGTCGAACTGACGTTTGGACTGGACAACCTCTTCAACACGCGTGCACCGGAGATACGCGCTTCGGGTTCAGTGAACCCGGTGGCACCGCGCAATGTGCACGTGAGCATGCGCACGCAATGGTAAGAAAGGATCCTCAGCTCATGTCACGACGACCGTCCGCTCTCACGGTAGCGGCGACCTCCGCCACCCACACGTTCGTGAGCAACGGGTGGGCGAAGGCGATCCTCTCCTTCACCGGGTCCGATGGACAGCCCACGACCGCAACCGGCAACTTCGGAATCGGCAACGGTCCCGGGGCGCCCTGACATCACCCCCGTCCACCGGTTCGTGATACGACACTCACGCCGGATTAACGACTTCCTCAGCGGCGTCGACGTAGTTTCTCTGGGTCCTTTCCAGCGAAGGGACCTGCGAAACTGCCCCTGGGAGAGGGGCCGGCGAAACGGAAGCCGCCGACGGTTGCGGACTTCGAGCCATCAACGCAGGCGCTACGGCGAAGGGGCCGGGCGCGGATACCGGTGGCAGGTCAATCGAAGTCTCAGGCGCAGACCAGTGTCGATGAAACAACCGCCGGAATAAATATCTCCCCAAGCCCCATCGGTTTCCGACCCGGAAACGAGGGGCTTGTTCCTGCCTGCCATCAAACAGAAATGAATGGCCCTTCGGCCCCGATTCACGCGCCCCACCAACCCCGGTTGATAGACTTGACCAGGATTCGGGGAGGTGCATATGACCAGGCTGCGGTCGGCGATCGCTCCTCTGTTGGTGGGCGGCTGGGCCCTGCTGTCGGGTTGTGGGTTGCTCGTCAACAGCACGCATCAAACCATCGTGGTAGCGTCGGAGCCCTCGGGCGCGGAAGTGAGGAGCGGCCCGCGCGAGCTGCAGTACTGGACGCCCGCCCTGGTCACGCTGCCGCGGAAGCATGCGTATCTGCTCACTTTCGAGCTGCCTGGATATCGCACCGCGTCCTTCGAGATTCGCCACCGAATCAATCCCCGGATCGTTGTGGGGGACATTCTGCTCACCGCCGGATTGGGCATGGTGGTGGACGGCCTGACCGGATCGTGGTACGAGCTCGCACCGAAGCGGGCGTTCGTCACCCTCGAGGCGAGCGATGGTCCCGAGCGCGTTGCGGTAGCACTCGGGATGGAAGGCGACGCAGTCCAGATCGTATCCTCTCGACCCGGTGTCGTGATACGGGTCTACCCGCGATGAAGGGCCGTGACCCATGGTTCCCGCTTGGGTCGTTGCGGCCTACTTCAGTCTGTGCGGATCCTTCTGCGATCCAGTGGGTGGCGTAGCCGACGGCGCGCTGCTCAGACGCTTCGCCGACAGCGCCGGGGTGCCGCTCCCGATTGCGCTGGCCGTCGCGACGGTGGAATCGGGTCAGCTGGGCGGGAATCACTGGCGGGGCCGCCACGGTGAAGTCGGCCGCATGCAGATCCGCCCGCGAATATGGAGATGGTCCTTCCAGCAGGAATGTGGGCCCCGGCCCCTGACCGACTATGTCACTAATGTCTGCAAAGGGATGTTCATCCTGAAGCATTGGTATGGCGAGACCGGATCGTGGGCGGGAGCGGTCCGGCGTTACAACGGCAGGGGGATCAAGACCCGAACTTATCTTGCGAAGGTGACGCGGGAGTTGAAGACACTGTCCCAGCAGGGACTGGTGGATCCGGGATCGCTGAGGCTGCTGGTGGCCACCACCACGCGACCGTAGTCTTACGTCGCGGTCTTACTCTTCCCTCTTCCCTCTTCCCTCTTCCCTTTCTCAAACTGCGGCGCCCGTTTGCCGAAGAACGCCGCGATCCCCTCTGCGAATTCGGCTCCGTCCGCGGTGCGCGTGAGCTGCTGCAGCTCCTCGTCCAGATGATAGTCGAGCTGATCCACACCCGCGGCCTGATTGATCAGCCGCTTGGCGATGCCGTAGGCTCCGGTGGGCCCCGCCGCGAGGCGCTCCGCGATCGCGCGTACGTCCGCCTCGAACGACTGGTCGGGGAAAACCCGGTTGATCAGCCCATGCTCCCAGGCTTCGTGGGCGGACAAGCGCGGGTTCAGGAACACCAGCTCCATCGCCTTGCGCAGGCCCACCAGCCGCGGCAGGAAGAACGTCGAGCTTTCGGCGCCGGTGAGCGCGGTCTTGTGGTAGGCCCATTCAAAGCTGGCCCTCTCGGACGCGAACACCAGATCGCACGCCATGGCGATGCCGAACCCTCCGGCCGCGGCAATGCCGTCCACCGCGGCGATGAACGGTTTGGGCGCGCGCTTGATCTCGGAAATCGTGCTGTGGATATACTCGAGAATCTGCTTGAAGCTCTCACCGAATCCCTGCTTGGGGCCCGAGCCTTCCGGATGCAGGTACCCGAAATCGGTCTCGTCTCCCCGAGCCCGGATGTACTTGAGATCGGCCCCGCTGCAGAACACGCCGCCCGCGCCGGCGATCACCACGCAGCGCACCGCATCGTCCCGGGCAAACTGCAGTCCCGCCTTCCGGAAGTCCTGCGCGGTCCGGACGTCGAGCGAGTTGAATCGCTCGCGGCGGTCGATGGTGATGGTCCCGACGCCGCCATCCTGCTGGGCGCGAATGTGCGTCATCAGCGTCCTGCGGCCGCCCGCCACGGAGCTTCACTGGGCCGAACCGGGCGCTCCAGCGTGACCGGACCCGGAACACCGGCGATATAGGCTCGCTCTCCCAGCACCCGCACCTGCTCGTCCACGAACATCCGAACCGCTGTCGTGAGCAGGTGGCCCCAGGAAGACCGCATCATCCACTCCCGCTGGGCGTAGGCGTACGCCTTGAGAATGTCGATCCCGCCGGCGCCCCACTCGTTCACGTCGTCGGCCAGTGGGTGCACGTAGTAGGGCCATGACCGCAGCACCGGCGGGCCCACGTCCACCTCGGGAACCACGATGTGAACGGTGGAGCGGGTTTCACCCTCGCCGGCCGCGATCGCGTCGCGGGTGGCATGCAGCCCGCGATACCGCGGCCGCCCATCCTCATCCAGCCGGGTGAGATCGCTGTCGTGAATGTTGATGATCCGCTGGCTGAACGCGTCCAGCATCGGCGTGGTCAGCACGTGGAGATACCCGCACAATACGACGAGTTCGGCGTTGAGCCGGGTGAGGAGCCGCGCCGTCGTCAGGTCATAGAAAGGCCTGACGGTCAGATCGGCGAGCTGGGCATCTTCCTCGCGATAGAACCCGCGTATGTCGTTGACCAGGCAGGGAACGCTGGTCCCGGCCGTTTGCGGCAACGCGGATGAGGACGCGTCACTGGTGACGACCCCGACGATCCGGATATTCGCCGTCGCCTCCGCCGCCAGCAGATCCATCAGGCCGGGGGCGCGCTGCGAGCAGAGCACCGCCACCCGTAACGGGTTGGTCGTCGACCGCGCGTGCGGCTTCTTCCCTTCCCTCAGCATATGCGGGGAAGCGGCTCGCCTTCCGGCTCCGCCAGCAGCCGGCGGCCGAGACCGGTATCCAGAATGACCGTGCCCGCGCGCTCGGCGGTGCACCTTCCCACGATGGCGGCGCTCGCTGCGAGCGGATTCGACACCAGTGCGGCCATCACGCGATCCACCGCGTCGGGCCGCACCCCGATGATCGCCTTGCCTTCGTTGGCTATGTGAAACGGGTCCAGTCCCAGCATCTCGGCCGCGGAACGGACCACGGTGGTGAGCGGAACCGCCGCTTCCTCGATCCCGATGCCCACGCCACTCTTGGACGCCATTTCATGCAACGCGCTCGCGACGCCACCGCGCGTGGGGTCCTTCATGGCCGAGATCGCCCCCGGCGCCGCGGCCAGGGCCGCGCGGATCACGAGATTGAGCGGTGCGACGTCGGACCGGAGGTCGGCATCCAGATCGAACCCGCGGCGCGCGGCCATGAGCGCGATCCCGTGATCGCCGATCGGGCCGGTGAGCACGATCCGGTCGCCGGGCTCGAGGCCCGCGTCGCGGACCAGGTAGTCGGTGAAGCCGACGCCGGTGGTGTTGATGACCACGCCGTCCAGCTCGCCCCGCCCCATCACCTTGGTGTCGCCGGTGAGAACGGTGACGCCCGCTTCCCGGCAGGTTTCCCGCATGGATCGCTGAATCCGGTCCAGATCCGACCGGCGGAATCCTTCTTCCACCACCACCGCGCAGGTGAGCCCCAGCGGCTCGGTGACGCCCATCATCGCGAGGTCGTTCACCGTTCCCGCGATCGCCAGCCGGCCGATGTCGCCTCCGGGAAAGAAGATCGGATGGACCACGTGAGAGTCGGTCGTCACCACCAACCAGCGGTCGCCGACGCGCAGGGCGGCGCCATCGTCCATGGCCGCGAGGCCGAATCCATCCACCACGTCGCTGGTGAATCCCTGGGCCAGCGTCTCCTCGATCAGGCGTCGCATGGCGCGCCCGCCGGCGCCGTGCTTCAGCGTGATCAGCTCTTCTCGCGCCGTCGGGGGAGCGGTGTCGGCTTTCATAACCGCGGTACTCCCCCGTATTGGTGCCAGATCTTGCAGGTGCCCTCGCTGCTCACCATGCAGGCGCCCACCGGCGTGTCGGGGACGCACTGCTTGCCGAAAAGCGGGCAGTCGGTCGGTGCCGCGATGCCGGCCATGATGTCGCCGCAAACACAGAGCTGGGTCAGCGCCGGCGCCGCATGGTTCCACAATCGCCGGAGATCGATGCGGTATTTCTTCCGGGTGTCGAGGCGCGCGAACTCGTCGCGCAGCCGGAGATTGCCGTTCGGGACATGCGCGATCCCCCGCCACCGGCCGCCGGTCGCGCGGAAGACCTTCCAGAGCTGCCCCTGCGCGTTGCGATTGCCCTCGCGTGAGACACAGCGGGGAAAGGCGTTGAGCACTTTCGGCGTGCCGTCCCGGACCAGCTGCACCAGCTCGACCAGGCCCGCGAGAATGTCGAGCGGCTCGAAGCCCGCGACGACGACCGGAATCCCGTGCCGCTCCACGAATCGCTCGAAGATCCCGTAGCCGGTGATCGCCGCGGCGTGTCCGGCGGCGAGAAAACCCTCCACCTTGCTGCCGGGCATCTCGGCCACGATCTCCATGACCGGCGGGATGTACTTGTGGGCGGAGAGGATCGACAGATTGTCCGGCAGATCGGGCATGAGCGCGATCGCCGCCGTGGCCACCGCGGTCGTTTCGAACCCGGAGGCGAAGAACACCACGTCTTCGGCGGTGTCGCGCGCCAGCTCCACCACCTGCGCGGCGCTGTAGATCACGTCGATCCTGGCGCCCTCCGCCTGCATGTCGCCCAGTGACTTCATCGTTCCGGGCACGCGGACCATGTCGCCATAGGTGGCGATGCGCACGCCGTCACCGGCCAGCACCACCGCCTCATCCACCTCCGGCGTATCGGTCACGCACACTGGACAGCCGGGCCCCATAATGACGTTCAATCCCGCAGGCAGGATGGCGCGCAGCCCGAACTTGGCGATCGACTGCTCGTGGCTCCCGCACACGTGCATGACCGACACCGGAGCGCGACCCACGTCGCGAGTGACTTTTTCGAGCGCCTTGGCGAGCGCCTTCCCACGGACCGGATCGCGGAACTTGAGCTGAGCGGTCGAGCCGGTCAGGGCGGTCGAGGCGGCCATCCCCGATTCAGTCATCGCACCCTTCGCCAGCCTGGCCGAGGCCCGCGATCTCGGCACGGACGTCCGCGGCCATCATGTCCTGCTCGGCTTCCTTCATCAGGTGCTCGTAGAGCGCCAGCGTTTCGCCGATCTCGCTGGCCGGAATTTTCCGGATCGCGAAGCCCACGTGATTGAGGATGTAATCGCCGGGCGCCACCGGCTCGTCCACGATGTCCAGCCGCGTCTCCCGGACGACGCCCCAGAAATCCACCGTCGCGATCTGGTCTTCGACGGCAATCACGCGTCCTGGCACGCCGAGGCACATGGATCAGTCTCCCGTTTCCGCGCGAAGCTGGGCCACGGCCACGGCTGCCTGCCCGTAACTCACAGCGCCATCGTTGGGGCTCAGCTGCCGCGGCGTCAGCACTTGCAGGCCACGCTCGGCCATCAGACGCCGCACACTGGAGAGGAGGCGGGCGTTCTGGAACACCCCCCCACCCAGCGCCACGATCTCGATTTCCTCGCTGCGACAGATGCGAGACACCACCTCGGCGGTTGCGGTGGCCACGCTCTCGTGGAAGCCGGCGGCGAGATCCCCGCGGTCCGCGCCGTGCGCCAGCGATTCACCCAGCGCCACCAGGAGCGGGAGAGGATCGAGCAGCCAGCCGCTGCCGTCGCGAACCAGCGGAAAACGCAGCGGCGCCGCGACGCGTTCACCCGCCAGCGCTTCCAGCTCCATCGCCGCCTGCGCCTCGTGGTCGGAGAGTTGTCGCAGGCCGAGTATGGCGGCCGCCGCATCGAACAACCGGCCCATGGACGATGCCGGCGGGGCGTTGAGCCGGTGCTCGATCTGATGGCGCGCGATATCCAGCTCTTTGGCGGGAATGCCTTCGAACGCCTGCCGGAACGCTCGGGTGGCCGAGCGGTCCAGGGAGAGATACCCCAGGGCCGAGCGCCACGGTTGGCGCGCACCGAGGTCGCCGCCGGGCAACGGGGCGTACCGCAAGTGGCCGAGCCGCCGGTAGCCGGTGAGATCCGCCACCATGATCTCGGAGCCCCAGATGTTCCCATCGTCTCCGTAGCCGCTGCCATCGTACGCCGCTCCGACGACCGGTTCCGTGATTCCATGCTCGGCCATCACCGCGGCGATGTGGGCGTGATGGTGCTGGACGGCAATGATGCGGGGCACCCCCAGATCTTCGGCGATCCTGCCGGACAGATAGTCCGGATGCAGATCGCGGGCGGCGACGGCCGGTGTCACCCGGAACAGCCGGCGGTAGAGCCGCAGGGTCTCGAGGAAATGCTCCAGTGTGTCGATGTCGTCGAGATCGCCGATATGCTGGCTGACATATGCGCGATCTTCGCAAGCCAGGGTGAAGGTGTTCTTGAGGTGCGCTCCCACCGCCAGCACCGGGCTCGGACTGAATACCGGCAGTGGCAAGGGGAACGGCGCGTATCCCCGCGCGCGCCGGAGAAACACCGCCTCCTCACCGGCCACCCGGACCACGGAATCGTCATACCGCGAGACGATCTCACGGTCGTGCAGCAGGAAGACGTCGGCGATCCAGCGGAGATTTTCCTGCGCCTGGGCGTTGCCGATGGCGATCGGCTCTTCGCTGCGGTTGCCGCTGGTCATCACCAGTGGACGCCGTACCAGATCCAGGAGGAGATGGTGCAGAGGTGTGTACGCCAGCATCACACCGATCGTATCCAGCCCCGGCGATACTGACGGCGCGATCGTCGCACCCGGCCGTCGCCGCAGGACGACGATCGGCCGCTCTGGTCCGGTCAACCATCGCGCCTCGGCTTGGCTCACTTCGCCGAGCACGCGCGCCTCGTCCACCGTGCGCACCATGACGGCCAGTGGCTTGGCGTCGCGGTGCTTGCGCCGCCGCAGTCGCTCGACCGCCACCTCGTAGGTGGCATCGACCGCCAGGTGAAAACCTCCCAGTCCACGAACGGCGACGATCGCCCCTTCCAGCAGACAGCGCGCGGCGGCCCGCAGCGGATCGGCCGCATCGATGGGCGACACCGGCCGGGTGCCGGGCGCGAGCGCCAGACGCGGCCCGCACGTGGTACAGCTGTTGGTCTCGGAGTGGTAGCGGCGGCTCTCGGGAGACTGGTACTCCCGCAGGCACTCGGGACATTGCTTGAACGTCCGCATGCTGGTGCGCGCCCGGTCGTAGGGCATGTCCTCGATGACCGTGAAGCGCGGACCGCAGTCGGTGCAGGTGATGAACGGGTAGCGATACCGCCGGTTTGCCGGATCGAAGAGCTCCGCCTCGCATTGGCCGCAGAGCGCCACATCCGGCGAGACGGGCTGCCGGCCTTCGGGCTCCTCGGCACTGGCGAGGATGGTAAACTCGCCGGCACCGGTGGGCGCGTGGAGCTCGGCTTCGACCTGCTCGATCCGCGCCAGCGGCGGCGCTTTCTCCCGCATCTCGCGGACGAACACCTCCAGATCGTGCGAATCACCTTCGATCTCGATCTGCACGTCGCTCGAGGAATTCCGCACCCAACCGCCCAGGTGATGGCGCATCGCCAGCCGGTGCACGAAGGGTCGGAACCCCACTCCCTGCACCAGGCCCGTCACCTTGAGGTGCAGCGCCGTGCGATGCCGGTCCTCAACAGTCGTCACGCTCAATGCCGGACCTTCGCGCCGTAAACCTGATCGCGCAGGAAGGTGAACCAGTCGTCCATCCCTTCGCCGGTCAGCGCCGAGGTGAAGAAGAAATCCAGGTCCGGGTTCACTTCGCGCGCGAAGCCCACCGCCCGGTCCACGTCGAACGGCACATACGGCAGCAGGTCGATCTTGTTCAGCACCGCGTAGCGGGATTGCCGGAACATCTTGGGATACTTGAGCGGCTTGTCCTCGCCTTCGGTGACCGAGAAGACCACGATCTTGGCATCCTCTCCCAGGTCCCAGCTGGCCGGACACACCAGGTTTCCCACGTTCTCGATGAACAGCAGCCTGGTCTGGTCCAGCTCGATCGCCTCGAGCGCAGCCTCCACCTGCTTCGCGTCCAGATGACAGGCCCCGCCGGTCACGACCGCCTGCACCAGCCGGGCGGTCCTCCGCGCCAACCGCTCGGCATCGTTCACCGTCTGCACGTCGCCGGTGACGACTGCGATGGGAAATTCCTTGCCCAGCTCGTCCAGCGTGCGTTCCAGCAACGAGGTTTTCCCCGAGCCGGGGGACGAGACCAGATTGAACGTCGGCACGCCGGCAGCGTGCACCCGGCGGCGCACGTCGCGGGCCATCTCGTCGTTCTTCTCCATCACTCGCTCGCGGATTTCGATCGTTCGAATCGTCATGGGCTATCTCGAAGGCAGGCCCCGTCGCATCTCTTGTATGCGACGCATGTTGCGCATTCGCAGGTCAGCAATGTCTTGGAATTCAATGAAGGTGCCTTTAGACACCGGTCAGGAGGGCTCGTCGACCTCGAGGTAAGCCACCCGGAGCACGTCACCCGGCCGCCGCTCGATCAAGGCCCTGGCTCTCCCGAACGGCGGCTGCGAAAGCACGACGTCGAGACAGAACTCGAGGTTCTCGACTTCCACTCCGGCGTCGGCCCCGACCTCGAGGGCGACAGTCACGACGTTTCCTGCGGCCGCCGGTCCCACGCGCTCTTCCGCAATGCGACCGACATCCAGCGCGATGCTCATTTCATGCATGATCGATTTCGGATTGCGGAGTGCGGAGTGCGGAGTGAACGGTCGCACTACTGCCACTCCGCGCTCCGCGTTCCCCACTCCGCACTCGAGAGTGTCCCCATTCACCCAGCCGCGATACCGCGGCAACCACTACCCGGTCGAGCGCCCGTTCCACCGCCGGACTGAGCTCCGTCGTCATTTCCACGCGCTCGGGCTGCAGGCCGATGGCGACAGTATGCTCGGGGAGCCTGCCCCGCAGTTCGGCCAGGGCAAGCACCTCCGAGAGCGCTATCTGATGGGGAGACACCTTGGTGGACAGGTAGCGCGGGATCTGGGGTCGCTCCAGGACCACCGTGGTGCCGGGACGCGCGCCGACATTGATCGCGTCCAGCAGAACCAGCCGCTCGGCGTCCTCGATGACGGGAAGGAGATTCAGTCCCCAGGTCCCCCCATCGACCAGCTCGACCGGTGGATCGAAGTCGAATTCGCGCAGCCGCTCGAGCGCCGCTATACCCGCACCGTCGTCAGCCATGAGGGGGTTGCCCAGGCCAATCACCACCGTGCCGGATGGACGGTCGGACGGTCGGACGGTCGGACGGTCGAGGCCGGAGGCTGCTCTGACGTCGGAGTCGACCGTCAGACCGTCTGACCGTCTGACCGTCACCTCACTCATCGACGTACTTCACATCCGACCTGACGAACCGCCCGCCGCTGATGATGGACGAAATGGTGCCGCTCCGCTCCATCACGTCACCGCGCATCGCCAGATACACGTGAATCGGAATGAAGATGAGGAAGATCCAGGTGGATACATGATGGATGAACCGCACGATCTGGATCCCGCCCAGGAGCGGCACCAACCACTGGAAGAGCCGGTAGAACATCCCGTCCGGGTTGGACTGCCCGTACATGGCGAAACCGGTCACCACCATCACCGCGGTGAGCGCGTAGATGCCGGTGTAGGAGAGCTGCTGGAGCGGGTTATGGCCGAGATACTGGGGCGCGTCCCCCGGCTTGATCATGAGGTAGTACTTCACCTGCTTGACCATGTTGGCCCAGTCGCGCGGCCGGATCGGGAAGAGCGCGGCCAGCCGCTCGAATCGATTGCCGGCAAAGAGCCAGTACACTCGCACGATGCCGGTGGTGACCAGCACTGCCGCCGCCGAGAAGTGCAGGAATCGCACCCAGCCCATGAGGTAATGCGAGCTGGCCTCCCCGCCGGTCATGAAGAACGGTTTTCCGATATAGAGGCCGGTAGTCGCAAGCACGACGATCGCGACCGCGGCGGTCCAATGCATCACGCGGATCGGCAGCTCCCAGAGATAGATCCACTGATACTTCCCGGTCGGTGGCTGCGCTTCGCTGCCCAGGTGCATCCGGGGCGCCCTGGGCGGGCGCTCGAGGGCGGTCATTGGACCCTCACTTCGGTGACCGGGTTGCCGGTTGCGTCCAGTACGTGCACTCCACACGCCATGCACGGATCGAAGGAGTGGATCGTGCGGAGGATCTCCAGCGGCTGTTCCGGGTTTTGCAGCGGATGGTTGTCCATGAGCGCCGCCTCGTAGGGTCCCCGCTGGCCCTTGGCGTCGCGGGGCGAGCAGTTCCAGGTGCTGGGAACCACGCACTGGTACCGTGAGATCTTGCCGTCGGTGATTTCCACCCAGTGCCCCAGCGCGCCGCGCGGCGCATCGAGATACCCGTAACCGCGCGCCGTCTTGGGCCATTTGGACGGTTCCCACTTGGCCTGATTGAACGTCTGCACGTCCCCGCCCTTGATCCGGGCGACCAGTGAGTCGTACCAATGCTCCAGCCGGCGGGCGAGCAATACCGTTTCGATCCCGCGCGCGCCGGTGCGGCCGAGCGTGGAGAACAGCGCGGCCGGACCCACCTGCAGCCGGTCCAGCACTTCCTTGACCAGCTCGCGGGCTTCCTCGTGCCCCGAGCCGTAGGCCACCAGCATCCGCGCCAGCGGCCCCACCTCCATCGGCCGGCCGTCGTAGCGGGGCGCTTTCATCCAGCTGTAGCGGTCCTGGTCCTGCAGATACGTCCAGGGAGTCTTGGGACCGGTGTACCTGGCCTTGGTCTCTCCCTCTGAGGGATGCAGGCCGACCGCGTCGCCGCCCTCGTACTCGTACCACGAATGGGTGATGTACTCCTGAACCATCTTGTCGTCATACGGGAGGACTTTGGAAAGATTCTTCGCCAGGATGATGCCCCGGGGCAGATACAGCGAGTTGAGGTCCCGGACATCGGTCTCGGGGAACTCTCCTACCGCCAGGTAATTTCCCACGCCTCCGCCGACGGAGGCCCAATCCTTATAGTAGCCCGCGATCGCCAGCAGATCGGGCCAGTAGACCTGCTCCACGAAGTCCCGCGCCCGCCGGATCATGCCGTGGATTTCGCTCAGCCGGACGGCATTGATGGTGGCCGTCTCGTCCAGGTTGATGGCGGACGCCATCCCGCCCACCAGGAAGTTGGGATGCGGGTTCTTGCCGCCGAAGATGGTGTGCAAGCGGATGACGTCTCGCTGCCAGTCCAGCGCCTCGAGATAGTGCGCCACCGCCAGCAGGTTCACTTCGGGAGGCAGCTTGTAGGCGGCGTGTCCCCAGTAGCCGTTGGTGAAGATCCCGAGCTGGCCGCTGGAAACGAACGTCTTCACCCGGTCCTGCACCGCGCGGAAATGGGTCTCCGAGTTGTTGGGCCAGGGAGAAATCTGGCGCGCGATGCGCGCCGTCCCGGCGGGATCGGCCTTGAGCGCGCTCACCACGTCCACCCAGTCGAGCGCGTGCAGGTGGTAGAAGTGAATCACGTGGTCCTGCACGAACTGCATCCCGTGGATCAGGTTGCGGATGGTGTTGGCATTGGCCGGGATCTTGATGTCCAGCGCGTCCTCCACCGCGCGGCAGGACGCCACCGCGTGCACCACGGTGCAAACGCCGCAGATCCGCTGCGTGAATGCCCACGCGTCACGGGGATCGCGGCCCTGCATGACCAGCTCGATGCCGCGGAACTGGGTCGAGGTCGCCCATGCGTCGGCGATACGCCCGTTTTCCGACTGCACCTCGATCCGGAGATGCCCTTCGATCCGGGTGATGGGATCGACGACGACTTTGGTCTTGGCCATGGCGCCTTACTCCTTCTTGCCGCTGGGTGGCTGATTCACGATGGGGAGCTCGCGCTCGCGGCGCCGTTCCCGGATTTGGTGGACGCCCGTGGCGGTCGCATGCGCCGCCACACCGGCCACCGCGCCGGCCGCGAGTGCCGCGCCGATCAGGTCGACCTTGCTCTCGATGCCGAAGCCAGCCACGTCGGGCATCCGTTTGTAGAAGGGAGACATCGTGTCCCAGAAATGGCGCTCGGTGCAGCCGATGCAGGGATGTCCCGCGCCGATCGGCCAGCTGGTCCCGGAATTCCACAGGAAAATCGGACACGGCGAGAACGTCGCCGGGCCTTTGCAGCCCACCTGGTAGAGGCAATACCCTTTGCGCGCCGCTTCGTCGTCGAACTCCTCGACAAACTGCCCGGCGTCGAAGTTGGCCCGCCGCGGGCACTGGTCGTGGATCCGGGAGCTGTAGGCGAAGCGCGGCCGGCCGTCGTAATCCAGCTCGGGGATATTCCCGAAGGTGAGGTAATGCACGATGGTCGCCGTCACCACGTCGGAGATCGGCGGACAGCCCGCGATGTTCACCACCGGCTTGTCCGTCACCACCTCGCTCACGCCGACCGCGCCGGTCGGGTTGGGCCGGGCGGCCTGGACACTACCCCAGTGCGCGCAGGCGCCCACCGCGATCACGGCCTTGGCGCCCTTGGCCGCGTCCACCAGGATCTCCTTCGCGGTCCGGCCGCCGATCGTGAGATAGATCCCGTCGTCGTTGAGCGGGATCGAGCCGGTCACCAACAGGAGGTACTCGCCTTTGTTGTCCTTCATCGCCTGCTGCAAGGCGTTTTCCGCCTGATGTCCCGCGGCGGCCATGATGGTGTGCTGGTAGTCCAGCGAAATCACGTCCAGCACCAGGTCGCCGATCGACGGGTTGCCGGTCCGCAAGACGCTCTCCACGCAGCCGGTGCATTCCTGGAGCTGAAGCCAGATGACGCTCGGTCGCTTCATGGCCGCGAGTGCCGCGGCCACTTTCGGCGTCATCGCGCTCGATAGCCCGAGGACCGCCGTCATTTCACCGCAGAATTTGAGGAAGTCCCGGCGGCTCACGCCCCGCCGCTCGAGATGTTCTGAGAGGGTCTCACCGTCGGCCCAGGGCCGCGAAGAAGGGAAATACATCAGGTCCTCACTTCCATGAAGGACACCTGGCGATATCAGGCCGGATGATGTCCCTCATGGCCTCACGGGATTGTTGGGATTTCGTGAAGCTTCTCTAACAATGAAGAACTCTTCCCCCGCTTTTTCGACCCGTTTCCATACCACGACCCGATGCTTCCCCCGGTTTCTCGAGTGAGGGGTCGTGAACCGTTCCCGCCACCAGGGTTCGCCGCCGTCCAGCGGACCGAGTGATTTCGCCCGCCTCATCGAAACCGAGGCGGCGCTGGAAGCCCGGGTGGCCGGGGCGCGGGATGAGGCGCGGCGAATGGTGCAGGTTGCCCGCGATGAAGCGGCGGCGCGCGAAGGCGCGCTCGAGCGGGAGCTCGCCGCGATGCGCACCGCCTCCGAAACCCTGGTGGAACGGGAGCGCGCCGAGCGCGCCACGATCCTGCTCGAGCAGGCCGCGCGGGATAGCGCCCGCTTCACCGCCGTCGAGCCGGGCCGGATTGCCGAGTTGGCGGGCTACGTGGTGAGCCGCCTGATCGGCGAGGTATCGCCGTGATTCTCGCCATGTCCAAGGTCCGGATTCTGGGACCGCGGCTGCGCCTGAACCAGGTTCTTGGCTCGCTGCAGCGGATCGGCGTGCTGCAACTCGCCACGCCGACGGAACCGGCCTCGTTGGCGACACTGGCCCTGACCCCCGGTCAGCAACGCGAGCGCCGGTATCTCAAGGCCGCTCTGGAAGACATCGCCGTCGCAATGGAAGAACTGGGCCTCGCAGCTTCGACATTCGAGGGCCCGGCTCCCGTTCCCCTCGCCCGACCAGGAGAGGGAACAGGGGTGAGGTATGTGCGAGTCGCATCGCGAGCGAGACGGCAGGCCGTCCGGCTCAAGATACGCGAGACGGCATTGGAGGAAGAACGCGCACTGATCCTCAAGTACCAGGGATTCTTCGCCGCCTTTCGCCCGCTACTCGAAAACGAGGCCCGCTGGCCCAATGCCAGCATCTACCACGTTCTGCTGAAGGCCGACCAGGCGGGCGTCATCGAGAGGTTGCATGCCAGTCTCTCCCAGGTGATTGGAGACGCGTTCGAGCTCTATTCCCGTCACCTGGAAAGCGGTGAGACCGCGGTGCTGCTGATCGTGTCCGCGCAGGGCGCCGGCAGGGTCGAGCGACTGATGGCCGAGGCGCAGGTTCAGGAGATCCCGGTGCCGTCCGGTTACGGCGACGGATCCCTCAGCGACGTCTTTCCCCGCATGCTCGCGCGGCTCGGCGAGCTGCCGGGTGACCTGGATGCCGTTCGCCGCGAGCGCGCGGCTCTCGCGCGGAAATACGGCAAGGACCTTCGTGCCGGACGGGAGTGGTTGGCCAGCCGGCTGCAGGCGCTGGAGGCGCTCACGCTCTCCGGCGTCACCGCTCGAGCGTTCGTGATCGAAGGCTGGGTGCCCTCGGACGCCCGGCGGAAGCTCGAGATCCGGTTGCGCGCCGAAGTGGGCGAGGAAATCGTGGTCAGCGAAATCTCCAGGGAGGAATGGCGCTCGGAGGAAGCTCCGGTGGTGCTCAAGAATCCGCGGATCTTCCGTCCCTTCGAAGCAATCATCGGGCTCATGCCTTTGCCGCGGTATGGGACCATCGATCCCACGCCGTTCGTGGCGGTCTTCTTCCCGGCGTTCTTCGGAATCATCATGGGCGACATCGGCTACGGGCTGCTGCTCGCGGCAGTAGGACTGCTGCTACATTGGCGCTCGAAGCCGGGCACGACGCTTCGGTCGGTGGCGGAAATCATCGGCCCCTGCGCGCTGTTCTCCATCATCGCCGGCGTGCTGTATGGCGAGCTGTTCGGAGATCTGGGGCGGCGCTGGCTCGGGCTGCAACCGCTCGCCTTCAACCGGGAAGAAGCGCTGATCCCTTTCCTGCTGCTGGCTCTGGGGCTCGGCATCGTCCACGTTCTGCTCGGACTCGTCCTCGGCGTGGTCAGCGCGATGCGGCGCCGGCACCCTCGCGAAGCGGTCGGGCGTGGCGCCTCGGCGGTAGCCGTGGTGCTGATCATTGTGGCACTGCTGGCGGTCACCAAAGTCCTTCCCCGCGGCCTCTTCACACCCGCGGTCATCGGCGTACTGGTGGCGTTCCCGGTCCTGGTGATCGCCGAGGGAATCATCGCCCCCATCGAGCTGCTCTCGACCCTCGGCAACATCCTGTCGTACGCCCGTATCATGGCCCTGGGGGTGGCCTCGGTCATGCTGGCGGTCGTGGCCAATCGCATGGTCGGCGCCATCGGGAGCGCGGCGGTGGGGATCGTCTTCGCACTGATTTTCCACCTGGTCAACTTCGCGATCGGCATGTTCAGCCCGACCATTCACGCGTTGCGTCTTCATTACGTCGAGTTCTTCGGGAAGTTCTACAGCCCCGGCGGGGTGCGTTATCAACCATTCGGCGGGTGGAAGTTGCACGACACGACGGCACAACGGCATGACGGCATGACGGCATGACACCATCTATTTCCACGCCTGTGCCGTCGTGCCGGGCTGCCGTTATGCCGTCGGGCCGTCGCGCCGCGTCGTTCACAAATGAGGAGGAGTACATGGAAGTCCTGTCGGTAGTGCTGGCTGCGGCGCTCGCCATCGCCATCCCCGCACTCGCCACCGCGTGGGCCCAATCACGCATCGGGCCGGCCATCGCGGCGAGCATGGCCGAGAAGCCGGAGTTGAGCACGACGGCGGTGCTGATGATCGCCATTCCGGAAACCATGGTCATTCTGGGATTCGTGGTCGCCGTGCTCATTCTGTTCCGGACCGCCTGAAGAGGCGTCGTGCCGCTCGAGACTCTGATCGCGACGCTTGCCGGCGAGGCCGACGCCGAGGCCGCCGGCGAGCTCGCGCGGGCGCGCGCCGAGGCCGACGCCATCGCCGCGGCCGCGGCGGAGCGGATTGGCCGCCGCCGCGCCGCGGTACTCGACACGCTGGAGCGGGAGCGGCGCACCGAGGTCGAGCGGCGGTTGCTCCACCCCCGCCGGGAGGCGCGCCGGCTGGTGCTCGAAGCGCGGCACGCGTTGGTCCAGCGCGTCTTCGCGGCGGCCCGCAACCGGCTTTCCGAAGCGCTCGACAGCGCTGCGTACCGCACGACCCTGCAGGGCCGGCTGGAGGAAGCCCTGGCTTGCGTCGGCGATCGACCGGTGACGTTGCGCTCGTATCCGCGGCTCACGGGCGAGATCGAGCGTCTGATCGCACAACGCGCGCGCGTCGTGGAAGATCCGGCGGTGGGCGCCGGTTTCAAGGCGGTCACCGACGACGGCACCCTCGAAGTGGATGGCACGCTGGAAGCCCGGCTGCACGGGCTGGCCGCCGTTCTTTCCCTCGAGATCGTGGGACGCATTGAGCAGGCGACATGAAGCCCGATTGGGGTGACTTGAACGCCCGTGCGGCCGGACTGGGAACCCACATTCTCCACCGGGGCGATCTCGCGGCACTGGCGCACCTTCCCGATTTGCCGGCCCTGGCGGCCGAGCTGTCGCGGCAGGGCTTCCCCATCGAGGAAGACGCCGCAGTCACTCCCGCCGCCCTCGACCTTGCCGTCCGGCGTGACGCCGCCGCCCACCTGCGCACCCTCGCCCACTGGTCCGGTTCGCGTTCGGAGATTCTCGCCATCCTGTTCGACGACGAGGACCGGCGTGCCGTGCGCGCACTGGTCCGCGGGGCGCTCCAGCATGCGTCCCCGGCCGCACGACTCTCCGGCCTGTTGCCGACACCCACGCTTCCGGAACGCGCGCTCCAGGAGCTGGCCGAGCAGCCCACGGTGGCGAAGATCGCGGCGATTCTGGTTGCCTGGAAAAATCCCTACGGCCCCGCGTTGGCGCAGTTGAAACCCGCCGAGCCGGATCTGCTCGGACTGGAAGTGCAGATCAATCGCACGTTCGCGACCCGCTCGCTTCGCGGCGCTCGCCGCGCCGGCAAACGGGGCGTGCTGGTCTGGTACGTTCAACGCACCATCGACCTGGAAAACGCTTATTCCGCGCTCGCGCTCTCCGGTGAACAATCGGGCGAGCGACTCCCGGATCTTTTCGTGTCGGGCGGCGAAATCGTGTGCCGGATGGTTTTCGAATCCGCCGCCAAGGCGGGAGACATCGCCGCCGCCGCCCGCGTGCTCAGCACCGCCTTCACCGGTACCACGCTCGCTTCGGTCTTTCTCAATGCCAGCGCCATCACCTCGGGAGATCTCGAGCGGCTGGTGCTGGGGACCCGGATCGGTGAGCTCCGGCGGCGCGCCTTCGAGGACCCGCTGGGGCCGACACCGGTGCTGCTCGACACGCTGCGGGTTCGCGCCGAAGTGCTCGATCTGCGCCACCTGATCTGGGGGATCTCGCTCGACGCGCCCCGACCGGCACTCGCCGGAGCCCTGATCTCGCCCGCATGAGCTACGACGTCCACGTCGTCTGCCGGCCGGAGGTCGCACCGGGGTTCGCCCTCGCCGGTCTTCCGACCGTGGATGCGGGCACGCCGATCGACGCGGCCGATCGGCTGGTGGAGCTGGGGAACCGGGCGGACTCGGGCGTGATCCTGCTGCAGGACAATCTGTACCAGGGGTTACCCGCGGAGGTGCGCCGCAAGTTCGGACGTCGTCCGCTTCCCATGATCGTGCCGTTTCCGGGCCCGGACTGGGGCAGGCGCGCGAACGAGGCCGAGGCCTACATCGTCGATCTGCTCCGCCAGGTCGTCGGTTATCGAGTGAAGCTCCGGTGAGCGCGGCGCGGATCGTACGGGTGAGCGGCGCGCTCGCGGAGGCCACCGGTGCCGCCGGCGCTTCGCTCTACGAGCTGGTGAAGGTCGGCAAGCGTGGCCTCCTCGGTGAAGTCATTCGCATCACCGGCGATCGGATCACCATCCAGATCTACGAGGACACCACCGGCCTCCGCGTCGGCGAGTCGGTGGCGCTCACCGGTGCCGCACTGACCGTGACCCTCGGCCCCGGGCTGCTGGGATCGGTGGTGGACGGCGTCGGCCGTCCGCTGCCCCACATTGCGGAACAGTCGGGAGATTTCATTCAACCCGGTATCGCGGCCGATACCCTGGACGCCGTGCGGCGCTGGCGCTTCACCCCGGCCGTGCGCATCGGCGACCCCGTCGCCGCCGGTAACGTCATCGGTACGGTGCCGGAACGTCCCGGCATCGAGCACCGCATCATGGTTTCTCCGACCATGTCCGGCCGGATCGCATCGATTTCGGCCGGCGAATTCACCATTCGCGACACCATCGGAACGCTCGAGGATGGAACCCCGCTCCATCTCGCGGAGCCGTGGCCCGTCCGGCAGCCGCGACCCGCCGAGGCACGGGTCCCGGCCGAACGGCCGTTCATCACCGGCCAGCGCATCTTCGATTTTCTCTTTCCCGTAGCCGAGGGCGGCAGCGTCGCGGTTCCCGGCGGGTTCGGTACCGGCAAGACCGTGATCGAGCAATCCCTCGCGAAATTCGCCGAGGCGGACATCGTGGTGTACATCGGCTGCGGCGAGCGGGGAAACGAGATGGCCGAGGTCTTGAACGAGTTTCCCAGGCTGCTCGACCCGCACACCGGCCGTTCGATCATGGATCGCAGCGTGCTGGTGGTGAACACCTCCAACATGCCGGTCGCGGCGCGCGAGGCGTCCGTCTACCTCGGCGTGACCGTGGCCGAGTATTACCGCGACATGGGCTACCGGGTCGCGGTCATGGCCGACAGTCTCTCTCGCTGGGGCGAAGCGTTGCGCGAGATCGCGGCACGCCTTCAGGAGATGCCGGGCGAAGAGGGATACCCCACGTATCTCGGCAACCGGCTGGCGAAGTTCTACGAGCGCGCCGGCCGCATCCGGGCACTGGGAAAGCCGGAACGATTCGGCTCGCTCACGCTGATCAGCGCGGTCTCTCCACCGGGGGGCGACTTCTCCGAACCCGTCACCCAGGCATCGCTGCGGGTGGCGGGCGCGCTGTGGGCGCTCGACGCGTCGCTCGCGCATCAGCGCCAGTTTCCGGCCGTAGATTGGGAGACCAGCTACAGCCTGCATGGCGGCGTAACCTCGCGATGGTTCGCCAGTCACGTGGGGGCCGACTGGCCGGAGCTGCGCCGCGCCACCCTGGAGCTGCTGCAGCAGGAGCGCGATCTCCGTGAAATTGCCGGCCTCATCGGGCCTGATGCGCTACAGGATCCCGACCGGCTCCTGCTCGAGTCTGCGCGCCTGCTGCGCGAAACGGTGCTGGGCCAGAGTGCCTACGATCCCCACGACGCGCACTCGCCGGTCGAGAAGACCTATCGCCTCGCCTCGCTGGCGCGGGCCGCATATCAGGTAGGCCTCAAGAGCCTCCAGCGCGGCGTGCCGTTCGAGCGATTGGACCTCGCACCGGTCAGCCGTGCTCTCGGCCTGGTCCGGCGCGCTCCGCCCGCCGAGGTGGACGCGCGCGCGGCGGAGGCGGAAACGGCCATCCGCGCGCTCGAAACCGTCGAGGCCGGTCCGTGACCACCGTTCCGCGCACCTATAACGGTGCGGAGTCGGCGGCCGGCCCGCTCATCTACCTGCGTCACACGCCGAATGTGGCGGTGGGCGAGTGGGTAGCCATCGAGCACGCCGGCACACCTGCTCGCCGCGGGCAGGTGATCGACGCGGGGAACGAGATCACCGTCGTACAGGTCCTCGAGGAAACCATCGGCCTCTCGCCGGCGGCCGCTCGGGTGACGCTCACCGGTGACGTGGCTTCGGTGATCGTGGGGCGCGAGCTGCTGGGACGCACCTTCAACGGCATGGGCCAACCGCTGGACGGCCTGCCTGCCCCGATCGGTGACGCGCTCCGTCCGATCTGGGCGCCGCCGTTGAATCCGGTTCGCCGCGCCCGCCCCGCCGATTTCATCGAGACCGGCGTATCGGCCATCGATGGGATGAACACGCTGGTGCGCGGCCAAAAACTGCCCGTGTTCTCCGGGCCGGGACTGCCGGCCCTGGATCTCGCCGCGGACATCGTGGAAGGCGCGCGCGCGCCGCACGGCGAGCCCTTTGCGGTGGTGTTCGCGGGCATCGGCATTACCGCGCGGGAAACCCAGGCCTTCCTGGAGCGCTTCCAGCGGAGCGGCGCCGCTGAACGGGCCGTGCTCTATCTGAATGAAGCGCGCGACCCCACGATCGAGCGCCTGCTCGCCCCGCGCGTCGCGCTGGCCCAGGCCGAGTTCCTCGCCTTCGAAGCCGGCATGCAGGTGCTGGTCGTCATCGCGGACATGGCACATTACTGCGAGGCGCTGCGCGAGATCGCCACGGCGCGGGAGGAAATCCCCGGCCGGCGCGGATATCCGGGCTACATGTATACCGATCTGGCCAGCATCTACGAGCGTGCCGGCATCATCGTAGGTCGACCCGGCTCGGTCACCCAAATCCCGATCATCACCATGCCGGACGATGACATCTCGCACCCCATCCCCGACCTGACCGGTTACATCACCGAGGGACAGATCGTGCTCAGCCGCGAGCTGCACCGGCGCGGCGTATTCCCCCCGGTCGACGTGCTCCCGTCGTTATCGCGCCTGATGAACGCCGGAATCGGCGGGGGAAAGACGGTCCCCGAGCATCGGGAATGGTCGGACCAGATCTACGCCGTGTACGCGCGCGGGCGCGAAGCTCGGCTGATGGCCGCGATCGTCGGCGAGGCCGGTCTGGCCGAGTCGGATCGCCGCGCGCTCGCCTTCGCCCAGACGTTCGAAGATGAATTCGTCGGGCAAACGGGTCGTCGAACGCTGGGAGAAACCATCCAGACCGGCTGGCGTCTGCTGGAAACGCTCCCGCGCGAAGACCTCGGCCGCCTCAGTGACGCGACATGGCAGCAGAGAGAGAGAGGCTTGGCGTCCGCCCCCACGCACCACGCACCACGCACCGAATGAGCGACTCCTCCCGCCTTCTTCCCACTCGCCTGAATCTGCTTCGCGCCGCCCGGCGGCTCGAGCGGGTGAACAAGGGTGCCGGACTCTTGCGGCGCAAGCGCGAAGCGCTGGTTTCGGCGTTGTTCAAGTTGGCGCGTCCGGCGACCGAAGCGCGGCGGCAGATCGAAGAAGGGTCCCGTCGCAGTTACGATCTTCTGCTGCGCGCGCTGGCGCTGCATGGCCGCACGGGGCTCCAGACCCTCGCCTGGCCGTCCCGTGATTTCAAGGTGGAAGTCCAGGCCGACCAGGTCTGGGGCGTGCCGGTAGCCAGCATCGTGGAGCGACCGCCGCTGACCCGCACCGTCGCCGCCCGGGGAAGCGCGCCCGGCACCGCGGGCCCGGCGGCAGTCGCGGCAGCGGGAGAGTTCGAGCGGCTAGCCGAACTGTTGCTCGACGCCGCCACCCGCGAGATGCTCATGCGCCGCCTGGGCGAGGCACTCGCGCAAACGTCGCGGCAAGTGCACACGCTCGAACGCCGCGTGGCGCCCACGCTCCAGTCTCAGATGGTGAGCGTCCGGCGCACGTTGGAAGAACGCGAACGCGAAGAACACCTGCGCCTCAAGCACCTTGCGTCGGCGCGAGCCGAAGGCAAGACTCAACCAGTGAGAAGCGAGACGTGAGAAGTCCACCTCTTCGCCCCCGCTTCTTACTTCTCACCTCTCACTCCCTGAAGGGAGCCAACCGTGGCACTGCGCTCCGGCATCTACATCGTTCCCACTGACCGGTGGTACATCGAACGGACGGTCTGGCTGATCGCCGGCTTCGTCCTCATCACGGCCACAACGCTCGCCGCGCTGGTCCAGCCGCTCTGGGTGCTGTTCGTGATCGCGACCGGAATCGCATCGATCGTCGTGTCCCTCACCGGTTTCTGCATGGTCGGCAACATTCTCTACCGACTTGGCTTCAAGCCGATGCTGGCGGACTCGGCGCGGCCGAATTTCTATTTCCTGCGGACCGACAGCTGGTATCTCGAGCGGCGGATATACATCGCGGTAGGAATCAACATCTCTGTCGCGTCGGTACTCTCGCTGGTCCACAGCCCCTGGTGGCTGTCATTCACCGCGTTCGTCGGCGTCGCGATGGTGTGGTTCGCCGCCACCGGGTTCTGTATCATGGCGAACGGGCTGTACTGGCTCGGCGCCGAGCCTCGGCTCGCTCCCCGCGGCCGACCGAGCCCGCTGGACCCCGGCGCTACTCGTACGGCTGCCGCAGAATCGTCTTGAGCTTTTCCGGGGTACTGCGCCGCGGATCCGAGAGATAGATCTCGTGGTGGTTTCCGGTCGGGCGCCCGCCCGCCGCCCGGATGAAGTGGTGCAGCTTTTCGATGGTCGACCCTTCGGTCGCGTAACTGCCCACGTGCAGCATCTGGGCGCAGCGCCCCTCGCGGAAGGACTCAAGTCGTACCGCGCGGAGAATGGTCTCCAGCTCCGGTTTCTTGGCGCACGCCTCCGCTAACGCATCCGCTACCTGCTGTCCCGAGATCTCACTCGGCTGCAGGATCATCAGGGTCCAATGCCAGTCATCCGAGCGCTGGGGATCGAACGTGGCATGCCCCGGCATCCACCAGAGGCCCTCGAGCGGCATGACCGAGTACTCCAGCTCCCCCCGCTTCTTGAGCCGGAACCTCAAGGTGTAGGCTAGGCTGTAGAGCGCGTTCACACTGAGCTGGAAGTCGGCTCCGTTGGGATCGCCCCTTCCGTGAAGCGTCAGATACTGCAGCTCCGGCACCTCGAGCAGGACCGGATTCTTGCGACTCGCGCGAAACAGGGTTTTGAACTCGGACCTGAGGTCGATCTTGGTCAGCATCGCGCCTCCTCAACAAGAAAGAGCCGGAACATCCGGCTCTAGGTTAGCGGCTCCGACCTCAAGCGGCGATGAAACGACCATGAAATCGCTGCCAGCCGCGATGCAGAGGCGCGCCTCCGAAATGCCAGAGCGGGAACGGGACGAATTTGGGACGTGAGGAGCGGGCCCCGCCACCGGCATTCAAAACACAAGAAAGACAACTACCATTTGGGACATGCGCCCAACCCTCGACCTAGGCTGCCGTTTCCCTCTCCCGTCAGAGCCTGCCCTGAGCGCAGCGAAGGGGAGAGGGGACAGGGGTGAGGAATGACCTGGCTCTATCTCCACCTGGCCCTCAATCACTTCCCGGTGACCCTCACCGTATTGGGCACCACTGCTTGCGTCATCGGTGTCGCCCGCGGCAGCCGCGAAGCGTGGCTCTACGGCTTGATCACGCTCGCCATTGCGGCCGCCTGTTCGATTCCCTCGTGGATCACCGGCTACCAGGCGCACTACGTGCTCGAGAACAAGCTTCAGGTTGCCGAAGGTGTGGTCGAGCCGCATGAGCTGCTGGCCGAAGCCACCATGTGGATCATGATTCCCATGGGCGCCCTCGCCGCATTCGGGTGGTGGCGTGCTCGGGAGGAGCCAGGCCGGGGCCCCAGCCCTTCCTGGGTCCGCCCGGCGATTCTCACCGCCGCCGTCACGGGCACGGTGATGCTGGGGATCACCGCGTTCCTCGGCGGGCGGATCGGCCATGGCAAGCCTCAGCGTCCACCGACGGGCGCCGATTCTGCGGCTGCGGCGCAACAGTCTTTCCAGCCAATCCCGCTAGACACCAGCCGGGCCGGAACCAGAGATACGACGCTGAAGTAGATAGGGAACGGTACATTTACTGGGCTTGAGGTCTCGTGCATTATTCGAGGCTACCACTCCGAGCGAGGTCGTCCCCGATTGTACGCTTCAGCCCGCCATTCCCTCGTCATCGTCAGTAACCGGCTTCCATTCACCGTCGAGCCCCGACCAGAAGGTCCTCTCTTCACCCGCTCTCCCGGCGGCCTGGTTACCGCGCTGGAGCCGGTCCTGAGCGATCGGGGTGGTGTCTGGATCGGCTGGAACGGTCTGAACACCGACGACGCAGGTGACCTGGCGGGGTTCGCCCCGGAAAGCCAGAGCGGTGTCCGGTATCGGGCGCTCCCGCTGAGTGCGCGTGAAGTCGCCCGCTATTACGAGGGGTTTTCCAACCGGACGCTCTGGCCGCTCTTCCACTACTTCGTGAGCAGCACCCGGATCGATGCGCGCACCTGGCGAACCTACGAGCAGGTGAACCAGCGCTTCGCCGAGGCCGCCGTGCAGGAGAGCGACCCCGACTCGATGATCTGGATCCACGACTATCAGCTCCTGCGCGTGCCGCACTATCTCCGGCAGCACCATGAACGGGCCCGAATCGGATTCTTCCTTCATGTCCCCTTTCCCTCCGCCGACGTGTTCCGGGTCCTTCCGTGGTCGCGGGCGATCATGCGCGGCATGCTGGGCGCGGATCTCGTTGGCTTCCATGTGCAGTCGTATGCGGAGCATTTCCTGCTCTGCGCCGAGCGGTTACTCGGCTGCGAAGTCGACTCGAAAGCCGGGATCGTCCAGTTCGAGGGACGCCAGGTATCCGTACAGGCTCATCCCATCGGAGTGGACGTGGCCCACATCGAGGCGCTGGCGAGCGCCGCGCCGCCGCGCCCGGACGTGACCGAGCCGGGTGACGGAGTGGCACAGGTGCTGGGCGTGGATCGGCTGGATTACAGCAAGGGCCTGCACCAGCGACTGCTTTCCATTGAGCGGCTCTTCGAGCTGCACCCGATGCACCGGGGGCGGGTGACGTTCACCCAGATCCTGGTCCCCAGCCGGGAACGGGTGAAGGAGTACGAGCAGCTCAAGCGCGACATCGACGAAACGATCGGACGGGTCAACGGCAAGTTCTCCGAAGGCGGGTGGACCCCAATTCGTTACATGGTCAGATCATTTCCGCAGGACGAGTTGATGTGCCGGTACCATCAGGCTCACGTCGCCCTCGTCACTCCGTTGCGTGACGGCATGAACCTGGTGGCCAAGGAGTATGTCGCCGCGCAGGTATCCAACGACGGCGTGCTGATTCTTTCAGAATTGGCAGGGGCGGCCGAGGAGTTGCAGGAAGCTCTGCTGGTCAATCCGTTCGACGTGGAAGCGGTCACCGAAGCGCTGCACAGTGCCCTCACCATGCCGCGCGACGAGCGGCGGGCTCGGATGTCGGCGCTGCGCGATCGGGTACGGGCCAACGACGTACACGGGTGGATCCGGCGTTTTCTCCAGGCGGCCGGCCTCGCCTGGGATCGCGCCCGCAACACCGACCTCTCTCCCTCCGACCGCGTGCGCCGGGCGCTGGAGGGCTGGCTGGGGACCCGTTCGACCGTGGCGGTCTTCGTGGACTACGACGGTACGCTTACGCCGATCGTCGACCGCCCCGAGGAAGCGGTCCTTTCGGACGCCGTTCGCGAGTTGTTGGAGCAGGCCGCCCGCGTCCCCTACCTGGACCTGGTGGTAGTTTCCGGCCGCGCGCTCGACGATGTGCGCTCGCGGGTCCCCATTCCCGGCATCACCGTTGTGGGAAATCACGGATTCGAAATCGAGGGGCCGGGCATAAGTTACCGGCATCCGCATGTGGATGCGCACCGCGCGAACATCGAACGGGCCGCAGGTGATCTGGCGCGAATCGACGCGCCGGGGACGCAGGTGGAACAGAAGGGAGCCACCGTCGCCTTTCACGTCCGCCGGGTCGATTCCGCCCGCAAGGGCGAAGCGGTGACCCAGGCACTGTCCGTCCTGCGTGACCGTGGCCTGGAAGTGATGGTCGGCAACCAGGTCGTGGAGGGCCGGCCGCCCCTCGACTGGCACAAGGGTCGCGCGGTCCTGCACGTGCTCCGCGAGCGCCACGGGGCCAACTGGCCCTCGAAGGTGCGAGTGATCTATATCGGCGACGACACGACCGATCAGGATGCCTTCCGCTCGCTGCGCGGCATCGGCCGCTCGATCCAGGTCGGCCGGGCCCGCAACGGCACCGCCACCGCGGATTTCATGCTGCCCGACCCGGCCGCTGTTCTGCAGTTCCTGCGCTGGCTCGTGTCCGGCGGATTCGTCTCTCCCGGCTGAGCGCCCATGGCCTATCTACCCATCGCCGACTACGGCGTGATCGGCGATCTCCACACCGCGGCCCTGGTGGGCCGCAACGGCTCCATCGATTGGTGCTGCGCCCCGAGGTTCGACTCACCCAGCGTCTTTGGCGCGCTGCTGGATGACGAGAAAGGCGGTCGCTGCCGGGTTGCGCCGGTCGGTACCTCCACCAGCGAGCAGCGCTACCTGCCCGCGACCAACGTGCTGGAGACCGCGTTCCAGGCCGACGGCGGCGGCCTGCTGCAGGTCACCGACTTCATGCCGGTCGGACCGGCGCGCGGCCGGTATGTGGAGATTCACCGGCAGATCCACTGCGTCCGCGGAGGGATCGAGGTCGAAGTCGTTTTCCAACCGCAGTTCGACTACGCGCAGCGCACGCCGTTCTTCTCGCGCCGCACCCATGGCGTGCTCGCGGCCGACCTCGATGACGACGTGGTCACCATCGCCACGCGGCCGGGCATCGAATGGCAGATCGAAGGCACGCGCGCCACCGCCCGCTTCCGCATGTCCGCCGGCGACCGCCTGCCGCTGGTCATCCGCTTCGACGACGACGAAGTCCATCCGATCGAACAGTATCAGTCCAGCGAAAAACTCGAGATCACGACGCACTGGTGGGACCAGTGGTCCGCCCAGCTGCAATACCAGGGACCCTACCGGCTCGAGGTGCTGCGCAGCGCGCTCGCGTTGAAGCTCTGTTGCTACGAGCCGACCGGCGCCATCGTGGCCGCGGTGACCACGTCGCTGCCGGAAGCGCGGGCCGGCTCGCGCAACTGGGATTATCGCTACACCTGGCTCCGCGACTCGGCCTTCGTGCTCTACTCGCTGGACCACTTGGGCTACGTCGCCGAGACGGACGCCTTCTTCAATTTTCTGAAGCGGGTCACCCGGCGGGCCGAGGCCAAGCATCTGCAGATCATGTTCGCCGTGGACGGCCGGCGCGAGCTGCCGGAAAGGACGCTCGACCATCTCGGCGGCTACGCCGGTGCGCGGCCGGTGCGGATCGGAAACGGAGCGGTGGGTCAGTTCCAGCTCGACATCTATGGCGAGCTGCTGGAGACGGCCGATATCTGGCGCCGCCGTAATCCCGTGAGCGAGGGATTATGGAAGACGCTTCGCGATCTGGTGGACTGGACCGCCGCCCACTGGCGCGATCCCGACTGGAGCATCTGGGAGCCGCGACACGGCGCCAAACACCACGTTTTCAGCAAGCTGATGTCGTGGACCGCGCTCGACCGCGGCGCCCGCATCGCCCGCGAGCTGAATCTGCCGGGAGAAGCCGAGCGGTGGCGCACCGAAGCCAATGCGGTGCGCGACCAGATTCTGGAAGAGGGATGGGACGCCGACCGGCAGACCTTCGTGCAGGTCTATGGCGAGCCGCAGCTCGACGCCTCGGTGCTGGTGATTCCCAAGATCGGGTTTCTGCCGCGCAACGATGCGCGCGTCCGCACCACCCTCGAGGCCGCGCGCCGCGAACTCTCCAGCTCGTGCGAAGACCTGATCTACCGTTATCGCACCACCGACGGGCTACATGGAGACGAAGGCGCCTTTCTCTTCTGCAGCTTCTGGATGGTGCAGAACCTCGCCATGATCGGAGAAATAGGAGAGGCCGAACGACTCTTCCGTCTCCTGCTCCGCCGAACTAATCATGTTGGACTGCTGGCCGAAGAAATCGATCCCGCCACCGGCGAGCAGCTCGGCAACTTCCCCCAGGCGCTCTCGCACGCGGAGCTGATCAACACCGCGATCATTTTGGAGCGCCTGCGGCCGGCCTCACCCCTGTCCCCTCTCCCTGCGGGAGAGGGGAACCAGAGTTTGCAAACTGCCCGCTGAAGACGCCATTGAGATCCAAAACAAGAGGGCCCGACGGTACCCGAGGCCCTCCTCTCGCCACCTCAACACTTTCCTTGCTCCACCGTTCCCCTCTCCCGTAGGGCCTGCCCAGCCGCCGCACTGAGCGAAGCGAAGTGGCAGCGAAGGGGAGAGGGGACAGGGGTGAGGTTAGGTATCGTAATACAGGAAGAACTCATACGGATGCGGCCGCAACGCCATCGGCTTCACTTCCTTCTCCCGCTTGTAGCCGATCCAGTTGTCAACCAGGTCCTGGGTGAAGACCCCACCCTCCAGCAGGAACCGGTTGTCCGCCTCGAGCGCATCCAGCACCTCGCCCAGCGATCCGGGCGTGTTCTTCACTTTCTTCCGATCCTGCGGCTCCAGCTCGTAGAGGTCCTTGTCGATCGGCGCCGGCGGCTCGATCCGGTTCTTGACGCCGTCAAGACCGGCCATCAGTAACGCTGCGAAGGTGAGGTACGGGTTGGCCGAGGGGTCGGGCGCGCGGAACTCGATCCGTTTGGCCTTGGGGTTTTTGGAGTACATCGGGATCCGGCAGACCGCGCTCCGATTTCGCTGCGAGTAGATCAGGTTGATCGGCGCTTCGTACCCCGGCACCAGCCGGCGATAGGAATTGGTGGTCGGCGCCGCGAACCCGAGCAGGGCGGGCGCATGCTTGATCAACCCGCCGATGTAGAACCGTGCCGTATCGGATAGCAGCCCGTAGCCCTTCTCGTCGAAGAAGAGATTGGTGCCGTTCTTCCACAGACTCTGGTGCACGTGCATCCCGGAGCCGTTGTCGCCGAAGAGGGGCTTGGGCATGAACGTCACCGTGTAGCCGTTCTCGTACGCCACATTCTTCACGATGTACTTGTACATCATGATCTGGTCGGCCATGCGCACCAGGGTCCCAAAGCGCATGTCGATCTCGGTCTGGCCCGCCGTTCCCACTTCGTGGTGGTGGACCTCGACATTGATCCCCGCCGCCTCCAGGGCCAGCATGATGCGGGAACGGAGGTCCTGCTGTTTATCAATCGGCGGCACCGGGAAGTAGCCCTCCTTGTGCCGCGGCCGGTGCGCCAAGTTCGGTTGCCCGCCGTTCTGGCCTGAATTCCAGATCCCCTCTTCGGAATCGATGTGGTAATAGCCCTCGTGCGCGTTCTGATCGAAGCGCACCGAATTGAAGATGTAGAACTCCGCTTCCGGTCCCCAGTACGACGTGGTCGCGACGCTACTCTTCACCAGGTACTCCTCGGCCTTGCGCGCGACGAAGCGGGGATCGCGGCTGTAGCGCTGCCCGGTGACCGGATCGGCGATGTCGCAGATGACCGCCAGGGTGGGAACCCGGAGGCAGGGATCCACGAACGCCGAAGTGGCGTCCGGCATCAGCAACATGTCACTCTCGTGAATCGCCTGGAATCCGCGGATACTCGAGCCATCGAAGCCCAGACCCTCCGAGAATATTTCCTCTTTGAGCTCGCGTACCGGAATGGAGAAGTGTTGCCATTGACCCGGGAGATCGGTGAAACGGACATCCACCACCTGCACGCCCGCGTCGCGGGCTTTGCGAATCACCTCTTCCGGGCCGGTGGTCGAAGCAGGGACGGCGACGCGCGGCTTCCTGGTCGGTCGCGTGATGGTTGGCACGAGCTGCTCCTGTCAAAAGGTGGGATGGCCAATGGACAAAAGCCGAAGCGGGTCGGCCGCCCTGCCCAGGCTGCCGACCCGCAGTTTTCCGATTTCAGTGACGCAGGCGGGAAACTAGAAAAGCCGTTCCGGAGTGTCAACCCGGTTATGCAGCTTATGCGCGAATCCTGCTACACCTACGCAGTGCTGCCGTCAGTTTGTGGAAAATTGACCGCGGAATGTGCAAAACATGCACCAAATACGTAGCAGGCAGGCTAGGAAGTCACCCGCTGCACCGCTCCGAGCACGGCTTCCGGCCGCTCCTCCTGGACGAACAGTCCCGAGCCAGCGATGGTGTCCACCCGGAACGAGGCAAGCGAGCTGCGCAACAGCGCTATCTCCGCCCCCGGAGCGCCGCCCTTGGACGCCCCGCCTACCAACAGCAACACCGGAGCCTGAACCTCCGCGAGATGGGGCTTCAACTTCTCCGGTTCCTTCGCGGCCGACATCGCGAGCAGTGATTTGAGGGTTTCGTCCAGGTTCACCGCCGCACCGGCGGTGTAGGCCTGGACGACTTCGTCGGTCACCCACGCCGTGTCGCCCCCGGTCTCGATCAGACTCTTCCGTATTCGCTTGCGAATCAGCTTCATCCCGCCGAACCACTTGACCCAGGGGATGAACCGCATGGCCGCCCGGGTGCCGGGGGTCATCACCGACTCCGCGGTTCCCCCTTCCAGCGAGACGATGCCACGCACCAGCTCGGGATGGCGGTACGCCAGGCGGTAGGCGATCGACGCCCCCACACTGTGGGCCACGACGATCGCACCGCGCGCGTCCAAGCGCTCGAGCGTCATCGCGATCCGGTCGGCTTGAGCGGTGAGCGAGTAGTCGGCGCGCTCGGGCCGCCCGGAAAAGCCGATGCCCAGCGGCTCGACCACGATCGCGCGATACCCGTTTTCAACCAGCAGCGGAAGCACTTTCCGATAGCCGTACGCGGAACCGAACAGCCCGGGAATGAGCACCACGGGCTGCCCCTCGCCGGATTCGGTGACGAAGAGCGACTCGGCCTTGGAGACCGAGACGTGGTAGGAGCGCCCCGAATCGGGGGCGGCTAGAGAAAGCGCTGCCAGCAGGAGGATGGGCACCGCCCAAATACATCCCTTTACGCCCAACTGAGCAAGGCGCGAGGCCAAAGTGGCCCGGTTCGGGTACAATACGTGCCATGTCTTCCAGATACTTGCTCCTGATATGCGCCGCCGCCCTGGCCGTTGCCGGGTGCGAGCGCGCCCCCGAACAGAAGGTTCAGGTCCAGGGCACGGTGACCTCCGTCGGGTTCGGCCTGCCGGTCCGTGGCGCCGACGTCGCGATCGAATGGCCCGCCGCGCTGGGAGGAGGATCGACCGCGGTCAAGACCGATGAGGATGGGCATTTCGTCGCGGGAAGGACCGTGCGGGCCCGGTCGCTCGACTGCAAGGGTCTGGTCATCACGGTGCGCGCGCCGGGATTTGCTTCGGCCTACGATAACTCATCGGAGGCATGTCCCAACGGCCTGCTCACGGCGGATTTCAAGATGTTGCCGATTCCGGGATAAGCCTCAGCGAGCGCGGAACGCGCGGCTCTTGGCCTCCAGGCCGAACTGGGGCAGCGGAGCGACCCGAACCAGGAGTCGTCGCGTAGCCCGGGTGAAGGCGTCCGGACGCCGGAGTCCGACGGAATCGCCCTCTTCACCCTGCAGCCAGGCGAATGCCTCGTCTATCTCCTGATCGGAGAGGGTTCGCGCCTCCACCATGGCCCGGTAGTAGAACCGCCCCGGCCCATCGGGCACGAGGCCGACGACATACACACGCTCCAACCGCTGCTGCAGTGCCGCGCGACTGGTCAGTTCTTCCCGCCCGTCAATGGTCCCTTCGACCACGAATCGCTCCCGCATCGGGTCGAATAGCGCCACGTATTCCCATGATGTATCCGCGGCCGTGCGGTCGAACAGCTCACGCGATTCCCGCAGCTCCACCCGGTAATGGACGTAGAGAGGGAAGCCCGACTGCAGTGCTGCGTGGACCCGGTCGCTGAGCAGATTCAGCACGGATATCAGCGCCTCCGGCACCCTGGAGGCGTTGAGATCGAGGCGGAGGACCGGTCGCGACTGCGCCTGAGCGGCGCCGGCAATACCGGCGCAACAGGCAAACGCGAGTGTCAGGATGCGACACGCACGACGATGACCGTCTATCATCGAGCTCAGAAACGCTGGTGGAGACGGAGGGTGAAGCGGATCGGCGCGCTACCTCCGAGCGCACGTGCCGCATAGACGCCAAGGCTGCCGAACTCGAGCCCGGCCCCAACATCGAATCGCAACCCGTTTGAGCTGGTAACCTTGACCAACAGTGGGGGGAGCGGCCCCGACGCAGCGCCCCCATCGGCGAACAACACCAACTCCGGTCCATCGAACCAGGTGCGTTCACCGTCCGGGCGGAATTGCTTCCACCCTTGCCCGGAGCCGCCTGCCGAGCGAGCCCAGTCCCGATCGACATCGAACACGCTGAAATTGAGCCCACCTCGATACTCCACCTGCACCAGCGCGATCTCTCGGCACGCCGCGGTGGAAAGTCCGGCATTCGGATCATTGCAGGTGAATTCGCCGAAGCGATATCCGGGAAGCGGGTCGGGCCCGCCCAGGGAGAGCCGGCGCTGCATCGGCGGAAGCGCGGAGCTGCCTTCCGGTGGCAGATCCCCGGCGACCAACGCACGGATTCTGAGCTCACCAGAGCCGATCGGCTGATAGCGGCGCAGATCTAAGAAGACGCGCCCGTACTTGAACCGTTCCGGTACCGGGCCTCGCACATTCCACGGCAAAGGCTGCAGACGCACATCGTTCGAATACCCTACCTCCCACTCTCCCCGAAACAGCCACCGCGGCATGTCCGACCAGCGGTTGTATCCTCGGGAGTGATATTCGAGCCGGGCCCGAAAGTGAATAAAGCGTCCCTCGTCGATCCCGGGATTCGGCCGCCACGGCTCGCTCCGCCGGCTCAACGTCCAGGGATCCCGGGCGGCGACCGAACGCTCGTCATCTCGCGCGACCTCACCGGTGATCCTGAACGAGGGGCTCGGGCTGACACTGACGTAGCCCGACACTCCGCGCTGCCCGTAGTAGTCGCGGTAATCACGACGCAACAGGAAGGACGCGAAGCCGACCTCATCATCGGCCAGCTGCCAGTCTTCCACCGGCTTGATGACGTCATAGGCCGAAGCGCCGAGCTCGAACAGACGGTCCTCGCCGAATCCGAATCGGCCACTGACCCGGTAACCCAGGTTGTCGAGAATGCTGTCAAACGGCTCCGCCGTCCGGGCAATCGCCACTGCCTCGATGCGACCGTTGAACGCCCCACGCCAGTCGATCCGCGCTCCACCCCGGTACGGAAGGCCCTCCACCCGGTTGTATGTCCCCTCGGCGCCGAGGAGGATCGATGTGCGCCCTCTGGGGGCGTACCGCCGCGGGTCCGTCCGCCGTCTCGGGGAGCGAGGGATGTCCCGTTCCAGCTCGATCCGCTCGCCCTCACGCCGGATGTCGATTCGTCGGCTATCGACGTCCACGTCGCCAACGATCCGGGCGGCGGGGTCCTGGCTGAGGCCGCCGCCCACGACGATGAGGTCGCCTCCGACTCGAGAGCCGGGACGCAGCTCGACGTCGGCG
>JACQVB010000235.1 GCA_016209985.1 Gemmatimonadota bacterium | reverse complement strand
ATCGTCGATGTACATGAAGGAGCGGGTCTGGTGGCCGTCGCCCCAGATGGGGATGGTGTGGTTACCGGTTTCCTTGGCGTGGATCACCTTGCGGCAGATGGCGGCGGGGGCCTTTTCGCGGCCGCCGTCCCAGGTGCCGTGGGGTCCGTACACATTGTGAAAGCGGGCCACCCGCGTCTCCAGGCCGAAGTCTTCTCGGAAATGCCGGCACATGCGCTCGGAGAAGAGTTTTTCCCAGCCGTAGCCGTCCTCGGCCATGGCGGGGTAGGCGTCCTCCTCCTTTAAGGGCACCACGTCGAACTCGCGCTGTTTGTCGGCGTTGTAGACGCAGGCGGAGGACGAGTAGAAGAAACGCTGAACTCCGGCGTCCTTGGCGGCCATCAGCATGTGGGTGTTGGTGAGGACCGACAGCATACAGAGGGCCTTGTTGTGCTCGATGAAGCCCATGCCGCCCATGTCGGCCGCGAGCTGGTAGACCGTCTGCACGCCCTCGCAGGCCCGTTCGGCCTTCTCCTTGAGCTTCAAGTCGGCAACCACGTTCTCGACGTCGTCGAAGACCTGGTACCACTCCTTGAGCGGCTTGATATCGACAGCGCGGACGGGCTTGCCTTGGCGGCGGAGGGCCGCCACCAGGTGGCCGCCGATGAAGCCGCCGGCGCCGCCCACGACCACGAGGTTCTCGTTCTGGTGCTTGCCGTTCTTGCCTTTGGTGGCTGCCTTCACCGTACCTCCCCCTTCATGAGCGTGTGCTATCTAACCCTGTCGTATCGTAACTGTGGTGACGGAAGCTACCAAGCTCGGGCCGTGAGAGTTTCGCGGTAACCGGCATCGGAATTCCTGGTCGAGTGGGTCACCGATACTCAATCTAGCCAGGGCGAGCGAGGCCACAGGCAAACGGTCGCACGGAGGCGCAAAACAACGCGGCCAAGGAGGGATCTGGCGCACCGGCCACAGCCGGGCTTCTTGAGGTCAGGCCGCCGCGAGCTGCTTGAGCAGAGCGGGCACGGGCAGCAAGCGCCGGTTGACCGGGTCGACCGCGAGCCGGAATTCCTCCAGGGTTACCACGCCGAGCAGGGGTTCCGAGCCGGGATCTGCGAAGACCGCGATGGTGGGCTGGGTGCGTCCGTGGAGGCGAATACGCACCCAGGCGATCTCATGAGTGATTTCGCGGCCGTCGCCGAGGATGAACGGCCACTGCTCATCGGCTTGCACGCCCAGACGCTGTAGCAGGTCACGAGGCACCGACGTATAGGTAGCGCCGGTATCGACCAGGGCCTCGAGCCGGTCGAGTGCACCGCCCCCAAGATTCCCAACCTCGATCGGAACGTGAAAGCTACCCATGCGCTGAAGATAGGCTCGGCGGCCCGGTACCAGCGAACCGGAATCACCCGCGGTTGGGACAAAACATTGCTCGGTCCAGCGGGTTGATGAAAGGGCCGGCCGCCGCCTTCTTCCCTCGCGGTGCGGCGGGTTGTGAGTGATACAGAATCGTGTATTGTACGTATTATGGAGCACCGCATTACCGCCACCGAACTCGTGCGACGTCTGGGAGACGTCCTGGGACGCATCCGCTATCGCGGTGACCGCTTCACGGTCGAACGCAACGGCGTCCCGGTAGCCCAACTCATTCCCGTCCCTTCCGCTCATCCGGGGACCCTGCGAGAAGCCTTGAGCGCCTGGTGCGAGGCGGGCGAGCCGGAGCCAGATTTCGCCGACGCGCTGGAACGTATCGGGAAGGCCGACCGCGTTCCCAAGAACCCGTGGGAATCGTAATCGACACCAGCGCGCTGGTCAGCCTCGAACGCGGCGGCCGATCCTGGGACACCGCGCTCCCAGACGTGTCACCGGAACCCGGAGTCGTTCCCGCCATCGTTTATGCCGAGTTGCTGATCGGGGTGCGATTGGCCGACACGCCCCGAAGGGCGAACGCCCGGCGAGCAAAAATCAATGCGTTGATCGCCGTGGCGCCGATCGTGGACTTCGGCGAAGCCGCCGCCCGGCGCTGGAGCGAGTTGTACGCTGCCCTGGGCAAGCTCGGTCGCATGATTCCCAGCAACGACCTCGCCGTCGCGGCCACTGCACTGGAGCTCGGCTTCGGCGTGCTGGTGGGCCCCAAGGACGAGAGCCACTTTCGCTCCGTGCCCGATCTCAATGTGAGTGTGCTGTCTCCGTCATAGAATGGTCGGGGCGATCGGAGAGGTCCCTACCTTGACGATGTCCACCGCTGATTGACCGTCACCAGCTCGCTCGAGCCCAGGTTGATGGGCTCCAGGATCCCCTTGATGCAGTCGTCGATGTGCCTGAAGGAGCGGGTCTGGTGGCCGTCGTCTAAACCGGTACGCTGAATAGCGTTCTACCGGCTCCGACCATGTGGACCGATGAGCATGTTCACCCTCGCAATCGTGGTTCCCTGCGTCGCAACGCCGGGAGTTTGGGCTGGAGTCTCAACCGAGCGTCAACGCCGATCAGGGCTCCGAGGGGCGAGATGGACGATCTTGTCGTACCGGGTCATGGGCGAAATCGAACGCGGCAGCTGGTAGTAACCGGCACGGGATTCTTCCTGTTTGGCCGGTCACCAATCTGACTCTAGGGTTTGACAGAGTGATAGGCAAAGCGCCGCGGCGAGGTGCAAAAAAACGCGGCCGAGGAGAGATCCCCGGCCGGCGTTACATCTGATGGCTGATGGCTGATGGCTGATGGCTTACCTGACCGTCGCCCCAGATGGGGATGGTGTGGTTGCCCGACCCTTCCACCAGAGTCAGCGATGGAGGGGCTTTTCGCAATCGGGCGAACTCTCACACGGGCCTGCTCTAAATTCCTTTCCACTATGTCCGTCCGAGCCGAGCATGTACCGCCGCATAGTGGGCGACTGGTCGATCTGGTTCTCCAGGCGGAGCACGCCAAAGAGGTCCTGGCGGAGGCCATCTGGCTCCCGTCCTGGACGTTGAGCGAGCGTCAGGAGTGCGACCTCGAGCTGCTGGCGCACGGCGGCTTCTCTCCGCTCGAGGGCTTTCTCTGCCGCCGCGACTATGACGCGGTGCTCGGCTCGATGCGGCTAGCCAGCGGGCTGGTCTGGCCCATTCCCGTCACCCTCGGCGTCAACGAGGCGCTGGCCCGAGAGCTGGAGCGTTCCAGGCGCCTCGCGCTGCGGGACGCCGAAGGCAACGTCGTGGCCGTCGTCGAGGTCGAAGACTTATGGGAGCCCAACCGGCAAGCGGAAGCAGAGGCGGTGTTCGGCACCGCGAGCGCCGAGCATGCTGGGGTGGCCCAGTTTCTGGCCGAGGAGGGCACGCTCTACGTGGGCGGTCGGGTTCGGGTCATCACCCCTCCGAGCCACTTCGATTTCACGGATCTCAGACACACGCCACGAGAGTTACGACAGGTGTTTGCCGAGCGAGGGTGGAGTCGGGTGGTGGCGTTTCAAACCCGGAATCCGATGCACCGGGCGCACTATGAACTGACGGTGCGGGCGCTCAACTCGGTGGCAAGGGGGCTGGGTGCTGGGGACTGGGGGCTGGGGTTGTTGATCCACCCGGCCGTGGGCGCGACACGCGAAGCTGACATCGATCACTACACCCGGGTGCGCTGCTATAAGGCGATCCTGCCCAGATATCCCGAAGGCACCGCGATGCTCTCGCTGTTGCCACTGGCAATGCGGCTGGCGGGGCCGCGGGAGGCGCTGTGGCATGCGATCATCCGGAAGAACTACGGGTGCACCCACATGATCGT
>JACQVB010000238.1 GCA_016209985.1 Gemmatimonadota bacterium | reverse complement strand
GCTCCGCCACTCAGTTGATGTGGTTACCGATGGCCGCGTTCGAGATTCCGCTCGCGTTGTGGCTGCTCATCAAAGGCGTCGCTCCCATCCGATCGACCAACGTCGGGTGAATCGGCGCCGGAACCTCGTTGCGGGAGCGTCATGGCGCTCTTTGGCCGGCTTTGGTCGTCGACGCATAGCCCACCCGGTCGTCTGCCGTCGGTCAGCTCACTCCTGCCGGTTTCGGCGCTCCGTCCGGTCCGTTGTCCCAGTCCTGCACCGATGAGATGTTGGGCATCCCCCAGTCATGGCCGTTCCAGCCATCGAAGCCGTCCATCCTGAAGGTCCAGAAGCCGGAGTAATCGTCCGCCACCACGATCAGCCCATCGGCATTCCGCACATCCAGTCCGTACGCACCGAAGGCCGTGCCGGTGGGCTCAAACGGAATGCGGTAGTTGTAGGTGTCGTAGAACCCCACCTGCATCGGGTCCGAAGGATTGCGAATGTCCAGGATCCGCAACCCCTGTTCGTAATCGGCGACGAACGCGTAGGGCCAACGCACTTCGATCATGTGCGGCACTTTCCCCGGTGCCACGGTGAACTCTCCCACCGGCTGCTTGATCACCTGGACTTTGCCCTCGAGCGCAGGCTGGAGGTCCCAGATCCGGAGCGGTTGGTGGGCCCACGAGGTCGTCACGGTGAGCCCGTAGCGGCCGTCCGGCGTGGCGACGAACGTGTGCCCGCCCGATTCCATCGATGCCTGGGCGATGACCGAAACCAGAAGCTTCGGATTAGCGGGATCGGTCACGTTGAATACGAAATTGCCTCCGAACTTGCTCCACTCTGGCCCGCCGCCATAGAAGCGATCCTGGCGGCTCGGCGGGTGGTAGGCGACATACTCGTCGTGATAGCCGTTACCCGGCTCGCCCGCGCGCGGCTCCGGAATCGGAATGCCGCCGATGAATCCGTAGTCCTTCTCGCCGGCAAGAAATTTCTCCAGGTCATAGATATGGGCGCTGTGCGGGTAAGTGGGCGTAGCCCGGACGCTGTTGAACAGCAGTGTCCGCCCGTCGGAATGCTTGTAGGTGAAAAGATTGTGCGCCCCACCCGGTACCTGCGGCGTCCGGATCCGGCCGACCTCTCTGATCTGGCTCGTGTCGGGCACCCCGGTCACGTCGAAGATGATCGTTGCGATGTCCCGACCAGGAGAATCGTCCCTGATCTGGACCGCCTGCACGTAGTAGTAGCGGCCGCGGAGTTTGAAGTATTTGCCGTTCACCCCGCGTCCGTTGTGCAACTCCGGATTCTCGATCACCCACTGATAGATCCGCCGGGGTCTGGCCGGATCCTTGATCGAGATGAGATCGAACCCGATGGGATCGGGGCCACGGGACACGTAAGCGTAGGGCCGCGTCAGCTCCTGCTCCACCTCCAGGTCCGACACCTTCATGACGCCGGCGAGTGGGAGGTGGGAGATGAGCTTGACGTTGGGGCTGTAGTGCTGCCCCGTCGGATATTGGCTGGACAGAGGGGCGGTGCCGAGTGTCAGTAGAACGGCCACCGCTCCGGAGATCGTTGGTGTCATGGACAACCTCTTTGACGAGGGTGCAGACTGTGAAGAGAGCTCAGGACTCTTCGGTGGTCCTAAGGTGCACGCTACTTCACTCTCCCGACAGGGTGGCAATGTCCGTTGTAGGCTTGAACGCTGGCCAGGTATTCCTGCCAAAACGTCGAAAACCGCGGCCCCTTGAGTCATCGCGTTTTTTCGTTTCCTACCTGCGATCCTTTGGTTAGTTGGAGATCGTGAGCAGTCGTTACGCTGAGGCGTGCCGAGTTGCTCCCCGCTTCGCCGAGGGCCTACCTTATGGCTATGCCGGTGGTCGTGCCGCGTTACACCCTCGAAGACCTCCAGTCTTTCCCCAACGACGGAAACCGCTACGAGTTGCTGGACGGGGTCCTGCTCGTGACGCCCGCCCCGCTGCCTCCCCATCAGATTGTGCTCGATCGGCTGGTTCGGGCGTTGCACCTCTATTTCGGGACGTCCGGCAAGGCTCATATCTGTACCCCGGGCTCCGTGGAGATCGCGCCCAACCTGCACCTGGAGCCCGACATCCTGGTCATACCCGAGATGGAGCGGATCGCGGAAAAGTGGACTGAGGTACGGACCTGGTGGCTGGCGGTCGAAATCTCGGGCCGCGGGTCTCGGGTCTACGACCGCGACCACAAACGCACGGCCTACATTGCGGTAGGTGTCCAGGAGGTCTGGCGGGCGGATCTGGCCGCGCGGTGGATCTTCATTACTCGGCCGGGCAGCTCAGAGGAACGCGCCGCGGAAGCCCAGCTCGTCTGGCAGGCTCCACAGATGGCGCATGCGTTGGTGCTCGACGTCGCCAGTGTTTTCGAGGGAATCGAAGGCGACGAGTAGCTGTCATCCCGTCCCCGCCATACGGATATCCCATGACTCGTCTGGAAAGAGAAGTCCGACTCCTCAAGATCTACGCGTTGTTCACAGCCATCTGGTTTCCGGTGCTCACCTTCGGCGCGTTCCGAGGCCAACAGCGTCGGGAAAAGGTGCTCGACGTCGAGCGACTGAACATCGTTAGCGCGGACGGAAAGATCGCCCGGACATCATATTCTTCAACGAAAGCGGCGACGAGGTCGGGGGACTCACCTTGACCGGACACCAGACCGATAGCGCCTACAGCGCGGTCGGCCACCTCTCCTTCGACCAGTGGAAGCTGTTGTGCCTATACAATTGCCTGATCGGTCGAAATATCGTTGTACCACCCCGAGGTGACGTATGTCCGTCGTGACCGTCTCGCGGAAGTTTCAGGTCGTGATCCCTCAGGAGATACGCAAGGCCTTGGGGCTTGAGCCGGGGCAAAAGGTGCAGGCGCTGCAATATCTTGACCGCGTGGAGTTCATCCCTATCAAGCCGCTCAAGGCGCTGCGCGGATTCCTCAAAGGCATCGACACGTCGGTGCCTCGTGATCGGGATCGCGTCTGAACGTCGTCGATTCGTCCGCTTGGCTGGAGTACTTTGCCGATGGGCCCAACGGCGGGTTCTTCTCTTCAGCCATCCAAGCCGTCGACAAGCTGGTGGTCCCAACCATCGTTCTATTGGAGATCTTCAAACGCATCTTCCAGCAGCGGGGCGAGACCCCCGCCTTGCAGGCCGTCGCGCAAATGCAGCAGGGTCGCGTGGTGGAGCTCGACGGCACTCTCGCCCTGACGGCGGCGCGCCTCGGGGTAGAGACGCGGCTCCCGCTCGCCGACAGCATCGTGTTCGCCACCGCCCGGCAGCACGACGCCGAGGTCTGGACCCAGGTGCTCAAGACCCGGTGCAGCGCCGGGCTGTCGTAGCTCCCCGCGACCGACGCGATCCAGTGCCGGGCCCGCGCCGCCCGCTCGGGATCGAGCAGCCGCAGTGCTCCCACACCGACGGCGATCAGGAGGGCCGACTTGAACAGCTTGGAGTCGGCGATGAGCCGCAGGACACCGGAGTTTTTCGTCACCTTGGATCTTCATTACACTACGATGGTTCGAAGGGAACGTGTGCCGTGCCACGCCAGAATCACCAGCGATGCCCACACCGCCGTCCCCACCGCCACATGCGCGATCGCCCAGGGCGCATGCAAACCATGGTGCGCCGTCGACTCGTCGTGCGTCAGAATCATGATGGCCGCGACCACCACTTGGAGCGCGGCGACCGACGCCGCTATCCAGGTCCACCTTCTGATTTCTCCGAAGGCGTGCGCTCGGATACGGATTGCCATTGCCACCAGAAACACAAAGAGCGAGTAGGCAATGAGGCGATGCGTCCATTGTATCTGTGCCAAGCCGCCGGACGCCGCATCGGGCCAGATCAACCCGTTGCAGAGTGGGAATCCGCGGCAGGCGGTTGAGGCGCCCGTCGCGGCCGTAAGGCCACCCGCCAGCACCGCGATCGCTCCCATGGCCACGGCGGCGCCCGTTGCTCGAGAGGGGGGACCCGCGGCATTCGAGGTGGTAGCTACGCCGCGGCTCTGCTCCGCGGCCCGCAGACCGGCCACCAGGAGTGCCGCGAGAAGACCCATCGCGGTGCCCAGGTGGAGCACGATGGCCGAGGCGTGCAGATCCAGCCACACCGTGATCGCACCGAGTATCACCTGGACCAGCAGCAGCACGACCGCAAGCAGGACGGGCCGGAGCACGCCACCTTTGCCCGCAACACCCGGAACCGTTCGCCTTGCCACGGCAAGGCTCGCGAGGGCCACGATCAGCACGATCAGCCCCAGTGCAGCCAGGCGATGGACGTACTCGATCACGACGTGATAATCGGTGAACAGCGGAATGAAGCGGCCGTTGCAGCGCGGCCACTCCGGGCCGCATCCCAGGCCGGACTCGGTAATCCGCACCGCGGCGCCGAAGACGATCAGCGCATACGCGAAGGCTGCCGTGAGGAAAGCCATGGTTCGTATCGGTTTCATGGCCGGTCAACATAGCCGGCGACGAAACGAAAATCGCCAAGGACCTCTTAAGGCCTATTCATGAAGCAAGGTCCGAGTCGGCGTGGACGCCGACTCGGTGCCATATCTCAAGCCGGACGGTGCTCCTTAACCGGCGACCAGCGGAGAGTCGGTAGGCAGGGTGCCGGCCGCTGCCGCGGTCGCCACCTCAATTGCCTGCAGCAGCTGATGCTTGTTGAAAGGCTTGATGAGGACGGCGTGCGCGCCGAGGAGGCCCGCGGCGGCGGCGGTGGTCTCCCGGCCCGCGTGCAGATCGCCGGTCACGGCGATGATGGCGGGGGACGGAGCCCCCCGCTTCCGGACGTTCCGCAGCAGCTCGATCCCATCCATCCGGGGCATGAAAAGATCGGTCATCATCACGGAGACCGGGTGCTTGGGCAACAACGCGAGCGCCTCGACTCCATTCGCTGCTATCGCAACCCGAAAGCCACAGAGTCGCAGCAGCTGGCTCATCACCAGGCAAAAATCCGGGTCGTCATCGACGACCAGGACCAGTTTCGCGGCGGAAAAGTCCCTCGGGTCCATAATCTCAAAGTACCCGGCTGGGCGGCGTTGCGCGTACGTCGGAGAACGTATTGACGTCGGTAAGCGCAACGCCGACGTAGGTTTGGCGGGTGAGCTGCTCCCTGCTATGCGTCACGGTTCACGACTCCCATCTCACGACTTCTTTTCCTCATACGCCCTTCGCATGATCCAGGCGCAGCCCGTGAGGCAAGACGAACAGACCAGGAGGAGTGTGAATCGAGCTGTCAGACGCATCGAACGTACGTTCCAGATGATTGGAATCGGGCGCGGCTCTGGGTACATTCCCGATGGGACGCAAATCGCGTTCCACGAGCGAAGCGAAGCATAAAAAAGCCCGGGGCGTCTCCCCGGGCTTTCCGCATCCGGTCCCTGCTTATTCTTCCCTCTCGCCCCAGCCTGTTGCTGGACAACTTTACGTACGCTTCGGGGTATTCAGTCGCCCATGAAAACTCAAACAAGCTTGATCGCCTGGACCCTCCTCGCTCTCGGTGCGGCATCCCCTCTTCGGGCGCAAGGCACCCCGGCCGACATGCTGAAGAGATTCATGGACGAACGCGGCCTGGACGATCACGAAGGCGCATGGTTCCGGCAGCGCCGGGTCAGTCTGGCAGACACGGTCACGGTCAACCAGTGGATTACCTGGGCGGGGAACTCCACCTTGACCGGCTTTCGCCAGCCCATGACGGTACTACTCGGTATTGCCTGCAGCCCTCCCCGGCCGCACGCCATGATTTCGGCCAAGGACTCGACCTGGAAGCTCCGGATGGGCGATGTCTGGATCCGTTACGCGGTGGACACCGCCCAGTTGAGCGCGTGGAGAAAGGCCAACGGGGTCGGTGCCGACTCGTTGATCGTGGCCGCGTTCGACTCCACGCAGTCGGCCAGGTTGGTGAAGGCGATGCTGTCGGGTTCCGACCAGGTCACCATCCGCGCCCGGGTCGGCACCACGGGAGTAGGCGAGACCTTCTACTTCATGATCAACGGATTTCCGGCCGCGTACGAGAAGTGTGCGACGGACGCGAAGGCGGCGACGAAGGCAAAGCCGCCAAAGGCGAAGGCCAAAACGTAATTTGACTGGTCCTCTCCGCCGCTGCATTCTCCGTCATGCACACCACGCCCGTTCCGATGTCGGAGATATCCGCAACAGAGGAATCGGACCGCCTCCGCAGCGTGGCGGTCGCGCTTTCCCTACCGCTCGGGGTATTCGGGGCCCATCGGTTTTACGTGGGGAAGACCGGTACCGGGCTGCTGCAGCTCGGAACGCTCGGCGGTCTTGGGCTGTGGTGGCTGTACGATCTCATTCTGATCATGAGCGGTGAGTTCCGGGATGCGGAAGGCCGGCGGGTCAGCCGGTGGTCCCGGGACGACATCGCCGGTGGCGGAACCCGTGCGGACCGGCAGCAGCTGAGCTTGCGGATGACTGAAGAGATGGAGACGATGCAAAACGAGCTGCGTGAGCTGGAGGAAAGGGTCGACTTCGTAGAGCGGTTGCTGGCAAAGACGCGGGACGTGGAGCAACTGAAGGGCGGCAAGTGACGGTAAGGGACGGTAAGGGTCGGTAAGGGTG
>JACQVB010000237.1 GCA_016209985.1 Gemmatimonadota bacterium | reverse complement strand
CACCGGTACGGGAAGTACTTGGGGTTATCGAGCTGTCGCAGGGTGGGGAGGGTGTCTTTTGCCGCGTCCCTGAGCCACATCGCGGTGTTGGGATCGATGGGGCCGAGCGAGAGGTATTCCGCCATGCCTTCGACGAACCACAGCGGCAGCCGGAACAGCCCCGCGGCGGCCGGGCTGGCCGGCGAGCGGCCCTGGCCGGCGATGTCGTACTGGAACGCGTGCACCAGCTCGTGTCCCAGCACATGGTCGGTTTCCCTGAGGGGGCCCGCGAACGGTAACACCACCCGCCGTTTGAACGCCTCGGTCACACCGCCGGTGCCTTCGTCCAGCTCTCCGGAAATCGCGTTGGTCTGCTCGAAATCCGGGTGGCTGGCGTACATGATGACCACCTGCCGGCTGGAAAGCTGGTGGTCGAGGAGGCGGGAAAATCGCGCGTACCAGCGCTCCGCCATGCGGCCCGCGATCTCTGCCGCCGTTTTTTCGCTTTCATAGTAGAGGATGTCGAAATGCTCGGTCTTCAGCACTTCGAACTCGAAGCTGCCGTACTGGACCTTGTTGCGTCCGAAGTACTGCGCCTGTGCGGCGGAAACGCCGAGAGTCGCGGCGAAGAGAAGAATGACTGCCGTGCGCTGAACGTACCGCACTGCTCCTGGGGTCACCTGAAGCCTCCTTGAGGAACCCTCACCACCCACCCACCGCTCCCCGAGCGGGAAACATGCCACGCCGGAAACGGACGGTGGTTGATACACCCTACCCTTTCCTACGGTTCTGGAGCGACCGGCGTTGGAAGTGGGCCGGCCGCACTCATATAGACACCCTTACGGGGGGAGACCCTTACGCGGGTCGGGGGTCAGGGAACGGCCATTCCCCGTTCATTCAAGTACTCCTCTCGATACATCCGGATCAATTCGAAGAAATACGATAGCGCCAGCGGCCCGATCAACAGTCCTAGAATCCCAAAATACCGGATACCGCCAAGTGCCCCGACCAGAGTCACGAATGGATGAATCTGGGCCCAGCGCCGGAATACCATGGGCCGGATCACCGTGTCGACATTCGATACCACCACGATTCCCCACACGGTGAGTCCGATCGCCGCCCCCCAGCGGTGACTCAGGGCGAGGGTAGCCGCGCCCGGCGCCCAGATGATCCCGCTGCCCAGCACCGGTAGGATGGCGAACACCACCGTGAGGACCCCCCAGAAGACCGCGTTCGGAAGACCGGTGACCCAGAAACCAACTGCCACGAACACGCCCTGAATGACCGCCGTGAGGCCGGTTCCGATCAGCGTGGAGGTGGTAACGTCCTGAAACCGTTTGCGCAGCCGCTCGGCGTTGTGTTCGGAAAAGGGGATGTAGGGGCGCACCAGCTCCCAGGTCTCCGTGGGCCGCACACACAGGAAGTACAGTCCGAAGAGCGCGATGGTCAGATTCAGCACCAGGCGGGTCGCCGTGCCGATCAGACTGAAGGCGCTCGTCCCCAGCCACGAAAGCACTTCCTGGCCCAGGCCGGCGAGGCGGGCGCCCACGTTATACGGCCCAATGCGGAACTCGGACACCCGTGCCAGGATGGGGCTTTGCACCACCCCGGTGGCCAGGTCGTGCGCCTGCGAGATGATTGCCCCGGCGAGCGGGACACTCGGCATGACCAGCAGCAGTACGACCAGCGCGAGCACGATGCCCGCCGCGGCCGACGGCGGCAGATGGCGCCGCAACTCCCGGTTGACCGGAGCGAAGATCACGTAAAACACGATGCCGCCGACGAGGCCGGTCACGTAGGGCATGAGCGCGAACACGATGCCCACACCGAGGAGCATGACCACGATGGCTGCGCGCTGCTGCTTGGTGTCGAGAATTGGCATGCGGGAATGTTAACGAACGGTGAGGATGTAAGGGATGTAAGGGATGTAAGGGATGTAAGGGATGTAAGGGTTAAAAGGGTTGGAAGGGCGATGACACCCTTGTAACCTTTAGAACCCTTATAACCCTTGTTACGACAGTATGACGCTGCTTTCCGACCTCGAATCCGCGGCAGACATCGTCTACCGCTCCATTGCCCCCACTCCTCAATTCCGTTGGCCACTCCTCTGCGACCGGACCGGCACCGAGGTGTGGGTGAAACATGAGAACCACACGCCCATCGGATCCTTCAAGGTGCGCGGTGGCCTGGTATACCTCGACTGGCTTCGGGCAGAACAGTCCGGGCTTCACGGGGTGGTGGCCGCCACCCGGGGGAACTTCGGCCAGAGCATCGCGTTTGCCGCACGGATCCATGGACTCAAGGCGGCGATCGTCGTTCCGCAGGGAAACAGCGTGGAGAAAAATGCGGCCATGCGTTCACTGGGCGCCGAACTAATCGAGCACGGCCGCGATTTCCAGGAAGCGTACGAATTCACCGGCCAATACGCCCAGCGAACCGGCTACCACTTCGTGACGTCCTTTCACCCGTTGCTGTGGCACGGCACCGCCTCCTACGGGCTGGAGCTGCTCCGGGCCGTTCCCGGACTGGAGACCGTCTATGTCCCGATAGGGCAGGGGTCCGGCATTTGCGGAGTGCTTGCCGCCCGTGACGCTCTTGGCCTCAAGACCGCGGTCGTCGGGGTGGTGCCGGTGAACGCGCCGGCCTATGCGCTCTCCCTGACAGCGGGAAAACCGGTCGCCACCGACTCAGCCGACACCATCGCCGACGGTATGGCTTGCCGGGTGCCGGATCGGGAGGCCTTCGAGATCATCCGTGCCGGGGCGGAGCGGATCGTCACCGTGTCCGAAGCGGAGATCCGCGCCGCGATGCGTCACTACTTCACCGATACCCACAACGTCGCCGAAGGAGCGGGGGCAGCACCACTCGCCGCGCTGCTCCAGGAGAAGAACGGGATGAAGGGGAAGAAGGTCGCGCTGATACTGTCGGGAGGAAACGTAGATGCGAGTGTGTATCGGGAAGTGTTGTAAGGGTTACAAGGGTTACAAGGGGGCGCTTCAGACTGATAACCCCTGCAACTCTTGCATCCCTTCCGACCTAGATTTCGTCACTTAGCCAACTACGGAGCTCACGATGACTATTTCAACCGCGTCTGCCGTGTGGGAAGGCGGTCTCAAGAACGGCAAAGGCAGCTTCTCCTCCACGTCGGGCGCGTTCAAGGGCGCCTACACCTTCGCCACGAGATTCGAAGGAACCAGGGGGGCGACGCCGGAAGAATTGATCGCCGCAGCTCACGCTTCCTGCTTCAGCATGGCGCTCTCGGCGGATCTCGAGAAGGCCGGGAACCCCGCTACGCGGATCGCGACCAAGGCGTCCTGCACCTTGGAGATCCTGGACGGCAAGCCCACGGTCGCCAAAATGCGGCTCGAAGTGCGAGGAAAGGTTCCCGGGATGGATCAGGCCGGTTTTCAGAAGGCGGCGGACGGCGCCAAGGACAACTGCCCCGTGTCGCGGGCGCTTAAGGGAAACGTCGCCTTCGAGCTGGACGCGAAACTCGAGTAGGTGCCGCCGCTCCCGGTCCCCCTCGCGATTCACCGCAGTGACCACGAGCTGGTCATTACCTGGGCGGAGGATCACCAGGCCACCTATCCTGCCCGTTTCCTTCGCCTGCGCTGCCGGTGCGCGACCTGCCAGGAGGAGATGACCGGACGCCCCTTGCTCGACCCGGCGAGCATACCGGAGAACATCGGGGCGGCTGGGATTTCGCTGGTCGGCAGTTATGCCATCAGCATCGACTGGACCGACGGCCACGACACCGGCATCTACACCTTCGAGTACCTGCGGCAGATTTGTCCCTGTCCGCAATGTGTCGCCGCTGCCAACGATCAGCCGTGACAATTCCTGCCTTGGGCTGGCGTTCCCCTCTCCGGTAACGGAGAGGGGTCAGGGGTGAGGCT
>JACQVB010000255.1 GCA_016209985.1 Gemmatimonadota bacterium | reverse complement strand
TCCATGATCTCGTGGCTGGTCGCGCTGTCGAGGTTGCCGGTCGGCTCGTCGGCCAGGATGATGCTGGGATCGTTGACCAGGGCCCGGGCGATGGCGACGCGTTGCCGCTGACCGCCGGAGAGCTCGTTGGGCCGGTGATGCATGCGGTCGGCCAGCCCCACCTTCGCCAGCGATTCTTCGGCGCGCTCGCGGCGCTCGCGCGAGCCCACGCCGGCATAGATCAACGGCAATTCCACATTGTGCAGCGACGTGGCGCGGGGCAGCAGGTTGAACGTCTGAAAGACGAACCCGATCTCCTTGTTCCGGATCCGGGCCAGCTCGTCGTCCGACAGCTCGCTCACCTTCTGACTGTTGAGCCAGTATTCGCCGCCGGTGGGGGTGTCGAGGCAGCCGAGCAGGTTCATCAAGGTCGACTTGCCTGAGCCCGACGGTCCCATGATGGCGGTGAATTCATTGCGGCGGATCTGGATGTTCACTCCCCGCAGTGCGTGCACGGTCTCGGTCCCCAGGACGTAATCCCGGGCCAGCTTGTAGGTCAGGATGACGACATCGGGGAGCGGCTGGTCGCCGGTGCGAAACTGCTGGTGCTCGATGTGGGCGGTCATAGCGATCTCCCCAGCAGCGCTTCGAGCTGCGCCCGCGCCACCTGATAGTTCACCCGCGCGTTCACGGCATCGACTTCGGACTGGTCCACGTTCTGCTGCGCCTGCAACACTTCCACGATGGTGGCCGCGCCGAGACGATAGCGCTCCTGCTGGATCCGCAGGCTCTCATTGGCCGCCTCGCGGCTCGCCTGCGCGATCGAGTATTGGGTCCGCGCCGACTGCAACGCCGCGAGCCATTGCGTGATCTGCGCATTCACGTTGCGGCGGGCGTCCGCCGCACTGGCCTCGGCGGCATCGCGGTTGGCATTGGCGTTCCACAGGTTCTGCTCGCGAACCAGGCCGTTGAAGATCGGCCAGGAAAGGCCCAGCGACAGGTTCCAGAGAGGGTTGAGCGACGGAAAGTCGACCGCGCCGCCGAGGCCAGCCGCCGCGCCGGACCGGGAGTTGCTATAGCTCGCGGTCACCCGCGGGAGGTAGACCGCCTTGGTCGAGTTCACCACCGCCTCGGAAGCCCGCAATGACGCCTGGGCGGCGGCGATCGCGGGTGAGCTCTGCAATGCTTCCGTGCGGATCGTGGTGGTATCCACGTCGACGATCGCGATCAGCGTCGAATCACCCACGGCTCGTACCTGCCGATCGAAACCGATCAAACGGGCGAGCGTGGCTTCCTGGGTAGCGCGTTGGGTCTGCGCGTTCAAGACCTGGAGTTGCGCCTGTCCCACGCTGACGGTGGCCGTGAGTGTGTCCGACCGGATGGCGCTTCCCGCCGCCAATTTCTCTCTGGCAATCTTGAGCTGTTCCTCGGCGCGCTTCACCGCCGTCAGGGCCACGCGCTCAAGATCGGCTGCCGCCAGGGCGCTGAAGAACGCCTGTTTGGTCAACAGCGTCACCTGGAATTTCTGGCTTACCAGGTTGGCATCGGCACTGGCGGCTTGGGCGCCGGCCTGCTTTCCCTGGAAGATCCGCGCACCGGCGTCGAACAACACCAGATTCGCGTTGAGGCCCACCGAGCCGGAATACGGTGTCGTGACCTGGACCACCTGTCCCGTGGCGCTGTTGAAACGGGTCGAAGGGCTCTTACTCACCGTCGAGTTCACGTTGGCGGTGGGCAACCAGCTCGCCTTCGCCACCCGCTGGCTGTTGTGCGCGATGCTCAGATCCGACCCGGCCCGCACGATGGATGGATGCGTGCGAAGCGCCAGAGTGATCGCGTCGCCCAGCGTCACCACCGGCACCTGCGAGCGGGCTTCGGCCGCCCGGAGCGAGTCCGCGACCCGTTGCTCCGGAGTGGGCGCGGCCGGCCGCTGTTGGGCCGCGAGCGGCAAGGCAAAAAGGCTGATTCCCGTCAGTACTGTCGGTCTAATGTGCACGCTCTGCCTCCCTGGATCGTTTGCGGGCGGCGCTGTCGGTTCGCGCGGTCCAGCGCTGGAACGCCGCCTTCTGGTCGTCGGTCAGAATCTGAGCGATATCGGCGCGGACCAGAGCCCGCAGGCTGTCGAACTTGGAACGCATTCCGTCCCACACGGCCCGCATCGCCGGATCCCACTTCCGTAGAATGGCCTGTACGGAATCCCGCTGGGTTGGTGTCAACCTGAGCTCGCGATCCAGGGTCGCGATGAAGCGCGAGCCGGGGGCCCCCCGCTCGGCCCGCTCGGCCCGCGCCCCCCGGTCCCGCCATCCCCAACGGGCCGACATCCGGCCGGCCGCGCCACCGACCGCGAACGTCGCGACCAGCAGTAACAGCGCGGCGAGCTGCTTGCGCGTCACCATGTAGATGCCTGAACTCGTTGTTTCGTCACTCGTTCACCCGCTCCTCTCCCAATACCAGCTGCCAGCGGAACTCGGGCAGCGCCGCCGCGCTCACCAAGGTACCCGCGCTGAGCGTTTCCGCGGGTGTGACCGTCGTCTCCTCCGCCAAAGTGGGGTCGGCCGGGCGCGCTTCGGCCAGCCATACGGTCACCGCGGCGAGCACCGCCACCGCGGCGGCGACCCCGGGCCGCGCCCATTCGCCCAACACCTCCCACCACGACTCGCCGACGATGGGCTGCGGGATGCGATCCCTTACCCTCCGGACGAACCCCGGATCGTCGGGTGCCGTCAGGGCGTCGCGCAGGGCGTCGCCCAGGACTTCATCGGGGCGATGATCGAATTCGTTCATGACGTCTCCTTCATGACGCGCCACCCCGCGAGCGCCTCGCGCAACGCGCGGCGGGCGTGAAAAACATCAGAGCGTACCGTTCCTTCCGACACGTTGACCACCTGGGCGATCTCGCGGTGCGAGTAGCCCTCGACGTCGAACAGGACGACCGCGATTCGTTGCCTGGTCGGGAGCTGCGCCAGCGCCGCGGTGAGCGCCGCCCGGAACGCGTTCCGGTCCGTCACTTGATCGGGACCGGGCTCGCGGGTGACCGTCTCGGCCGGAATGGGCTCCGTCGAGCGGACCTTGAGCCGCCGCCGGCGATCGGATGCCGCGTTCGCTACGATGCGGAGGAGCCATGGGCCGAAGGGCCGGGAGGGGTCGTAGCGCTCGAGAGCGCGAAGTGCCGCCAGGAATCCGTCCTGCGCCGCGTCGTCGGCGTCCTCCGCATTTCCCAGGATGGACCGCGCCAGCCGGCGAGCCTGCGCCGCGTACCGCTCGACCAGCGCTCCGAACGCTTCGCGATCGCCGGCCCCGGCTCGGGCGGCGAGCTCGGCGTCCTCCATATTCCCTGTACGCAGAGGGGGCCCGGGACGTTGACCCGGGTCATTCATCAGATGTGAGGCGCCGCCGCTGGTAGAAATGCCATGCGGCGGAGCCGCCCAGCCAGAAACACGTCACGGCGAGAATGGTCGCCATGACCTTGGGCAGGGTCAGGAAGAGCACGCCGCCCCCGAGCAGTGAGAACACGGTCGCTCCGGCAATCGAGCGCCGGGCGCCCGAGGCGACCTGCCGGAGATAGACGACCGCCCGGCGCGAACGCTCCTCGGTGCTGGGCTGGTGGTCGCCGCCGATCTCGGGCAATGCCGCCGCCTGTTGCGCCACGGCGACCCGGTCGCCCAGACGCCCCCGCGCCCAGCGTGGGCGGCGCAAGATGACCTCGACCGAACGGGAAAGATCCGTGCGGAACTGCTGCACCGCATCGCCTGCCACCTGCTCGTCTTCCACCAGCAGGTCCAGCTCGTAGTTGCTGCGCAGGCTCGACGAGTTGAGGTTGCTGGAGCCGACTTTGAACCACCGGCTGTCCACGATCACCGTCTTGGCATGCAGCATGGGGCCGCGCCATTCCCAGATCCGAGCCCCCGCTTTGAGCAACTCACGATACCCGACCCGGGAGAGCGCGCTGAGCGGAGGCAGGTCGGAACGGCCCGGCACCAGGAGCCTCACGTCCAGCCCGTCCTTCGCTGCCGCGATCAGCCCGGCGAGCATCGGCGCTGGCGGCAGGAGATACGCGTCGGTAATCCACAGCCGTTCGGCGGCTCCCGCAGCCATCAACTCGATGGTGCGGTAGACCCGCAGATTGCCAGGAATGCCTTCGATCACTCGAACGGTGGCGCTGCCGCGGGGCTCGGAACGAGGGGTCGATACCTCGTCGGGGATCGGCTCTCCGGTGAGGGCCCAGGTATGCGCGAAGGAGAGGTCCAGAACTGGGACCGCGGGGCCATGGATCAGCACGGCGGTATCACGCCACGGCAGTCGTTTGCGGGCCGGGTCGCCGCTCCATTCATCGCCGATGCAGAGCCCGCCTACGATGGCCCGGCGGCCATCGGTCGAAACGTACTTCCGGTGATTCCGCTCGATTGACTCGAGCGGCCGGAAGATGTTTACCGGATTGAACGCACGAACCTGTACCCCGCCTTCGCGTAGCCCTTTCCAGAAGGACGCGGGCGTGGCGCGGCAGCCGAAGTAATCGTAGAGCACGCGGACGGTCACGCCGCGCTCCGCCGTCTCCAGCAGCAGGGTAGCGAAGCGCCGCCCGGTCGTGTCGTCATTGATGATGTAGTTCTCGAAGTGCACCCACCGCTCGGCCTGCACGATCACTTCCTGCATCGCGACGAAGGCCGCGGGGCCATCGGTCAGGTGCCGGATGTCGTTCCCGGGAACGGCCCGCGCGCCGGACGCGCGATCCAGCGCCCGGTCCATCGCCCCGATTTCAGTGGGGATCGAGCGTTGCGGGGCCGGAACGGTCATGCCGCCCCGAGACCGAGGATCTGTTCGACCGGCCGGAGCGCTTCCAGCACGAACTGGATGTGCTGGTCCAGCGGAACGCCCAGCTCCGCCGCACCTTGGTGGACTTCTTCCCGGTTCACGCCGCGCGCGAACGCCTTGTCCTTGAGTTTCTTCTTCACGCTCGACACCTCGAGATCCTCGAGCGAGCGCGAGGGTCGCACCAGCGCGCACGCCACCAGAAAGCCGCAGAGCTCATCCACGGCGAACAGGGTCCTAGCCATGGAGGTCTCCCGTGGTACCCCGGTATAGGCGGCGTGGCCCAGTATGGCCATCGCCATCGGTTCGGGGAACCCGCGCTCCCGGAGCACGCCCACGCCATGCGAGGGATGTTCTTCGGTGGACGAGCGATTCGGATTGGGATAGCGCTCGTAATCGAAGTCGTGTAGCAAGCCCACCAGGCCCCACGACTCCTCATCCTCTCCCTGTTTTCTGGCGTAGGCCCGCATCGCCGCCTCCACCGCATACATGTGTTTCCGCAGGGCGTCGGAGGGGGTGTATTCGTGCATGAGGGCGAGGGCTTCGTCGCGATTCATGAGATCTCCGTAGAGGTGTCAGGTGCCAGGTGTCAGGTGTCAGGGCTTGAAGGGGGGATCCCCTGGCACCTGACCCCTGATACCTGGCACCTCTATGTCCACTCCTCGATCCATCTCTCCAATATCACCAGCGCCCATATCCCTCGGGCCAGGCGGAAGCTCCCATTCCGATGCTCCTTCAGAAGTTCACCGACCGAGTCGGCGTTGAGTAGCCCCTCCCGCCGCAAACGTTCCGGGGCGAGCAGCCGGTCCACCTCCTGCCTCAGCGCGCCGTTGATCAGGGTCGAGATCGGCACCGAAAGGCCACGCTTGCGGCGTCTGACCACACTGGCCGGAAGCCGGCGCGCGGCCGCCTGCTTGAGAAGCCACTTAGTGGTAAAGCCCCGGACTTTGGCATCGGGCGGAAGCCCGAACGCGAAGCTCGTGACGTCGCGGTCCAGGTAGGGTGCGCGCGCCTCGAGCGAGACCAGCATGGTGGCGCGGTCGAGCTTGGGGAGGAGGCCATCCCGGAGGTACGTCGCGTAGTCGAAGGCCATGGCGGCGGAGAGGACCTCGAACTCGGCGGGTCGGGGGGGCGGGGGGGGGGGGGGGGGGGGGG
>JACQVB010000234.1 GCA_016209985.1 Gemmatimonadota bacterium | reverse complement strand
CGCCCTGATCCGCGCCATCGTCGACTGCATCCAACCCAAACCGGGCGAGACCATCTGCGACCCGGCGTGCGGCACCGGCGGGTTCCTGCTCGCCGCGCACGACTTCATTGCGAAAGCGCCCAGTCTCGACCGCAAGCAGAAGCAGCACCTCAAGCTTGCCGCCTTGCACGGCGTCGAGTTGGTCGATGGGGTCGCCCGTCTGTGCGCCATGAACCTGCTGCTGCACGGCATCGGCCCCTCGGGCGACGAAGCCGATCCACCCATCGAGGTGAAGGACAGTCTCCAGGCTGACCCCGGAGATCGCTACCGGATCGTGCTGACCAACCCGCCATTCGGGAAGAAATCCAGCGTGCGGGTCATCAACGAAGAAGGCGACGAGGAGCGCGAGGCGCTCACGGTCGTGCGGGACGACTTCTGGGCCTCCACGTCGAACAAGCAGCTCAACTTCGTGCAGCACGTCAAAACGTTGCTGGAGATCAACGGTCGGGCGGCCGTGGTCGTGCCGGACAACGTCCTCTTCGAGGGAGGCGCGGGAGAGACCGTCCGGCGGAAGCTGCTCCACGAATGCGACGTGCACACCCTGCTGAGATTGCCCACCGGGATCTTCTACGCGCAGGGTGTCAAAGCCAACGTGCTCTTCTTCGACAAGAAACCCGGGGCCGAGACGCCCTGGACCAGGAAGCTCTGGATTTACGACCTCCGCACCAACAAGCATTTCACCCTGAAGACGCAGACGCTGGCGCGATCCGATCTGGATGAGTTCGTCGCCTGTTACCACCCCTCCAACCGGCAGGAGCGAAAGCCGACCTGGACCGAAAAGAAGCCAGACGGCCGCTGGAGGGCATACGACTACGAAGAACTGGTGGCTCGCGACAAGGCTTCTCTCGACATCTTCTGGCTGCGGGACGAGTCGCTGACCGACTCCGCCAACCTGCCGGATCCGGATGTCATCGCGGATGAGATGATCGAGGAGCTGCGGGGAGCCCTGGCCGAGCTGGAGGCGCTACGCGCCGGAATAGGAAGGGTGGCCACACCCCCGCGTCGTAGCTCTTAAAAGCCGACCCGCATAGGTCTTCTGGCCAAGCAGGTTTCGCGTGCCCAACGGCGTGAAGGTCGTCACGCCTTAGGTGTCGAATTGTGCAGCAGCTTTTCCATCTCGGTGCGCTGCGCCGGAGCAATATCGGCCAGCGTAAGGGCGACGCGACCCAACGCGCGATACAGGTGCGCGTGCTCTCCGCTCAGGACCGCGAGGTGTTTGCCCACCGTCACCAGGTCGCCGCGGGAAATGGGCCCGGTCAGCGCGTCCTGGGGCGTGCCGGCTGCGAGACTCTCGAAGGTCCCCCGCAGCAAACCCTGGAGACCCTGCCACGCCGATTCCGGGGGCATTCCCGCTTCGACCAGTAACTGGCGGGCGATCTCGGCCACCGCAACGACGTAATTGGAAGCGAACACCGCGCCCGCATGGTAGCGGACCTTGGCACTACTCTCGATGCGGACCGGGCGCATGCCGACGGCACGCGCCAGTGTCTCGGCGACCTCGACCGCACGCCCGTCACCCTCGACGGTCGCGATCGCCCCTTGTAACCGGGCGGGCGCGTCCTCCACGTCGGTGAAGGTCTGAAGCGGATGCAACGAACCGAGGGCCGCCCCGGAGGCGTCCAGCGGCATCAGGGCCGAGCGGTCGAGCACGCCGGAGAGATGCAGCACGGTGTGTTGGGGACCGACTTCATTGCCGGCGGCGAGGGAACGGGCGACGCCGAAAATGGCGTCGTCAGGCACGGCGATTACCACGACCTCCACCCGGGCAATCCAGGGAGGAAGACCTCCCCAGGTAGCGGTGAGCTCCGCCGGCAGGTCGCGGCGGGTTCGCCCATGCACCAAAACATCGAGCCCGGCTCGCGCGAGGCCGAGGGCGATGCCCCCTCCCGCGCGGCCGGGCCCGAAGACCCCGACTGCGGTCACCGACGACTGGAGCCGGGCTCCGACGAAGGCGAGCCGAGGGCGATCAGCTCCTTGGTCGTGTGCGCCCGCCCGAGCAGATCGATGGCCGCCTGCACCTGGACGTCATCCGCGGCACGGCGCTGGAACTCCTGCGCCTTGCCGAAGACATAATGCGCGACCTCATAGGAGAATCCTTCGTCGATCAGCTTGCGCGCCCCGGTCCATACCGAGTCCGAGACCGTTACCCCCTTCTCCCGAAGACGCCGGAGCAGCTCGTTCCGCATGGCGGGTGTCACCCGGAAGGCCAGGTCCCTGACGGCTCCCTGAACTTTCAGCTCCAGTGCGTACGCGGTCATGATGTCGCGATAGGCCTGAATGTGCGATCCCAGCGCCTTGGCCAGCTCCCGCTCGGAGTCGGTCACGGTATCGGAGCCGACGACCACGTCCGGATGAATGCCCCCGCCGCCCGGAATGCGTCGCCCGGCGTCGGTGCGGTACAAGGGGGACGGCGTGGAATCCTTGGGGGTCTTGGCCGTCGGGAACGGCACCGCCGCCGGCGAAGCCGAATCCGCGGCCGCGACGGTGGTCCCTTCCCTGGTGGGCCGCTGGATGAGCCGGCCGCTCGGCGTGTACCAGCGGGCAGTGGTGATCTTCAGTGCCTCGTTGGCCGAGAGCTGGAAGAGCGTCTGCACCAGTCCCTTCCCGAAGCTCGTCGTTCCCACCACGAGGGCGCGGTCGTGGTCTTGCAGGGCACCGGAAATGATCTCGGCGGCGCTCGCGGTCCCGCCGTTTACCAGAACGACCACCGGCAATTCCGGCCACAACTGCGCGTGATCCGCGTCGTATGACTTGGTCGATCCCGGACTCCGGCCCCGGGTCTCCACCACGACCTGTCCGGGCTCAAGGAAGAAGTCGGTCAACTTCACGCCCTGCTCGAGCAGGCCGCCGGGGTTGTCCCGCAGGTCGAGAATCAGCCCCCTGGCGCCCTGCTTCCGGAGGTTGTTGATGGCGTCGGACATCTCCGCGGGCGAGTTCTCGCCGACCGTGCGGAGCTGCACGTAGCCCACCGCCGGCGACAGCATGGTTGCCACTTCGACCGATCGCACATGGATTCGCGCGCGGGTGATGTTGAAGGCGAGTGAATCATCGAGTCCGGGGCGGGCCACCGTCACCTTGATCTGGGTTCCCGCCTCGCCTCGCAGCGTCTTCAACGCCTGCTCTTCCTTCCACCCGAACGTGGAGCGGCCGTCCACCTCGACGATCCGGTCACCCGACTGAATTCCCGCTCGCTCGGCGGGCGTGTCCGGCAGGGGGGCGATGACCGTGATCCAGCCGTTACGGACGCCAATCTGGATTCCCAGACCGGCATAGTTGCCCGTGGTGCTGAAGGTAAGGTCGCGGTATTCCTGCTCGCGGAGGAACGTGGTGTAGGGATCGTTCAACTGTTCCAGCATGCCGTCGATGGCCATGTCGTAGAGTTTCGGTTCATCCACCGAATCGACGTAGTATTCGGCGACGTGATTGAGGACGTCGTCGAACATGCGGGCCTTCTGATAGACCGAACCCGCCTGCGACGATCCGCGCTGCAACAACCAGCCGCCGGACACGAACGACACGACGCCAACCAGAACGACGAGCACGATACCACGGCGCTTCATTTACCGCCCCCTCGAGAGTGCGTAGAAGAGTCTCTTCAATGTCCTACTTTGCCGTTCTACCTTCAACCCTGGCCCTTCGGAAAGGTTTCGCCCAGCCGGCCGCGGACGGCTTCCCACGCGCGGAGCTCGACTTCCTCGGGCGAGCACGTTCCGTCGATGTGAATGACGGCCGGCCCACTCGCCCCGGCAAATACCCGGCCGACCCGGGCGTGCCATCCCGCCGCCTCCCGCTCCATGCGGTCCTTGGGCTTGCCGGCCGCGGCCTGTCGCGCCTCTCCCACGCCGTCCGGCAGGTCGAGCACGATGGTAAGATGCGGCTTGAGCTCGCCGGTGGCGAGGCGGTTGGCTTCCAGCACCGCCTTGCGGGGCAGTCCCCGCCCGGCAACCTGATACGCCTCGGTCGAGAGGTCAAAGCGATCGGTGATCACGACCCGCCCCGAGGCCAGCGCGGGCCGGATCACGCGCGAGACCAGGTCCGCTCGCGCAGCCAGCATCAAAAAGAGCTCCGCCAGCGGGCTCATTTCGAGATCGGGATCGAGCGCCAGCCGGCGGGCGGCTTCCGCCACCGGCGTGCCTCCGGGCTCGCGCACCTCGAGCACATCGGCGCCGGCGTTCCGCAATCGCGAGGCGAGCCGCTGAGCCAGGGTCGTCTTGCCGGCACCCTCGGGCCCTTCGATCGCGATGAACGCGCTCCCGCTCTCACCCCCCACCGCCACGGCCGCGCCCTACCCGAGCGTGATGATCGAGCTGGTCGCGCCCTTGCGGATCCCATCCATGATCTGGTCGTTCACCTTGATCATGAGCTTGTCGAAGTTCATCTGAGCGGCGAGCACCGTCTGGTACAGCGAGTCGGCCTGAATGGCCGAGAGCAGCCGATCGTAGGCCGCCACGTCGGCCTCCGGCGGCGCGGCGCCTTCCGCCGTCGTTCTTTCCAGGGTGTCGGCGAGGTGTCGCAGCCGCTCCAGTTTCTCCCGCAACTCTGGCGCCTCCGAGACGCGATCCTGCGCGCGCCGGAGAGCTCCGTATTCGTCGCTCTGGCCGATCAGGCGGCCGAGCTCCCGCGCTTTGTCCGCGATCACGGGATCCCTTTCCAATTGGTCGCCAGCAGATATCGGGCGCGGCCGAAGGCATCCGGCAGAATCCGCGCATCGGCCCACCCGCTTGCCAGCGCGAGCGAATGCACCGTCATGGCCCTTCTGGAATCTAGCTCCAGCGCGAGCAGGCCTCCGGGGTGCAGGTATCGCGCGGCTGCAGCGACCAGCGTGCGGTAGGGCTCCAGGCCCTCCGGTCCGCCATCCAGTGCCAGGAGCGGCTCGTAATCTCTCACCTCGGCCGGGGTCTCCCGGCACTCGGCCGTCGTCAGGTACGGCGGATTGGAAACCACGACCATGCACCGGGTCTCCCCCAGGGGCTCGAGCAGCGACCCCTGCCGTAACTCGATCGGCACGCCGGCCGCCACCGACTCCACGTTCCGTCGCGCCACGGCGAGCGCATCCCCCGAAACGTCGGTGGCGATGACTCGCTCGAAACGGCCCTCCAGAGCCAGAGCAATGGCGATGGCACCGCTCCCGGTTCCGATGTCGGCGGCAATTCCCCACTGCCCGTCGCCATGCCGGTCCTCCGCCCAGCGGAGGACGTGACTCACCAGGTCTTCGGTCTCGACGCGGGGGATCAGCACCGCCCGGTCCACCAGCAGTTCGAGGGTGCGGAAGGCGGCAGTCCCCACGGTGTATTGAAACGGCGCGCCCGCCGCCTGGTCCGCGACCGCGCGGCGGTAGCGCAGCGCCAATTCCGCAGGTGACCGCGCGTGACGCTTGAGCCAGACGGCGCCCGGGGTCTCGCGGGCCAACGTCGCCCAGGTCGCGAGGGCGGCCTTCCGGGGATCAGGACGGCGAGATCGGGCGAGCTTGCGGGTGGCCCACTCGATCTCGTCGCCGATGGTGCGCGGTGGCCGCCGGGGAGAGACGCCGGCCGGCTTACGAAGCGGCGACGGCATCCGTGCGCTCCTCCCGGGCCCGGCGCTGAAGCGCGTCGATCAGCTCATCGATGGCGCCATGCAGGACATCGTCCAGCCGGTGCAACGACAAGTTGATCCGATGATCCGTCACCCGGTTTTGAGGGAAGTTGTAGGTCCGGATCTTGGCCGACCGGTCGCCGGTACCGACCATGGCGCGTCGCTCCCGCGACCGTGCCGCTTCCTGATCGGCAATCATGCGATCCAGCAGTCGCGCGCGCAGCACTTCCAGCGCCCGGATCTTGTTCTGAAGCTGCGATTTCTGGTCCTGGCACTGCACCACGACGCCGGTAGGCACATGGGTGACGCGCACCGCGCTGTCGGTAGTGTTCACGCTTTGACCCCCGGGACCGGAGGAGCGGAATACGTCGATCTTCAAATCGGCGGGGTCGATCTTCCCATCGACGTCCTGCGCCTCCGGCAGCACGGCCACGGTGGCCGCCGACGTGTGGATGCGGCCCTGGGCTTCGGTTTCGGGCACTCGCTGCACGCGATGCACGCCCGACTCGTGTCGCAGCAGGCCGTAGGCGTTAGGCCCGCGCACGTTGGCGATAGCTTCGCGGATGCCACCCAGCGCGGCGTTGGAAAGCGAAGTGATTTCCACTTTCAGCCCGCGCCGCTCGGCGAAGCGGGTATACATGCGCAACAGGTCGCCCGCGAACAGCGCCGCCTCGTCGCCGCCGGTGCCGGCCCGGATTTCGAGGATGGCGTCGCGATCGTCCAGTGGATCGGGCGGAACCAGCAGGAATTCCAGCTCGGATTCGAGCCGAGCGATTTCCGGGGTCAGGCGGTCGATATCGGCGCGCGCCAGCTCCACCATCTCGGGATCGGAGGAACGGGCCACGTCGCGCGCCTGTTCCAGGTCGTCGGCGGCGCGCTCCAGGCGGTCCGCGGTGGCGCGGATCTTCTGCAGTCGGGCGTGCTCTTGACCGAGGGCCTGGAGTTTCTTGGGGTCGCGCACGGTCGCCGGGTCGGCGAGCGCGCGTTCGATTTCGGCCGTGCGTGCCAGCGCGGCCGCCAGCCGCGCTTCCACGTCAGGCTTCCTTCGGCTCGGCTGCGGCCTTCTCGGCGGTCTTTTCCGCCTGCGTCAGATACCGCTGGCGGAAGCGTTCCACCCGTCCGGCGGTGTCGATCAGTTTCTGCTTACCGGTGAAATACGGGTGACAACGGGCGCAGATTTCGACGTGAATCGAAGGGGTCGTCGAGCGCGTCTCGAAGGTATTGCCGCACGCGCACTGGACCGTGGCCCGCCGGTAGCGGGGGTGTATGCCGGGTTTCACAGAGTGCTCCAAGCTTGGTGTTTGAGCCGTCAGCCGATAGCCATCAGCCATCAGTGGACTGACCCATGCCAGACGCTGATGGCTGACGGCCGATGGCTAGGCTGTAAATATATCCACCATCTGAACTTGGGAGCAACTCCGGAAGTTCCCGCGAAATTGACAGCCCGCTGGCCCAAGGCTAAGCTTGGCCGGTGCCGCAGCTTCTTCCCTGACCGAGTCTTGCGCCCATGACTGTGGCTCAGTTTCTGCGCCGTGTGCCGTTGTTTTCGCAGCTCAGTGACGCCGACATCGCACGGCTCGCCGAGTCGGCGCGCGAGCGCAATTACCCGAAGAACAGCGTCATTCTGTTCGAAGACGATCCGGGCGATGCCCTGTACGTCGTCATTACCGGCCAGGTTAAAGTGGTCCTCATCGGTGAGGACGGTCGCGAGGTGATCCTCTCCGTCCTTCATGAGGGGCAGTTCTTCGGTGAAATGGCATTGATCGATGACGAGCCACGCTCGGCCCACGTCATCGCGATGGTCGACTCGAACCTGCTGGTGCTCCGCCGGGAAGATTTCCAGCGGCGCCTGCAGGAAGCCCCGACGATCGCGCTGGGACTGTTGGGCGAGATGTCGCGCCGGCTACGCAGGGCGGACGACAAGATCGGCGGCCTGGTTCTGCTGGACGTGAACGGCCGGGTGGCGCGGCTGCTGCTCCAGATGGCCGACGAAAACGACGGGAAGACCATCACCCGGCGCGTGACCCATCACACCATCGCGCAGATGATCGGATCCAGTCGCGAAACCGTGTCGCGGACCATTCGCGACCTCGCCGACCGGGGCTACGTGGAGGTGTCACGCAAGGCGATCGTGATCCGAAACCGCCCTGCGTTGGAAGCCGCGGCCGGAGAGGGGTGAGCTATGTCACCAAGCGCTGGTGACCCCATGCCTCGCTCGGCGCGGGCCGCGGGGCGTACGTTCGTCGGGATGTCGTTACGACCGGGCGAATGCGTTACAGCGTAACTTTTTGGGGAGCCCGGGGTTCTATTCCGACGCCCGGACCCGCCACTGCCCGGTATGGCGGCAATACGCCGTGTGTTTCGGTTCAGGGCGAGGGAAGCGCGGGCAACCGGCTGGTAGTGCTGGATGCCGGCACGGGCATCCGACCGTTGGGCCAGATGCTCACGGCAGCCCATAGCGCGGCGAATCCGGGCTCGCCCCGCGAGAGCAGAACGGCCGTTTCGGTGCAGATGGATCTGCTGGTGAGCCACACGCACTGGGATCATATTCAGGGGTTGCCGTTTTTTGCCCCATTTTTCGGGCCCCAGAACCAGGTGCGCATCTGGGGTGCGAAACAAGGCGAAGTCGACCTCGAGGTGATCCTGCGGCAACAGATGAACCCGGTGGTATTCCCGGTCCCGCTGGACAAGCTGGCAGCCGAGCTGAAGGTGCGCCATGTCACGCCGGGCAGGTTCGAGATCGACGGTTTCGCCGTGCAGGCCATGCGCTTACGGCACCCCGGCAACACGCTGGCCTACCGGCTCACCCCGCGCGAGGGGGGCGCCAGTATGGCCTACGTCACAGACAATGAAGTGGGTTCGGGTGGAGATTATGATGTCGGGCCGGAATGGCGTCAGGAGTTTGTGAGGTTCCTCACGGGGGTTGACCTCCTGATTCACGATGCCATGTTCACTCCCGAAGAGCTCGAGCGGCACCGCGGTTGGGGACACTCTTCCAACCTGGAAGCCGTGACCATAGCGACCGAGGCGGGTGCCAGGCGTCTGGTGCTGTTCCACCACCGGCCGGAACACGATGATACCGCCGTTGACCGGTTGCTCGAGCAGGCGCGCGAGGCCGCCTCGCGTACCGGCGCCCTGGAAGTGACGGCGGCCACTGAAGGCATGCAACTGACCCTGTAATCAGGAGGCGTATTATGCGGTGGCGGTCGTTGATTGGTCTCGCCCTCGCTGCCGGGGAGGCGACTTCCCAGGCCGCGTTCGCCCAGGCCCAGGACACTCGTCCCGGTCTCGCCGTCTTCCCCATAGACAACGGCGGTTCGTACGGGCAGAACAAAGAAGATCTCGATGCCTTGCAGGTCGGCATGCAGCAGATGCTGACGACCGAGCTGGCTCAGAACCCCGCGCTACGCGTGGTCGATCGCACCCAGATCAAGTCGTTGTTGGCGGAGCAGGACCTCGGCGCTGCCGGCCGGGTCGACGCCAACACCGCGGCGAAGGTCGGCAAGATCGTCGGCGCACGCTATTCCATTCTGGGCGGCTTCACCGATCTGTATGGTGATTTCCGGCTCGATGTCCGGGTCGTCAACACCGAGACCAGCGAGATCGTGAAGACGCTTTCGGTGCGCGACAAGCGGGAGAACCTGTATTCCCTCGTGACCAAGGCGGCGCTTGACCTGACCAAGGGAGTGAATCTCCCCGCCTTGCCCAAGCAGGCGATGGAAATGCGCGAAAACCGGAAGGTGCCGACCGAGGCCGTGACCTACTACTCCCGCGCTCTCCTCTACGCCGACCGCGGGAACAAGGAAAAGGCGACGGAGCTCTTCAATCGGGCGATCGAAGTTTTCCCGGACTACAGCGAGGCCAAGCAGGGCTTGCAGCAGTTGAAGCAATCGTAGTACCGTAGGCGCGTGACCGCGCCGATCTCGACAGCCGGACGTGCCGTAACGCGCTGGCTCTCCCAGTTGGGAGCGCTGGCGCGCTTTTTTGGGAACACGGTTTTTGCCTGGCGATCGCTTCCCGGGGCGGGGCGGCGGGTGGCGGGGCGGGTGTTCGTCAATCAGATCTGGTTCACCGCCGTCCAGGCGATCCCCCTGGTCATCGTGCTGGCGGGAATCCTGAGCTTCCTCCTGATCAACCAGGCGGTCCGGGAGCTGGGCCGGATCAACTCCACCGAGCTGATCGGCACGTTGATGGTCGTGGCCATCGTGCGCGAGCTGGGGCCGCTGCTCACCGCCCTGATCGTGGCGGGGCGCTCGGGGACCGCCATCGCAGCGGAACTGGCCACCAATCAGGTGATGGGCGAGGTGGAGGCGCTGGAAGGCATGGGCATCGATCCGCTCCACTACCTGGTGCTGCCCCGTTTCGGTGGCGCGATCGTGTCGGTCTTCGGTCTCATCATTCTGTTCGATCTGGTGGCGATCCTGGCGGGCCTGGTCGCCGCGTCGGCCAACGACATGAACAGTCTGCGGTACTTCGAAATCGTGCTCCGGTCGCTGACACTGCGGGATACCTGGCTGACCGTCGGGAAGGGACTCGTGTTCGGCGTCATCATCGGGACGGTGCCGAGCTTCCACGGACTGGGGGTACGGCGTGCCGCGACCGAGGTCCCCATCGCGGCTAGCCGGGCGGTCGTGACCAGCACGGTCGGCATTTTCCTCGTCTCGGCCCTCTTCGTGGCACTGGGATGATCGCACCGCTCATCTTCGAAGATCTGCAGCTGGCAGCAGCTGCCCCCCACAGGTTCTCGCTGGAGGTCCCGGCGCACCGGACGTTGGCGATCGTGGGGGAGGAAGACAGCGGCCTGGAAGCGCTGGGTGCCTACGCCCTGGCGCTGTCGTCCCCCCCCCACGGGCGGGTGCTGGTCTACGGTGAAGAAATCGCCACCATGGCTCGCCGCGCGGCACTCGCCTTCCGGCGCAGGGTGGGATACCTTCCGGCAGGCGATGGGCTGTTGCAGAATCTCTCCTTGCGCGACAACGTGGGGCTGCCCTTGCGGTTCGGCAGCGATCTTCCAGACCGCGACATCGACGGTCGGCTGCAGGTCATGCTCGCTGCCGCGCGCCTGAGTCGCGCGGCCCATCTGCGGCCCGCGCGCGCGAACGAGGAGTTGCGGCGGCGGGCGGCGCTTGCCCGGGCGTTGGCGTTCGATCCGCAGCTGGTGCTGCTCGATCGGCCGTTCGACGGCCTGACCAATCGGGCCGCGGCCGAGCTGCTGGCGTTGGCGCGGGGCGGCGAATCCGCGGAGGGAAGCCGGCGAACGGTCTTCATCACCGGTCAGGACCTGCCCGGAATCCTGCTCAACCGGATCGAGAGCCGTTACCGCCTGGTCGACGGCGCACTGGAACGGGAGGACTAGGCAGCAGTGGAATCGCGGCGTGATTTCCTGGTGGGCCTCTTCGTGCTCACGACCATCGGACTCGTCACCGGCACGCTGATCGTGACCAGCGGGCTGGGCGACGTGCGCTACGATCTGTACGTGCGGACCGAGAGCGCTCAGGACCTGACCCGCGATACCCGGGTGTTCCTCCAGGGACTGGAGATCGGGCGCATCCAGCAGCTCAATCCGGTGCGGGATGAGACCACCGGAGCGTTGCGTTTCGTCGGCCGCCTCTCCGTCAATGAACGCTTCCCGGATGGGACCGCGCTCCAGCTGCCCAAGGGCAGCAAGGCGCTCATCGCGCAGACGTCGCCCCTCGCCGCACCGGTGGTCCAGATCGTCACTCCCCGCGACCTCCGGCAGGCGGTGTATCTGCAGCCGGGCGATACCATCGACTCCGAGCGCCGCACCAGCACCATGGATGACTTGAGCGGCATCGCCACCAAGCTCAGCGGCGAAGTCGAGGCGGTCCTGGGAGAGACGCGTCGCCTACTGGCCAGCAGCAACCGCGTCGTCACTCGCTCCGACTCGATGATCGCGTCGACCACTCCACTCATCCAGCGAGTGCTCACGGATCTGTCGGGAAGCCTGGAGCGCTCCGACCGGGTGCTTGCGGGTTTGGAGCCACGGATCCCGGCCGTGAGTGACTCGATCATCGCGGCTCTCACCGAGACCCGCCAGCTGCTTCGCCAGCTCGACGCAGTGGCCACGAACGCCAACACCATGGCCACGGAAAACCGCGGCAACATCAAGGAGACGCTGGAACACCTGCGGCGCTCGTCGATCATGATGGATCATTTTATCGATCAGGTGAGCCGGCGGCCGGTGCGGATGCTGACCGGCGTCAAGGCGCCGGTAGCCGATTCGGACGGCGTGCGACCGTGAAGCTGACCCTGCTCCACACCGGGAGCATGAGCCCCGCACCCATCGCCGAGGCACTCACCGCGGAAGGGGTGGAGGTGCTGATCGTGCGCTCGCCCCGCGATCTGGTCGTGGGTGAGGACGCCACCGCCTTCGTGCTCGACCCGGCAGCCCGCGCCACCTTCGATCCCCAGCACCTACGCAGCTTCGTGGATTCCGGCGGCGCGATCGTGGCACTCGGGGCCCCGGACGAAATCGACGTTCCCTCGTCTGTCCCCAGCGATCTGCTGGCGGCGTGGCTGCCCCACCCCTATGGGACCCGTCATCTCCTGCTGGCACTCCACACCACCTATCGGGAGGCAGCGGTGGTGACCGAGGCGGGGCGCGCGCGACAGGAAGCGGCCAGCCGCACCAAGGAGGTCGTCGACCTCACCCGCATCGGCGTGGCCCTGGCGACCGAGCGTGACTACAACACCTTGCTGGACATGATTCTCTCCCAGGCCCGGCAAATCACCAGCTCGGATGCCGGAAGTCTCTACCTCGTGGAAACGACGGAGAACGGGGCGAAGCGTCTCCGCTTCAAGCTGGCGCAGACTTTCTCGCGGCCCGAGATCCCGTTGGTCGAGTTCACCATGCCGATCGACCGCGCCAGCATCGCCGGATACGTGGCCAGCACCGGCGAGCCGCTGGTCATCGACGACGCGTACTTCCTCGCACCGGACGTCCAGTACTCCATCAACCGGTCGCTCGACGAGAAGTACGGCTACCGCACCAAGTCGATGCTGACGATCCCGATGAAGGACCACAAGGAGGAGGTCATCGGGGTCCTGCAGCTCATCAACCGGAAGCGTCACTTCGAGGCGCAGCTCAAGACCCCGCCCGACTTCGAAGCCGAAGTGATTCCCTACACCAAGCGCACGGTCGAGCTGGTGTCGTCGCTGGCCGGGCAGGCCGCGGTCTCGATCGAGAACAGCCGGCTGTATGAAAGCATCGAGCGCCTGTTCGAAGGGTTCGTTACCGCCGCCGTCACCGCCATCGAGCAGCGCGATCCGACCACGTTCGGTCATTCGGGCCGCGTGGCATCCATGACCGTGGGGCTGGCCGAGGTGGTGGACCGGGCGTCGGACGGGCCGTTCCGGAACGTCAAGTTCTCGAAGGAAGAGGTCCGGGAGATCCGCTATGCCGGCCTGCTGCACGACTTCGGCAAGGTGGGCGTGCGCGAGCAAGTGTTGGTCAAGGCGAAGAAGCTCTACGAGCCGGACTTGCAGCTCATCCGGCAGCGCTATGCGTTCGCGCGGCGCACCATAGAACGGGACTATTACTGCCAGCTGACCGAGCACCTCCAGCAGAATGGCGCGAGCGGTGAGCATCGAGACGTGGTGCAGCGGTTGAAGGACGAACAGGCGCGTCAGCTCGCTTCTCTCGACCGCTTCATGAAGCTGGTACTCGAGTCCAATGAGCCGACGGTGCTGCCCGAAGGCAGCTTCGAAGAGCTGCTGCGGTATGCCGACGCGTACTACCATGACCTGGAGGGCCAGAAGCAGCCCTACCTGACGGCGGATGAAGTTCGCTTCCTGTCGATTCGGAAAGGCAGCCTGGACGAGCGCGAGCGGCTGGAAATCGAGAGTCACGTCAACCACACCTATCGTTTCCTGCTGCAGATCCCCTGGACCAAGGAGCTGCAGAACATTCCGACGATCGCCTATGGCCATCATGAAAAGCTGGACGGGAGCGGCTACCCCAGGAAAGTCACCGGCGAGCTGATTCCGGTGCAGACCCGGATGATGACCATCTCGGACATCTTCGATGCCCTCACCGCATCCGATCGACCCTACAAGCGGGCGGTGCCGGTGCCGCGGGCGCTGGATATCATGACGAGCGAGGTGAAGACGGGGATGCTGGATCCCGATCTCTTCAAACTCTTCGTGGAAGGGAAAGCCTATGAAAAGGCGTGAAGAGTGTAGCGTGAAGAGGGAAGAGTAACACTCTCGAACCAGACTCCCCTGCCCGGACCCACAACGTCGAAACTGTCCTACTCTTCCCTCTCCAACTCTTCACGCTTCACGCTTTTCCTCGCTGCCATCGCCGCCACCATCGCCGTCCCCATGAGCGAGAGCCATCCCACCCAATCCCCCACTCTCGAGTAGATCGTCTGCACATCCGTCGTTTTCACGTCGTCGGCGATGAACGTCACCTCATCCAGTCTGGTCACGTGGTAGGTGCGGCCCAACGGATCGACGAATTCCGATATCCCGTTATTGGCCGCCCGGGCGACCCCGATCCGGTTTTCGATGGCGCGCATCACCAAGTGCGCCGCATGCTGGTAGGGGGCGCTGGTGTGGCCGAACCAGGCGTCGTTGGTGATGTTCACCAGGAAATCGGCGCCGCGGCGGCGGTAGTCGCGACTCTCCTCCTCAAACGCGGACTCGTAGCAAATCAGCACTCCGAACCGTCCCATCGGGATCCGATAGAGTACCCCCGGCTTTCCGATACCAAACCCACCGAACCACTGAAGCTTGCGGAACCAGGCCGGATTGACAAAGGGTACCCGCTCCACGATCGGGACCAGAAAACGCTTGTGATAGGGCGGTTGCGCGTCGCGGCGGCCGGTGGTGTCGAACAGGAAGGCGGCGTTGTAATAGTCGTAGGTGCCGTTCGAATAACGCTGCAGGTCCAGGCCGCCCACCAGCATCGGCACATGGCTCGCCTGCGCCTGGGCACCGATTCGGGGAGACCAATCGGGGTACACGTCAAAGAAGAATGGCACGGCCGCCTCGGGCCACGTCATCAACTGCGGCCGTGTGCTGTCCAGCGCCCGTTGCGAGAGGTGGAGCAGGCTATCAACGATGGCGTTGAACAGGGCCGGATCGTGCTTGTCACTGAAGCCGATGCTGGGCTGTATGGCGGCGACTCGACCGACGAGCCGCGACTCGAGGGTTGCGACACGGACCGCACCATAAGCTGCGGCGAGGCCGATACCGACCATCACGCCTGACACCGAGCCGATCGCGAACCGCCGCCGGTCCCGCCTGAGCCAGGCGACCGCGAGCACTGCGTTGGCTGCCGCCAGGAGCAACGTCACGCCGCGAGCGCCGATGGTGTCGGCGATCTGCACGATCGTGGGATAACCGGTCAGCGAGGTGCCGAGACCCAGCCAGGGAAACCGGATGTCTCCCTGATGCCCGATGATCCACTCGAGCGCCGTCCATGCGACCGGAAAGATCAACTGAACAGGAAGCGGCGTCCGCTGGACGGCCCAGCCGACGAACCAGAAGAGAATCCCGGTCCACAGGGCAAGGATGGTGATGGTGGCCGCATACCCGAGGGCCGAAAGCGGCGTGAAATGCCAGAGCGCGATCACCATCCAGTAAAGGATGAGACCGTGCGACAGCAGACCGAACCAGAACCCTTGAACTAGGCGGCGCCGCACCGGCCGCTGGTCCTCCGCGCCGGCGACAATCAGCCACACCGCAGGAACCAGACATATAAAGGAAGGGACGAAGAGATGGAACGGCGGGTACGACGCGCACACCAGCAGCGCGCCGCCGATCACCAGCGGCCAATCAGCCCGGGGGAGTGCGAGTCCTTTCACGGCGCCACATCCCGGCCTTCCTCGGCGGATCGATAGATGGTCCCCATGAGGCGCTGGAGCACAAGCTGCTCACCCAGATCGGGCTCATCGACCCTTCCCTGCACCGCGGCGAGAAAATACGCCCACTCCGACCGGTAGGAGGCGGTGAACGCGTTCTCCCGTCCCGCCGCGCCGGTGGGCGTCACGTTGATCGGAGTCGCATGCGCCTCCTTGAACACGCGCAGCGGAGAGACACTGGCGGCGCCCTTGGCGCCGGTGAGGTCCACCCAGAAGCGCTCTGCTTCGCCCATGTGGCGCCAGGACACATCGAGGAATATCGACAGGCCGTCGCGGCACACCATCAGCGCGCAGCCCAGGTCCTCGACGCCTCCCTCGCCCCGGCTGATGGAGCCGGTGACCTGGGAGGGTTCAGGCATGCCGGCGAGCCACATGGCGAGATCGAGCAGCGGCAAGCCCAGGTCGAACAGGGCGCCTCCACCAGATTCGGCCCGGCGCCGCCGCCAATCCGGGCCGCTCCGGGAGGGGCGGAACAGATACCACCCCGCACGTATGGCCTTGATCTGGCCCAACTCTCCCCGCCTGACGAACTCCCGGACCGCCTGTACGTCGCTGCGGAACCGGTGGTTCATCCCAACCATCACGATGCGTTTGGCCCGCTCCTGCGCGGCGATGATCCGCTCGACCCCGGCGGCGGAGAGCGCCAAGGGCCGCTCGCAGAGCACGTGCGCTCCCGCGGCCAGCGAGGTGGAGATGTGCACCTCGTGTAGGTGGTTAGGCGTGCATACCACCACCGCATCGGGCTTGGTATAGGAAAGGAGATCCTCGATGTCGTCGAAGGCGTTCCGGATCGCGAATCGCCGGGCGAGTGCCTGCGCCTTGGGAAGGTCGTTATCGCAGACCCCGACCACCGATACGTCTTCCATCCGAGACAGCACCGGCAGATGCGCCACCTGGGAAATGGCACCGGCGCCGATGACACCGACCCGGAGACTCATGCGGGCATTGGAGAATGCGGAATGCGGAATGCGGAATGCGGAATCGGGGTGGTAACTCCGGCATACTGAGCCGATGCGGCCGGGAGCCTCTCCCTTCCCCACTCCCCATTCCGCATTCCACATTCGGTTCTCAATACCATCGCGTGACCTCCGCTCCCGGAAAGTAGGTTCGCACGATCGTGCGGTAGTCTTGCCCCGCCCGCGCTCGTCCAACCGCCCCCCACTGGCAGAACCCCACCCCGTGCCCCCATCCGGCGCCCGCAGCGGTGATCACCAACCCCTCCGGCCCGGTGCGGGTATGCAATTGGAAAGCGGTGCTACCGAGCGGATCGCCCGATGGCGTACGCAGGATGGTGCGAATATCCGGTGAAAGCAGAATGAGCTCGCCCGCAGAGACCCGGACCCTGACTTCCATCACCCGACCCGAGGGGCCCGTCCGGGTCACCCGTATGTCCCGGACCCGGTCGATTCGTTCGCGCTCGATGCCCGGTTGGGCCGGCGCAGTCCGGCGTAATATACGAGCGAGTGTGTCGGCATCCCACTCGACTCGCCAGCGGAACCGTGGAGAGATCTCGCAGTAGTACCCGCCCCGAGGCTTCCGGTCGGAGACCGAGCGCAGGTAGGGAGTACTGGTGATCTGGCGGAATGCTTCCTCGGGGGCGGCGGTGGCGTACCCGCAGGTCGAATGAAAGAACGCGCGAATCAGCTTGCCGCCATAGGTCAGCACGATGCCCTGAGTATTGCGCACCGCATCGTTACCCTGTTCGGTTTCGGCCGTGACTCCGCCATAGGCCTGGTCGGAGATGTCGGTGCCGATGTCAAAACCTGACGACGCATATCGTCCGCGATTGCCCAAGGCGTACGTCCGCGAGACCACTGCCTGGCTCTCCAGGGCCTGGATTTCGTTGGGCGCCCGCCGGCCCATCTCGGCGGAGACCACGCCCCGGAGATATTCCTCGACGCTCAGCCGGTTGACGACGTACAACGCCGCATTCCGGATGTACGCGTCGGCGACGCCTCGGTAAGGACGCCCGTTGACCAGCAGGAAACGGCCGGGGGTGAGACTCACGAACGAGAGGGACTCGTAACGCCCGCGGGCGGGACCTCCGGACACGTTCAGGGCGAGTCCTTCCGGACGCAGGGTGACCTGCTGACCGGGCAGCAGCCGGAAAACGGGTTCACCGCCGGCGACCGCGGCCACTTCCGCCTCGCCACTGACGGTGGCGCCGGGAGCGGCGACGACGAGACCGATCCGGAGGTCGGGGGCTTTCCCCCCGCGAGCCACCGGAGCGTGGGGCCGGGCGCAGGTGGCGAACGCCACCGCGATGGCCGCGCTAGTCGCGAGTCGCGCGGGCCAGCGCGTCAGCCAGTCGCTCAACCGTATCCGCAATGATGTCGTCGGTGTGGGCAGCCGATACGAATGCCGCCTCGAAGGCGGACGGCGCCAGCAGTACGCCCCGCTGCCGCGCCGCCGCGTGAAAACGGCCGAACAGCCGGGAATCGCATTCCTTCGCGGCGGTAAAGTCGGGAACCGGACCCGGGTGGAAGTAGAAACCCCACAGCGCGCCCGCATATCCGGCGGTGAACGGGACGCCCAGTGTTTCGGCGGCGGCGCGGAGTCCTTCCACCAGGTTCCGCGTGCGACCCGCGAGCGTGTCGTAAAACGCCGGCGCGCCGGCCAGCTGCAGCGCCGCGAGTCCGGCGGCCATCGCCACCGGATTGCCGGCCAGGGTGCCCGCCTGATACACGCTCCCCGAAGGAGCCACCTGCTCCATGAGATCCCGCCGGCCGCCGTAGGCACCCACCGGGAAGCCGCCTCCGATGACCTTCCCCAGCGTGGTCAGATCGGGTGAAACCTCCAGCAGCGCCTGCGCGCCGCCGGCGTGGACCCGGAAACCGGTGATCACTTCATCGAAAATGAGCAGTGCGCCAGACTCGGTGGCCAGCGAGCGCAAGGAGGTCAGGAATCCACTCGCCGGAGCGACGAATCCCACATTCCCAAGGAACGGCTCGACAATAATAGCCGCCACCTTCCCGGCGTGGCGTTTCAGCGTGTCGCGCACCGCGTCGGCGTCGTTGAACGGGCAGGTCAGGGTCAACTTCGCCAGATCGGCGGGGACACCAGGACTGTTGGGCAGTCCGAAGGTCGCCACGCCGGAGCCTGCCGATACCAGGAAGCTGTCGGCGTGACCATGGTAGGCGCCGTCGAACTTGATGATGAGATCCCGCCCGGTCGCGGCGCGGGCCAAGCGAATGGCGGACATGGTTGCTTCGGTCCCGCTGGTGACGAATCGCACCATCTCCACCGAGGGCACCCGGCCCACGACCAGCTCCGCCAATTCCACTTCGGCCTCGCAGGTCAGACCATAAGACGTGCCCCGGCCCAGCGCCGCGGTCACCGCGGCCCGAATGGCGGGATGGTCATGCCCGTGCAGCAGCGCGCCCCAGGACATGAGGTAGTCGGTGTAGTGCCGGCCGTCGATATCGGTGAGCGTGGCGCCATGCGCTTCCCGCACGATGATGGCTTCGTCCGCGACCGCCTGGAACGCCCGGACCGGCGAATTGACGCCGCCGGGAAGCACTTTGCGGGCGCGGTCCATGAAACGGCGCGACGAGCTCATGGCAGGGCGGTCGCGTGGAAGTCGATGTCTTCGCAATCCTCGATGCGCACTCGCAGAAACTCCCCGCCCCGCGCCCAGCCGCCCTGCTTGACATACGTCACGCCGTCGACGTCATCGGCTTGCCAGGGCACGCGGCCGGTGTGCCTCACCCCGGTCCCCTCTCCCGTAGGGGAGAGGGGGACGGCCGTCCCGGTAAGCTCTGGGGACGCCAGGTCGGTGAATTCGTCCACCAGCACCAGGGTCTCACGACCGACATAACGGCCCAACCGTTCCGCAGAAATGGCGCGCTGAAGCTCGAGCAACTCCTCCTGCCGTGCGGCCTTCACCTCGTCGGGCACGTCGTCCTCATAGTCCATGGCCCGAGTTCCTTCTTGCGGCGAGTAGGTGAAGACTCCGAGACGCTCAAAGGACATCTCCTCGGCGAAATCAGATAGGGTGCGGAAGTCGTCTTCCGTCTCGCCGGGAAAGCCCACGATGGCCGTGGAGCGGATGGCGATATCCGGGATCGCTTCCCGGAGCCAGGCGACCTTGCGGCGGATGGTGTCCTGCCGTTCCGGGCGCCGCATGCGTTCGAGCATGCGATCGGACCCGTGCTGAATCGGAATGTCGATATAGGGTACGACGCGAGACTCGCTGGCCATCAGTTCCACCAGCCGCTCCGAAAGGCCGGCTGAATACACATACAGCATGCGAAACCAAGGAACCGAGGTTTCCCGGAGGAGCGCCTGCAACAGATCAGGGAGCTTCGGGCCATCACGACCCAGATCCCGACCGTAGTGGCCCAGGTCTTGCGCGACCAGGTTGATCTCGCGCGCCCCCTGTTCCTCGAGCTGTTGGGCCTCACGGATGAGGCGCTGGAAGGGCTCGGAGCGATGCTTGCCACGCATCAGTGGAATGGCGCAAAACGCGCAGGTGTGATCGCAACCTTCGGAAATCTTGAGATAGCGCACGTGCGGGCCATCCCCCAGATAGCGGCGCACGCCCGGGTGTGCGGCGATGGGATCGGCAAGGAGGCCGCGTTCCGCAAGCGCGGGCGCGAGTTTGTGCAGATCGCTGAACCCGAGGAAGAGGTCGACCTCGGGTATTTCCTTCTTCAGGTCATCGGCGTAGCGCTGCACCAGGCAGCCGACCGCCACGACCGCCTTCACCGATCCGGATACCTTGAGCGCCGCGGCCTCGAGCATGGCGTCGATGGACTCGCGTTTGGCGGCATCGATGAAGCCGCAGGTGTTGATGAGCACCACGTCGGCGGTGGCGAGGTCCCGGACCACGGTGGCTCCATGGCCGACCAGGTCGCCGACCAGGCGCTCGGAATCCACCGTCGCCTTGTCACAGCCGAGGGAGACGACACCCAGTTTCACGAAGAACCAGGGAAGAGGGAAGAGGGAAGAGGGAAGAGTACGACCAGCGAGCGCCCGGTCATCCGCGATAGTTGCCGAACTTCAGCTCGATGCCGAAGTCCTTGCTTCGCAGGAAGGTGATAACGGTCTGGAGCTCATCCTTGGACGGCGCGGTGACGCGCAGCTCTTCGCCCTGAATCGCCACCTGGACCTTCTTGAAGCCCTGCGCCTTGACGGCCTTTACGATTTCCTTGGCAGTATCGGTGGGAATTCCTTGCGTCAGGGTAATCTCCCGACGGACTTTGCCGCCGGCGGCCGGCTGGATGTCCCCGAGTTTGAGATTTTTCACGGGCACCCCGCGCTTGATCAGCTTGCCCTGCAGCACATCGAGAACCGCTTTCATCTTGAAATCGTCATCGGCTTCGAGCTGGAGGGTGGCCTTGGGACGGTCGAACACAATGGTGCAATGGGTGCCCTTGAAGTCGTAGCGCTGGCCGATCTCCTTGAGGCTCTGATTTACGGCGTTGTCGACCTCTTGCAGGTCGGCGCCGGTGGAGACGTCGAACGACGGTTGGGTGGCCATGAACGAATAGAAAGGCGTGAAGAGGGAAGAGGGAAGAGGGAAGAGTAAAACAGCACCGTAGCCGCCTTACTCTTCCCTCTTCCCTCGCTTTTACTCTTCCCTGCTGTTACCCCAGGAAACTCTCCAGCGCCCTGGCGCGGCTGACGTGCCGGAGTCTCGCCAGCGCTTTCTCCTTGATCTGCCGCACCCGCTCGCGGGTGATACCGAGCATGCTGCCGATCTCCTCCAGCGTCATGGGCTCCTGGCTGTCGAGGCCGAAATAGAGGCGGAGGATCTTGGCTTCCCGCTCCTTGAGGCCGCCGAGCACTTCTTCGATGGATTCGGTGAGCGCGTGCTCGAAGGTCTCGTCGTCGGGACCGGGATTCTGGGTGTCGGGGAGGTAGTCCAGCAGCTTGTTGTCTTCGCCGGGAGTGAGCGGCGCATCGAGGGAGAGG
>JACQVB010000230.1 GCA_016209985.1 Gemmatimonadota bacterium | reverse complement strand
CGCGGGCGCTGGTCAACAGCCCGAGCATCATCCTGGCCGACGAGCCGACCGGCAATCTCGACAGCGCCACCAGTCATGAGATCATGGAGGTCTTCAGTGGACTCCATCAAGGCGGGCAGACCGTCATCCTGATCACCCACGAACGTGACATCGCGGCGTTCGCCAGCCGTCAAATCCACTTGAAGGACGGCCTGGTGGAGCGCGATGTCCTGACCAAGGAAGCCGCATGACGCAGGGGAAGCGCATGGGGAGCCTGCTCACCGCTCTGCTCACCGCGGTGGCTGCCTGCAAGGAAAAGGTGGCCATCCCGGTGTACGAGACGTTGCCCGTCGTCCGCCGCGACATCGTGGTCTCGGTGAACGCCACCGGCACGGTCCAGCCGGTGGACTCGGTCGAGATTAAGTCCAAGGCGTCGGGCGAGATCATCAATATTCCGGTACAGACGGGGCAGGAGGTGAAGAAGGGGCAGCTTTTACTTCAGGTCGACCCCCGGAACCCGCGGAACGCGCTGGCGCAGGCCCGGGCCAACCTCGAGGTCGCGCTGGCCCAGCAGGCCAACGCGCAGTCGCAGCTCAAGCGGGCCGAGGAGCTGCACGCCACGCAAGCGATCACCGAACAGGAATTCGACAACGCCAAGCTGCAGGCCGCCAACACCAAGGCGGCGGTGGTGAAGGCGCAGACCGAGCTCGAGAACTCAAAAATCTCCTACGAAGACACCGATGTGAAGGCGCCGAAGGACGGCATCATCCTCACCAAGAACGTCGGCGTGGGGACCGTCATCCAATCGGCCACCGGCGGCGTTTCCGGCGGCGCGGTGCTGCTCAAGATGGCCAACCTCGACACGGTACAGATTCGGGCCCTGGTGGACGAGACCGACATCGGCAAGCTCTCGCCGGGACTACCGGTCGCGATCACGGTGGATGCCTATCCCAACCGGCCGTTCCAGGGCACCGTGCTGAAGATCGAGCCGCAGTCGATCGTGCAGCAACAGGTGACGCTCTTCCCCGTCATGGTCCGGTTGCCCAACCCCGACCACCTGCTCCGTCCCGGGATGAACGCCGAGATCGCCATCACCGTCGGCGAGCGGCGCAACGTCTTGGCGGTGCAGAACGCGGCGCTGCGGACCCAGCGCGACGTGGCGTCGGCGGCCGGCGTGCTGGGTCTCAGCATGGATGACGTTCAGAAACAACTCGCGGCGGCGACCCCGGCGCGCACCGACTCGGCCATCGGCCAGGCGTCGATGGGGGGTGAGGCTCGTACCGACACTACGGCGCGCCAAGATGGGAAGACCGTCATGATCGCGATGCCGGACGGCCGGGAAGTCCCGGCGCCCGAGGGCTTCACTGCCGTGGACGCGAAAAAGATCGAAGCGGTGTTCGCCAAGATGCGCAGTGGCGGCGGCTTTCAATCGCTCAGTGACGAAGACCGACAGCTCATGCAACGCTTCCGCCAGGCCTCGGGCGGCGGAGCCGGCGGCGGCGGCGGGTTCCGCGTGATGGGCGGGGCCGAGCAGGGCGCTCCCAGCGGTAACACACGGCTCGATCGCAGCCAGCGCCGCCAGCAGCAAGCCAATCTCGCGTTCGGCGGCAGCTACATCGTCTTCGTCACCCGCAACGGCAAGCCCACGGCGGTGACCGTCCGCACCGGTCTCACCGACCTCGATTATTCCGAAGTCGTGAGCGGCCTGACCGAAAAAGACAGCGTCCTGATCCTGCCCAGCGCCTCGCTGGTGCAGGCGCAGCAGCAAATGGACCAGATGAGAAGCCGTATGAGCCTGCCCGGCATGGGCGGCGGCGCGGTCGTCGGCGGCGGAAGACCCGCGGGCCGGTAAGATGCTCTTCGGCGAAATCCTGGGGGTGGCTCTCAGCGCCATCCGCGCCAACAAGCTGCGCTCGGTGCTCACCATGCTCGGCATCGTGATCGGCGTCGGCGCCGTCATCACCATGGTCGCGCTGGGCTCCGGCGCGCAGAAGCGGGTGCAGGACCAGATCCAGCAGCTCGGCACCAACCTGCTCAGCGTGTTTCCCGGACACGGCATGTTCGGCGGCGTCGGTGACGTGCGGGTCAACATGAAAGTGGATGACTACCTGGCGCTGCGAAACGGCGGCGTCACCTTTGCCAACGTGGTGCCGGAGTTGCAGCGGAACCTGCAGGTGAAGTACGGCAACAAGAACGGCAACATCAGCATCATCGGCACCACGTCCAACTACGTCGCGGTCAACAATTACAAGATCTCGGCCGGCCGGGTCTTCACCAACGGTGAAGATGACGCGCGCAAGCGGGTCGCCGTGCTGCTGGGCGGCATCCCCACGCTCTTCAACGTGAATCCCGCGGCCATGGTGGGCCAGGACATCCAGCTCGGCGGGGTCAGCTACGAGATCGTGGGCGTGCTGGAACCCAAAGGAACCTCCGGATTCGGCAACCAGGACGAACGAATCCTGATACCGCTCTGGACCGCGCGGTACCGGGCCTTTGGCACCGATCGCATCGGTTCGGTCACGGTCCAGGTGCGCAATGCGGACTCCACCAACATCGCCATGCTGGAAATCGAGCGAATCCTGCGGCGGCAACACAGCATCCCGCCGGGCGGCGACAACGATTTCCAGATACGCAACCGGCAGGAGTTCCTCTCCACCCTGACCGAGACCACCAAGACCTTCACCTTCCTGCTGGGCGGCATCGCGGCGGTGAGCCTGCTGGTGGGCGGCATCGGGATCATGAACATCATGCTGGTCTCGGTCACCGAGCGCACCCGCGAGATCGGCACTCGCAAGGCGCTGGGCGCCACCCGGGCCAACATCATGCTGCAGTTCCTGATCGAGGCCGTGGTGCTCTGCATGCTCGGAGGAGCGGTGGGCATTCTGGTGGGCTCGGGAGGCGCGGTTGCCCTGGCCAAACTGGCCCAATGGAACACGCTGGTCTCTCCCTCATCCATCCTGCTCGCCTTCGGCTTCAGCGCGGGCGTCGGCATCGTGTTCGGACTGTGGCCGGCGCGGCGGGCGGCGAGGATGGATCCCATCACCGCACTGAGATACGAGTAAGACGGTGAAGCGTTTAGAGTGAAGAGGGAAGAGTAAAGCGGTTCCTCTTGGTCTTACTCTTCCCTCTTCCCTCTTCCCGCTTCCCTGGTGTTTTTTCCCACCATGATCCCTCTCTTGCTCCTCGCCCAGTCGTTGGGCGGCGATCCGGCGGTCTACGATGGCCTCAAACGCCAGCTCGACGTCCACCCTCCCCGCATCGAAGCCACCGCCACGGTCGATGGCGCGCTGGACGAGCCCGCCTGGGGCCAGGTCGCGCTGCTCACCGGGTTTTCCCAATACCAGCCGGTGGACGGACGACCGGCGGAAGATTCCACCCAGGTCCTCGTGTGGTACTCGCCCAACGCGATGTACTTCGGCATCCGGGGCTACGAGTCCCACGGTGCGGTGCACGCGACCCTGGCGCAGCGCGATCACATCGAGAGTGACGACTACATCCAGATCATGCTGGATACGTTCTACGACCGCCGCCGGGTGCTGGTCTTCGGCATCAATCCGCTGGGGGTCCAGTCCGACGGCGTGCGCGCGGAAGGACAAGTGTCGGCACCGGGGGCCATGCCCGGCCAGGTAGACTTGAATCCCGATTTCGTCTACGAATCGAAGGGGCGGGTCACGCCGTTCGGCTTCGAGATCGAAGTCCGCATTCCTTTCAAGAGCCTTCGTTATCAGTCGGTCGCGGTCCAGACCTGGGGGATCAACGTGTTGCGGCGGGTCCAGCATTCGGGCTACGACAACACCTGGACCCCGGCACGCCGCGCGAACGCGTCGTTCATCTCCCAGGAAGGAACGCTCTCCGGCCTGACCGAGATGAAGCGCGGTCTGGTGCTCGAGCTGAATCCCTTCGCGACCGGCCGCGCCGACGGACTCCCCGGGACCACGCCGGGAGGGGGATGGCACTATGACGCGAGCCCCGACGCGGGACTGAACCTGCGCTGGGGAGCGACGCCCAACCTCACGCTGGACGGGACCATCAACCCCGACTTCTCGCAGGTGGAGGGCGATGTGGCGCAGGTCGCGGCCGATCCCCGCTTCGCCCTGTTCTATCCCGAGAAGCGCCCGTTCTTCCTGGAAGGCCTGGACCAGTTCAGCAATCCCAACCGGCTGATCTACACCCGGCAGATCGTGAGCCCCGAGGGCGGCCTCAAGCTCACCGGCAAAGTTTCCGGTACCAACATTGCCGTCATCTCGGCCCTGGACGACACCGCGGCGTCCTTCACCGGGAGCCACCCGCTCTACAATCTGTTCCGGGTCCGCCGCGACGTCGGCCGCCAGTCATCGGTGGGTGTCGTCTACACCGACAAGATCGACGGCGCGAACTTCAACCGGGTCGCCGCCGCCGACAGCCGGATCATCTTCCGCCGCATGTACTATGCGGAGTTTCAGGCCGGCATGAGCGCCACGCGATCGGGCGGGGTGACCACCCGGGGACCGCTGGCGACCGCGACCGTCGACCGCACCGGACGAAAGTGGGGGTTTCACTACACCTTCCTGGCTTTCGATCCGGATTTCCAGGCCCAGAGCGGTTTTGTGAGCCGCACCGGCATCGTCCAGTGGGGCGCCGCCAATCGCTTTACCTGGTACGGGCGGCGGGGAGCGGTGATCGAAGCCCTGACCACCAGGCCCGAGCTGACCGGGGTGTGGAAATACAGCGACTTCCTGCACGGCAGCTCCCCGCTCGAGACCCGATCCAGCGTCACCGCGACCTTCACGCTGCGCGGCGGATGGACCCTCGAGGCCAAGCCGGCATGGGAGAGTTACGCATTCGATCCCGCGGTCTATGCCGCCTACGGCGTGCGGCGAGTGGTGGGCGCCACCGCGGACACGGTGAGGTACGTCGTGCCCGGGCGAGTCAGTGGTGTGTACGGATCCACCCTGCGGCTCGCCACACCGCGGTTTCGCCAGTTCAGCGCGGATGTGACGGTCTATCCCAAACGCGACATCGATTTCCGGGAAGGCGCGGTCGCGCCGTCCTTGTCCGTCAATGCGACCCTGGACTGGCGCCCCAACGAGAAGATCCGCATCAGCCCGCTGGTCAGTCACCTCCATCGCAATCGGGCGCGCGATGGCACCCGCATCGAGAGCCAGTCGGTGGGGCGCCTCAAGCTCGAGTACCAGCTCTCCCGGCCGATCTTTCTCCGGTTCGTGGGCCAGTACACCGCGCAGGAGCGCGATGCCCTGCGCGACCCGCGCACCGACGAGCCGATCCTGCTCTACAGCGCCGGTCGGGGTGCGTACGTCGCGACGACCCGCCAGACCACGAACTCCTTGCGGGTGGATTGGCTCTTTTCCTACCAGCCCAACCCCGGCACGGTGATCTTCGCCGGCTACGGCAACAGTCTGACCGAGCCCGATGCGTTTTCGTTCAGCGATCTGCGCCGGGTGAGCGATGGGTTCTTTGTCAAGGTGAGCTACTTGTTTCGCGTATAACAGGTGCCAGGTGCCAGGTGCCAGGTGCCAGGTGCCAGGGAACTAAACCTACAGCCCTGACACCTGAAACCTGACACCTGATACCTTTGTAGTCCCTAGCCCCTGACACCTGACACCTATAGTTTCGCACAATGCTTCTGTTCCTCCTCGCCGTTCAGGCAACGCCGCAGCTATCCTTCCCCCTCACCGATCCGCCGCCCACCGTCTATCACGGTTTCAAGGGGCAGACTCAGGCCACGGCGCCAAGAATCGAAGACGCCAGGATCACGATCGATGGCAGGATGGACGAGCCGGTCTGGCAGCAGGCAGCTATCCTCACGGGGTTCTCCCAATACTCGCCGGTAGACGGGCTGCCGGCGGACGATTCGACCGAGGTGCTGATCTGGTACAGTCCGTCGTCGATCTACTTCGGCATTCGCGCCTTCGAAACTCACGGCAAGGTCAACGCGACGCTGGCCGACCGCGACAAGATCGACGCCGATGACCGGGTCGAGATCCTGCTCGACACCTTCGACGACCAGCGCCTCGCGCTCTCCTTTGCGGTGAATCCCCTCGGCGTTCAGGCCGATGGCTTCCGCACCAACGCGCCGATCGCGCGTCCCGATTTCACCACGGACTACGCGTACGAATCCAAGGGACGCGTGACGGACTACGGGTATGAGGTGGAAGTACGCATCCCCTTCAAGAGTCTGCGCTACCAGGGCTCCAGGGTGCAGGACTGGGGCCTCAACGTGATCCGGCTGGTCCAGCATTCGGGGTACGAGCAGACCTGGACCCGGGCCTATCAGGGCAGAGGGCCGCTGGTGTCGCAGTCAGGAAAGCTGGGTGGCCTCACCGACTTGAAGCGCGGGCTGGTGCTGGACCTCAATCCGTTCGTGCTGGGAAAGGTGAATGGTGCCCCCGCCGCAGCCCCCACGACCGGCTGGGCGTATCAGGAAGAACCCGAGGCCGGCTTCAACGCCCGCTGGGGCGTCACCACCAACCTGGCGCTGGACCTGACCTACAACGCCGACTTTTCTCAAGTCGAAGCCGACGCGGGGCAGATCCCCGAAGACGTGCGCTTCGCGGTGCAGTTTCCGGAAAAGCGCCCGTTTTTCCTCGATGGCATCGAGAAGTTCACCACCCTGAACCGTCTCATTTACACCCGGAGGATCGCCGACCCTGTTGTTGCCGCCCGCGCCACCGGCAAGCTGTCCGGTTTGGAGGTGGGGTTTATTTCAGCGGTGGACGACAAGAGCACCTCCGCCACCGCCGACAATCCCATCTACAACGTGCTTCGCCTGCGCCGCGACCTCGGCGGTCTTTCCACGGCCGGCATCACCTATACGGACAAGATCGACGGCGGCGCCTGGAACCGGGTGGCCGAGGCGGATCTCCACTTCGTGTGGAACCGCTCCAATTTCTGGGATATCCAGCACGCCTGGAGCTTCACCAGGGACGCCGCGGGACGGACCCTCATCGCCCCACTCTTCGAGACCGCTTTCGACTGCACCGGCAAGGTGTACGGCTGCCGCTGGGGTCTGCGCGCGATCCACGGCGACTTCCAGGCCCAGTCGGGGTTCATCACCCGAACCGATTACGTGAGTCTCAATACCATCAACCGCTACACCGTGCTCCAACGGCGGGGGCCGTTACTGGAAAAACTGAACCTGCGGAACAACACCGACGGGTTCTGGGACTTCAACGATTTCAGCCCCACCCGCCTGCCCGCCGAAACCCGCTCGAATTTCACTATTCCGGCGGACCTGCGCGGCGGCTGGAACGTCACGCCCGGCTGGAGCTGGCGCACTTACGATTTCCCCCAAGCATCGTATACCGGCCTGGCGGTCCAGCGAACCATCGGTACGGCGGTGGATACGGTTCCCTACATGGTGCCGCCGCGCATCAACAACGCGTGGACCGTCTCCCTACAGGTGACGAGCCCGCAGTTCCGCACCCTCGCGTTCAGCAGCAAGGTGGAAAGTGGGCGGGACATCAATTTCACCGAGCCGGACCGCGCGGCGTTTCTCTCCTTCGGCGCGTCCAGCGACCTGCGGCCGACGCCCAAGATCCGGATCGCGGGCAGCTACAACGTGGTGCGCCGCAACCGCGAAAGTGACGGGACCAGATTCTCCACTCAGCACATCCCCCGGGTGAAGATCGAGTACCAGTTGTCCCGCCCGGTCTTCATCCGTCTGGTGGGCCAGTACAACGTGGATCAGCGGGATGCTCTGAGGGATCCGCTGACCGGATTCCCGTTACTCCAGCGGAACAGCAGCGGCCGGTTCCTCGCCACCACCGTGCGCTCGATCAACGATCTCCGAATCGATTGGCTCTTTTCCTTCCGCCCGAATCCGGGAACGGTCGTCTTCTTCGGGTACGGCAGCAGCCTGACGGAGACCGATCCGTTCGCGTTCAGCGACGTTCGACGCGTGCGCGACGGCTTCTTCGTCAAGCTGAGCTATCTGTTCCGGGTATGATCGGCGCGCAGCTCCACCGGCTTACACGGGCGTCCGCGGCTGTGGCAGTCCTCGCGGTGCCGTTGCATGGCGAGGTCCCGCACCGCGCCGGCGAAGAACCGCTCTCGCCCGCCGAAGCGCAGGCTCTGGCCCGTCTGGACCGGCAGTACGCCACTACGTTTCGCTTGATGGACTCGTGGTTCGAGAATCGGCGGGTCCAGTACTACGACTTCGGCCCATCGGACCCGCAGCCCGGCAGCCTGTACCGGGTGCGAAAGGGCGGCGATATCCTGTCGAGCATCCCCGGGATCCCCGGGTACAGCTCGCTGCGTCAGGTATTCGACGTCGAGATCCTTCCCGCCGCCGGAATGCCGCCTGATTCAGTGCGGAGCCATCTCATCGTTTTGCAGCTGGTGCGGCAGGGAAGAGCGCGGCTGATCGCGACCGGCATCATGCTCAACGCGCCCATCATTCCTGCCGGCAGCGATCTCGAGCGGGACCCCGACAACCGAACGGCGGTCGCGGCGTTCTATCGCGGCCGGCCCATCTACTACTTCGACTTCGGTCCGAGCCGAGCCGGGCTGACGCCGGTCATCAGCACCGTGTCCGAATTCCCGGCGCGGGGCGAGGCTAGCCCGGCGGTCGGGACCTCCGCTGGACTCAGCGCAATTCCCGGGCTGCCTGGTTACCACGACTTGTGGGATGTCGAAGCAGCCATCGGAACCGCCGCGTCGCCGCGCAGCTACCGGCAGGCGCTCGCTGACATTCGCTCGGGGAAGTTGCGCTCGCGTCGGGCCGGCTGGGTGATCAACCGCCCGGTGATATACGTCGATGGGCGGCCCGCAACCCGACCCACCCGGCCCATCGGGTCCCCAAGGAACCCGATCGAGGAGGCGTGGGTTGCAACCACGCCAGGCATGGCCCAGGCGCCGAAGCCGGCCCTTTCGGAACGACCGCTCGTGCGGCCGGTGACCCTGCCCGAGGGATCCGGCACGGTGGTCACTGTCGAGACACCGCCCAGGACGGGCAGCGCCATGGCCTACGCCGGCACCGCCGGCCAGACATCGGTGAGTCCTCCGCGGCTGGCCGGCAATGTGGTCATTGACGGCGTGCTGGACGAAGACGTGTGGCGCAGCGCGCCGGTGCTCACCGGCTTCCATCAATTTCGTCCCATCGAGGGCCGCCCTGCGGAAGACTCGACGGAAGCCCGCATCTGGTACTCGGCCACCGCGATCTACATCGGAATTCGCGCCTACGCCCCGGCCGGGACCGTCCGCGCGTCACTCGCCGACAGAGACAAGATCGAGAAGGAAGACTACGTGCAGGTCCTGCTCGACACCTTCAACGATCGCCGCCAGGCGCTTGCCTTCGGCGTCAATGCGCTCGGCGTGCAGGCCGACGGAATCAAAGCCGAAGGCGGACAGCAGCCGCGAGCCGGAGGACCGGGAGGACAGCCCGGACAGGGCGGCCAATCCAACCAGAGCGGAAACCAGGAAGGGTTCGAGCGGAATCTCGACCTGAGCCCCGACTTCGTATGGGAATCGAAGGGACACCTCACCCCGTTCGGTTACGAAGTCGAGATGCGGATTCCCTTCAAGAGCCTTCGCTATCAGTCGCGGCAGGTCCAGGATTGGGGCATCAACGTTTTGCGCAAGGTGCAGCGCTCCGGGTTCGAGGACACCTGGACGCGCACTCAACGCGCCGCCTCCTTCCTCGCGCAATCGGGCGCATTGCGCGGACTGCACGATCTGCAACGGGGGCTGGTGCTGGACCTCAACCCGTTCACCCTGGGCCGGATCGACAGCGATACCATCACCACGCCGCCGAGTCCCTGGTCCTACTCCGCCAAACCGGAGCTGGGAGCCAACGTGCGGTGGGGCGCCACGCCCAACCTCACCATCAGCGGAGCGGTGAATCCGGACTTCTCGCAGGTGGAAGCCGACGCCGCCCAGGCGCCGCCCGACCCCCGCTTCGCGCAGTTCTTCCAGGAAAAACGGCCGTTCTTCGTGGAGGGAATCGAGCAGTTCAACACACCCGGACAGCTGGTCTACACCCGGCGCGTGACCGATCCCCTCGGCGCGCTGAAGCTGACCGGCAAGCTCGGCTCAACCGCGATCGGCGTGCTGTCGGCGGTGGACAGCAAGGGCGCGTCATCGAGCGGCACCGAGTATCCTCTCTACAACATCGTGCGGCTGCGACGGGATGTCGGGCCCACTTCGACGGCGGGCCTGGTCTATACCGACAAGGTGGATGGGCGGGATTTCAACCGCGTGGCGGTCGCCGACGCGCGGATTCTGTTCGGCCGGGTCTACTCGCTCACCCTTCAGGGCGGCGGCAGCATCACCCGGACCACCGACACGACGTCAAGCGGGGCCTTGTGGGACATCTGGGCCGACCGGAGCGGCAGGTATCTCGGGTTCACCTACCGGTTCCAGGGGTTCGGTCCTGACTTGCAGGCACAAAGCGGATTCATCCGACGCACCGGCGTCGTGCTCGGCAATCTGTCCAACCGGGTCACCTACATCGGCCGTCGTGGAGCGTTTCTCGAGAGCTGGACCGGCCGGGTGACGTACAACGGGACCTGGAACTACGGCGAATTCTTCGATCGCCGGCAACCGGTGGAAAACCGCTGGGGATTCAGCAACCAGTTCAACTTCAAGGGCGGCTGGACGCTCACCCTCAACCCGCTGTTCGAGATCTTCAAGTTCGATCCGGTTTTCCACGAGGATTATTTCGTCGAGCGCGCCGCGGGCGACACCATCCCCTACGTCATCACGGAGGTCAGGCGCAACTACGACGCCATTACCCGGCTCGAGACGCCGCAATTCTCCTGGGGATCGTTCAACGTGAGCTTCACCTGGTCCCCGCACGACGTGGATATCTATGAGTTCGCCTCGGCCGGGCTGATGAACCTCGTCGCGGCCGTGGACTTGAAGCCCACCAACAAGCTCCGGATCAACGCTCAGTATACCCGCCGCTATCTCACCCGGCTGCGGGACCGGACCCACGTGGTCACCACCGATATCCCGCGGCTCAAGCTCGAGTACCAGATTGCCCGGCCGCTCTTCATCCGTTTCGTGGGGCAGTACGATGCCCGCGTTCGGGACGCGCTGCGCGACGCGCGTACCGACGCACCCCTTCTCATTCGCGACGACAACGGGTTGCTGGCTCCTTCCACGCGAACGGTGACCAACGATTTCCGGTTCGATGCCCTGCTCTCCTTCCAGCCCTCACCGGGCACGGTGCTGTTCGCGGGCTACGGCAGCAGCCTCACCGAGACCGATGCATTCACCTTCCGCGACGTGCAACGACTCCGGGACTGGGTTTTCGTGAAGCTGAGCTACCTCTTCAGGGTCAAGTGAGAAGTGAGAATTGAACGACCCTTCACGTTTTGGGCTTCTCACGTCTTGCCTCTTCCTTCCCACTTTCTTGGGTTTGCCTGGGCTCCCAGGTCGGACGTATATTTTTCGTTCGCCCGGTGCCGGCCGGGTCTTCTGATTCTCAATTAAGGGACACTTCATGCGTCAGCCGTATCTCGTTGCGCTGGCGGCGTTCGCGGTCGTGCAGCCGCTCGCCGCGCAAGCGCCGTCCGGCTCGGAATCCGTGGTCGTCGAAGCCACGTTTTCGAGTCCGGCTGCCGGCATCGAGGCGGCGCGGGTCTATTCCGGCCAAGCGAGCCGTCTCCTGGTGGATTTGCCCCGCCTCGAAGAAACCAAAGAGATGCTGGTCGATGGCGTGCTGGACGAGCCGGCCTGGCGCCAGGCGGCGCTGCTCACCGGTTTCTCCGAGTACCAGCCCAAAGACGGCCTGCCCGCGGAAGATTCCACCGAGGTGTATGTGTGGTATGCCGACCACGCGATCTTCTTCGGCGTCCGCGCGTTCGAGCCCCACGGTGCGGTCCGGGCCACCCTGGCCGATCGCGACAAGCTCACCAACGACGACCAGATCCAGATCTTCCTCGACACCTTCAACGATCGCCGCCGGGCGCTGGTGTTCTTGGTGAACCCCTACGGCAGCCAGTCGGACGGGACCCGGAGTGAGAACGGGTCCGGTGGGGGCAGCAACGACCTGAGCGAGGACTTCCAGTACCAGTCCAAAGGCCGGCTCACCGACTACGGGTACGAGGTTGAGGTCCGGATTCCGTTCAAGAGCCTGCGCTACGAATCCGCGCCGGTGCAGACCTGGGGAATCAACGTGCTACGCGAGGTCCAGCACTCGCAGCACGAGCAGAGCTGGGCGCCGCTCCGGAAGGGCAACGCGTCCATGTTGGTGCAGTCGGGGAAGCTCACCGGAATGACGAAGATCAAGCGCGGTCTGGTGCTCAACCTGAACCCCACTACGACCACCCGGATGCCGGGGGCTTCCGTGGCAGGGAGCTGGGACTACGCCAATCCCAAGCCGGAGTTCGGCCTGAACGCGCGCTGGGGGATCAGCACCAACTTGACGCTGAACGCGACGGCGAATCCCGATTTCTCCCAGGTGGAAGCGGACGTGCAGCAGAACCAGTTCGATCCGCGCTCCGCCGTCTCGTTCCCCGAGAAGCGGCCGTTCTTCGTGGAAGGCTCCGAACTCTTCGATGCGCCCAACTCACTGATCTACACCCGGAGCATCGGCCAACCGGTGGGCGCGCTCAAGCTGAACGGCAAGGCGGCCGGCACCAGCGTGGCGCTGCTCTCCGCGGTGGATGACAAGCCGTTCTCCGCCACCGGCAGCAATCCGGTGTTCAACATCGTGCGGCTCAAACGGGATTTCGGCGCCCAGTCCACGGCGGGGCTGGTGTATACCGACCGGATGGACGGAGCGAACTACAACCGGGTCGTGGGGGCGGACGCGCGCTACGTGTTCTCCAAGATCTGGTTCGCGTTCTTCCAGTATGCCCACAGCTTCGACCGGACCGCCGGCCTTGCCTCGAGCGGGCCGCTCTGGCAGGCCCAGCTGGACCGTACCGGCAAATACTACGGCAACAGCGTCAACCTCAAGGCGCTCAGCGGAAATTTCCGCACCCGCAGTGGATTCGTGAGCCGGAACAATCAGGTGAACGGGAGCATCAACAATCGTTTCACGTTCTTCGGAAAACGCGGGTCGCTGTTCGACTCCTACACCTTCAGTCTCCAGCTGAGCGGCAACTGGCGTTACCGGCAGTTTTTCGACGGCACCATTCCCAACGATCCCAAGCTCCATTTCAACAACAGCTTCAACCTGCGGGGCGGCTGGAAGGTCAACGCCAACTATTTCCTGGAGTCGTTCAAGTACGACCAGCAGTTGTACGCCAATTACTACATCGAGCGCACGCTGGCCTCGGGTGTGAAGGACACCATTCCCTACGCGGGCGTGGACCGGATCACCAACCACGATTATTCCCTGAGCATCACCACCCCGCAGTTCAAGACGTTCAAGTTCAGCCTGAACGTCATCGGCGGGCGGGACGAAAACTTCGAGGAGTGGGCGCCCGCGTACGTGAGCTTCCCCACGGCCACGCTGGACTGGTTCCCCACCAGCAAGATCCGGGTGAATGCGCGCTATCCGCTCTCGCTCTATATCCGCGCGACCGACCACAGCACCGTGAAGCGGCGGCAGATTCCCCGCCTCAAGGTCGAGTATCAAGCGACCCGGGCGATCTTCTTCCGTTTCGTGGGCCAGTACGACGCGCAGTACCGCGATTCGTTGCGGGACGTCTCGCGGACCGAGTTCCCCATCCTGATCCGCAGTGCCACCACCGGCAGGTTTAGCCGAGCGGCGCAAGTCACCAAGAACGATTTCCGGGTGGACTGGCTGTTCTCGTACCAGCCGAACCCGGGGACGGTCATCTTCGCCGGTTACGGCGCCAGCCTCACCGAGCCCGAGGCATTCCGGTTCAGCGACTTGAACCGCACCATCGACGGCTTTTTCGTGAAGCTGAGCTATCTCTTCCGGTTGTAATCTCGGAAACCCGCCGCTCGTGCTTGGCTTCCTGACGCGCCAGCAGGTCATGCCGCACCTCACCCTGGTGACTTCAATGGCACTGGGCTGCTGGATGGCGTTCTCCAGTTCGCCCGGTCTGGCGCAAGCGACGGAGCAGGCCCCCGCAACGCAGTTTGCCCCGGCTGCCTCGGCCTCCGCCGAGGCGCCCGGGCCCGGAAGCTCCTCGGTGTATTCCGGCGTCGCGCGCCGGACCACCGTCCTGCCGCCCCGCCTCGAAGCGGAAGCCACGATCGACGGATCGTTCGATGAGCCGGCGTGGGCGCAAGCCGCAAGGCTCACCGGATTCTCGCAATTTCAGCCGGTCGATGGTGTACCTGCTGCCGACTCGACCCAGGTGCTGGTCTGGTATTCACCCCACGCCATCTACTTCGGGATCCGCGCCTTCGAGGCGCACGGCGCCGTGCATGCCACGCTCGCCGACCGCGACAAGATCGGCAGCGATGACTACGTCCAGATCCTGCTGGACACCTTCAACGATCACCGGCGCGCCGCGATGTTCGGCGTCAATCCGCTCGGCGTGCAGTCGGACGGCAATCTCACCGAAGGCGTCCAGGCAAAGGGGGGAGGCTCGGCGCTGAGCGGGCCCTCGTCCGGGTCGGTGCGCGATACGGCGGACCTGAGCGCGGATTACTCGTATCAGTCCAAAGGCCGGCTCGTCCCGTACGGCTACGAGGTCGAAGTTCGCATTCCGTTCAAGAGCCTGCGGTTTCAGTCGGTGGCGGAACAGACCTGGGGGATCAACATCGTGCGCCGGGTGCAGCACTCGGGCTACGAGGATAGCTGGACCCCCGCCCGGCGCGCCAACTCGTCATTCCTGGCACAGAGCGGGAGCCTGGTCGGTCTCACCCGGCTGCAGCGCGGGCTGGTCCTCGACCTGAACCCGGTGGTCACCTCCAAGGTCACCGGTACCCCTGCGGCGGCGGGCTGGAACTACGACACTTCGCGGCCCGAATTCGGGGGCAACATCCGCTGGGGGGTCACCAACAACCTGACGCTGAATGGGACGGTCAAGCCGGATTTCTCGCAGGTCGAGGCCGATGTCCAGCAGGTCTCCTTCAACCCGCGCCAGGCGCTGTTCTATCCGGAAAAGCGTCCCTTCTTCCTGGAAGGCAACGAGACGTTCGAATCGCCCAGCCAGCTGATCTACACCCGCCGGGTGGTGCAACCGGTGGGCGCGGCGAAACTGACGGGCAAAACGGGAAGAACGACCATCGGCTTGTTGTCCGCGGCGGACGACCGGATTCAATCCGCCAGCGGGACCGATTATCCGGTCTACAACCTGCTGCGCCTGCGGCGCGACCTGGGAGCGCAGTCCACGGCCGGCGTCATCTACACCGACAAGATCGACGGCGGCAACTACAACCGGCTCGCCGCGCTCGACACCCGCATCCTCTTCGGCCGGATCTACTCGCTCACGGTTCAGGGAGCGGCGAGCGCTACCCGGACCGCCGGCGTTACCCGCCGGGGACCGATGTTCCAGACGCTCTTCGAGCGCTCCGGCCGCGGCCTCTCGCTCCGCTACCAGTTCCAGGGATTCGGCACCGACTTCCACACCGCGAGCGGGTTCATCGCGCGGGAGAACTACGCCCAGGTGAGCTTCAGCCACCGGTTCACCTTCTACGGAAAACCGGGCGCGCGCATCGAAAGTGTCACCTTGAACATGCCGATCAACGTCAACTGGAGCCAATACGCGAACCTGCTCCATGGCCCGGTGGGCGATCTCAAGAACGACAACAGCCTGACCGTGAGAATGCGCGGCGGCTGGCAGGTGGGGGCCATCCTGTTTCCCGAGTCCTTCAAGTACGATCCGGTGCCGTATGCCGGCTACGCCATCGAGCGCCACATCGGCGCGACCGTCGACACCGTACCGTTCGTGGGCACCGACCGACTGTTCAACTATGACATCGGGGTGAACGGGCAGACCCCCAAGTTCTCGAAATTCGACGCGTTCGTGAGCATCCTGAGCGGGCAGGACGAGAACTTCCACGAATGGTCGTCGTCCTGGATCTGGTACGTGACGGTGAGCGCCAACATCCGCCCTACCGACAAGATCCGGCTCACCACCGCCTACCAGCTCCAGCAGTATCGTCGCCGCAGCGACATGAGCGCCGTGAGTACCCGGAAGATCCCGCGATTCAAGGCGGAATATCAGCTCAGCCGGCCCATCTTCCTGCGGCTGGTGGCGCAGTACGACATTCAGTGGCGCGACAGCCTGCGGGACGATTCGCGCACCAACCAGCCCCTGCTCATCCGCAATGCCGCGGGAGTCTACCAGCGCGCCTTGAGCACCCGCAGCAACAACCTCCGCATCGACTGGCTCTTTTCCTACCAGCCGAACCCGGGCACGGTGTTCTTCGCTGGGTATGGAAGCAACCTGACCGAAACCGAGCCACTGACGTTCCGGCAGTTCCGGAGGCTGGGAGACGGGTTCTTCGTCAAACTCAGCTATCTGTTTAAGGTGTAGAGGTGTCAGGTGTCAGGTGTCAGGTGTCAGGTGTCAGGTGTCAGGTGTCGCCAGCTATAATTCCGAGCCCTGAAACCTGACACCTGGAACCTGGCACCTGTGTTCACCGTTCGCGTCCCCGCCTCCACCTCCAATCTCGGCGCCGGCTTCGATTGCCTGGGCCTGGCGCTGGATCTGTGGCTGGAGGCGAGCCTGGCGCCCGGCCCGGGAGACCCGGTCTACAGCGGCACGCTCACCGGACTCGATCCCGACGACGATCTCATTCTCCATCTCCTGGGCGGTGACCGGAAAGGGCGCTTCCACCTGGAGGCCCATTCCGACATTCCGATCGGGAAAGGCCTGGGATCCTCCGCGGCGGCCGCCGTGGCGGGCGCGACGCTGCTGCAACTGGCAGCCGGCGCGCAGCTCGACCGCGACCGGGCCTACGCCGCCGGCG
>JACQVB010000245.1 GCA_016209985.1 Gemmatimonadota bacterium | reverse complement strand
GAGAAGTGAGAAGTAAGAAGAAGTAAGAAGTGAGAAGGCAAAGAGCCGAGGCCTGCGGGTCTCGGCTCTTTGACTAATGCGCCCGCCGTCCGGCCGAGGCGACTTCGTCTTTCTTCAATGCAGCACCGGCCCGCCCCAACGTGAGCGCCACCGAAGCGAGTTGGGAATCGGCGGAGGCTCCGGCGGACGCGGCGGAAGCGGGATAGTCGTGGTCGCGGTGGCTACGTTCGACAGTCCCCCGAATACCGCGTCCACATCAGGCGTTCCACGGAACGCGACCATCTGGAAATCATAGGTGACGCCCGGCTCCAGTCCCTCGACTGTGCAGCTACGAAATGCGCCGGCCGACTTGCCGGGCATCGGTGACTTGCAGGTACCCTGGGTCACGGACGTCGCCGAGCCCCAGTCAGAACCGATCGGCGAGCGAGCGTATCTCATTTCGTATGTCGCCGGCTGGCGGGTTCCATCATCCACTTCAGTGAAGTAAAGGGTGAGAGACCGGGGAGCGCGGTACCAATACACGCCTAGGTTCAGGATGGCTGGAGGGGCACCGGCCGGCGCCGTCGTCGTGGAGACGGTCACGACTGGAGACAGCGGACCGTAGATCACGGCGCCGCTCGAGTCGTTCCGGTACGCCACCATCTGGAAGTCATAGCTCGTGCCCGGCGAGAGTCCTTCCACGCTGCAACTACTGGAGGCCGCGCCGGTGGAGCGCAGCTCAGCGCAGGTGCCCTCGGTTACTGGCGTGGCTGACCCCCACCTGCCGGCTATTGGGGTCGGCGCAAAACGCATCACATAGCTCGCATCATGTCCGGTACCATCCTCGGCGTGTGCGAAATTGAGCGTTACGGAGGTCGACGTGGCGCTCATCGGCCTGATCGACGTGACCATCGCCGGTCGCGGTACTTTCGGCATGCTGATGCGGACATCATCGAATAAGCCGCCGGCGCCAAGTGAATATTGTGACGTGACGTAGCCAACAGAGAGCGGAATCGCAGAATAGTCGACCACCAGGGCGTCGTCGACCCATATCCGGATGATGCCATCACGCAGGTCCGCCGCCTTCAAGTACATCTCTACGCGGTGCCATACACCCGGCGTGACCGCCCCAATGGTGGGATTCACGTTCTGCGAGATCGTGCAGTACCACCAATTTTCCCAATCCTTGTAGCAAGTGTGGCTTGTCGGATCGAGGAGCTGCGGGGCGTGATAAAGACCGAGAACCAGGGTGCCCGATTGCGTGACGGAAAGCGTCATGGTCCCGTATTCGCCAATGTATCGCCTGACCAGCGAAGAAGCACCGGAGCCCTTCCACCAAAACGCGCTGTACTCCTCGCGCCGGTGTGCACCGGAGAAGGTGAGGAGCGGCGGCGATCCCGGGGCCCCAATCCATTGCATGACATTAGGGGCGCTGCCGGGGGCCGAGGAGTCCCGCGCCACAATGGCCGGAGGAGGTGTGGTCACCTGGCAATGCGTCGCGGAATAGTACGAGCACCAGGCCCACCCGCCTCCAGTCAGGGAGTCCATCGGCCAATCGGTGAGCGTCACGAAGTCGGCCGGCTCGTTGGGAGCAACGCTGACGAGCTGCCTGTTGGCCGGCTTGACCGGACCGCTGGCATTGGGGTCCTTGCAGGCACCCAACATCGCGACCCCCATCGCGGCCAGTGTCAGGCGCCGGAAGTAGCTCTGTGAACTCTTGGTTGTTCTCATTTGACTGTCGGCGAGCGGAGGCTCGTTGCCCCGGAACAAGATCGTGGCGTCAGCTACACATTTCCTTGCCACGGAAAGAGCGCAAATCTTGTTCCGACGTCAGTCCACCAGGCGCCTCGGGCTCAGGCGCCGGGGTGACTTAGCGGAATTGCGTATCAGCGTGCATCCGCACTAGCGGTACCCGGCTTGGGACGGATCGCCTCGGCTCGGTCACTAGAGAATCACGGTGATTGCAACGGCAGCCGTGGCTGGCGACGCTGCCACCGGACATTCGGCGGAATCGGTGCCGTGACCCCCGTTGCCACATTTGAGCGCCCGCCAAAAACAGCGTCGATCCCCAGGACTCCTCGAAAAGCCACCATCTGGAAGTCGTAGCTGGTGTTGGGGTACAGACCTTTGACCGTGCAGGATCTCCGGTTTCCGATTGACGTGCCCATTACCGGGGTCGCGCAAGATCCTTCACTTACCGAAGTCGCGGAGGCCCAGCCAGCCCCCATGGGAGTGCGGGCGTACCGGATCTCGTACTTGGCTGGGTGGGACATGCCATCATCGACCTCAGTGAACCAGAGCGTGAGGGAATCGGGCCCCGGATTCCGCGCACTAAGATCCTGGATGTGACCTGGCGGGGGCGGCGGAGGCGGTGGACCGGTGACGGCGGTTACCACGTTCGACAGTCCACCGAACACGGCGTCTACGCCGAGGGTTCCTCGAAAGGCCACCATCTGGAAGTCATAGGCCGTATTGGGGGAGAGTCCCTCGACGGTACAGTAGCGATAGGGACCGAACGCCGGGTTGGGAGTCCAGGCACCAGACATCGGTGTCTTGCATGATCCTTTCGTGACCGAGGTTGCCGATCCCCAACCCGTTCCCATCGGGCTTGGTGCGTATCGGATCTCATAGCTGGCCGGATGTCCGGTCCCGTCATCCACTTCATAGAAAACGAGACCGATCCCACCGGACGCGAGCGGGTTGTATCGGTATAGGCCAAGCGTGAGAATGGCCGGCGGCGCACCGGCGGGCGCGGTGGTGGTGGATATGGTGGTGACCGGCGAAAGTGGGCCGTATACGGTCTTTCCGGCCGAGTCTTCGCGATACGCCACCATTTGGAAGTCATAACTCGTGCCGGGGACAAGCCCCTCGACGGTGCAACCGCCAGTTGACCTCCGTTGAGCGCAGGTGCCCTGTGTCACCGGAGTGGCCGAGCCCCAGCCCGAACCGATCGGCGTCGGAGCGAAGCGCATGCTGTAGTTGGCAGGTTGACCGGTGCCATCATCGACTTGCCCAAACAGCAACATCACTGCGCTCGAGGTCGCCCACACCGGCCTGATATTGGCGACCATTGCCGGTGGAGAGCCGTCCTTCGGCACGCTGATGCGGACATCGTCGAAGGAACCGGAATGTCCGATACTGTACGGCGAGGAGACCAGATCCACCGGCAGTTCGAGATCGGTGTAGTCGAAGGCCCTTCGTCCATCAAGCCAGACCCGCATGATGCCATCATGGAGCTCGGACGTTTTCAGATACCATTCAAAACGGTGCCATTCGCCCAACTTCACGAGCGTACTTCCTCCCGCAACCAATCCGTAGAGAGTACAGGATCGATATTGGTGATCGTCGCCGTAATCACCACACCTGTCGTTGCCGATTGCTCGATAACCGATGGGAGCGTCGATAACGGCGGTCACTACGGGTTGGCTGTCGCGGAGAGTAATGGCGAGGCGCATGTCGCAGCAGAGGTCGTTATGAAAGCGCTCCCGCATCACCAGAATCGTTGGCGCCGTGCCTTTCCACCAGAACGCGCTGTACTCTTCTCGACGGTGGGGCCCGGAGAAATTGAAGAGCCACGTGTCTTTAAAACCGCGGCCCGATTGGTCGCTCACCACCCGCATTACATTCGGTCCAGTGCCTGGATCAGAAGAGTCCGGGGCGACAATGGCCGTAGCGGCCCCTGGTGACTGGCACTCACGGGTGTAGACGTACCACCCTTGCGGCGGGCATCCCCAGGTCCAGTCACCGCCGGTGAGGGAGTCCATCGGCCAGTCGGTGAGCGCCACGAAGTCGGCCGGCTCGTTCGAGGTAACACTCAATAATGGTCCGCCAGCCGCTTTGAGCGGCGAGGTGCCGTTAGGCTCCTGGCAGGCGCCGAGAATGACGGCGATTGCCACGACCGCCAAACGAGAGGCTCTACTATACGACCGATTGTGTGAGCTCATCAGAAGGGGTACCCGTCCCTCGGAGAAGGCCTTGTGGCTCCGGCTACACACCTCCTGTGTCTAGAGGACTGCAAATCCTGTTCCGAACGGGGAGGCTCATGAGAGGTAAGCCCTGATGCGGAGAATCACGTAATGCAAAAACACGGATTACACAGATACACGCGGATTTGCACGGGTAACTCGCAGCCGGCGCGAGAAATTGGCGGCGTACCGGAGCGAATCCGTGTTAATCCGCGCGCATCCGTGTCATCCGTGCGTTAGCGTGGTATGTCATCCCCCAACCCCGTCATCTCCCACCTTACCAGCGACGTCGGGATCATCCCGATGGCGTTCATCTTGTCCATGAAGCTTCTGATGGTGAACCGGTCGCCCTCCTGGCGCGCCAGCTCGCCCATGATTTTCTCGAGGTGCGCCTTCCCCACCAGGTAGCTGGTGCCGTAGGCAGGCTGCTGGAGGTAGAGGTGCTGCTCGCCCCAGACCGTAGTGCCGTTCTCCCGCAACCACCCGCGCGGCGTGTTCGCCACGGCGAACTTGACCGCCTGTTCGTAGGTGAACCGGTTGGCATGCATCATGAGGTCGCCCAGGGCACGGGCCGCCCGCTGCGCGATGAGGATGTAGATCAGCTCGCGGCTCCGCGGGTGTGAATCGATGAACCCGGCGTTCGCCATCATCTCCTCCATGCCGGTGGCCCAGCCCTCGGTGCGGCTGTCGAAGATGTTGTAGAGCAGGGGACCGCGGCGGATGGGGTCGGGATGCGGCTCCTTCTCCGCCTGCGCCAGCTCGATCCAGTGGTAATTGTGCGTGAGCATCACGATGGGATCGCGGTGGTTCACCTCGGTAAAGAACTCGCGCGGGCCCGGGCTGAATCGTCCCTCGCGGGCCCGCAAGGCCGGCTCGTAGTAATCCTTGACTGTGACGATCGCGCGCTCGCGCAAGAAAGCCAGGTACTCGGTGACTGCGGCGTTGAAGCGGCGGGACCACTCTTCCGCATTGGCGATCGGCTCCTGCGGCGGGAGCTTGCGGTTCTTGGCCTCCTCGACGGCCAGGGCCGCGGTCGACCGTTCTAGCTCCCGGCGCATCATCGTCACCTGATCCCGCCAGGTGTAAGGCAGCAGTTTCACGTTGGCGAGATACCAGTCGTAGTTCTCGACACCGATCCCTGAGGGCTCGGTCTTCGAGACAGCCTGCTGCTGTACCCAGGTGGCAAAGGCGTCGGTCGCGGCGCGGGCCTGCTGAATGGCGCTGTCCAGCGCCGTCCCTCGTCCCGGCCGCGGTTCCCGCGTCGCCAGCGCCTCGAGATTCCGACTCTGTCCGGCAAGATCACGCAGGCCTGCGGTCCAGAGATCCTTGTTGTTGCCGGTCAGGTTCTTCTTGGCCTGCTCGAGCACCGCGGGGATGGTGCGCAGCCCGCTGGCGATGGTGGTCGCCGACGTGAGATCTAGGGGAAACTTGTAAGTCCAGAGCTCGATGCTGCCTTCGACATGTGGCCCTTCACGTGCGGGCTGATCGCTCTGGGAGGGGAAGACCATCACGTAAAAGGAAGGATTCTTCTCCCACGGCCGCAGCACTCGATGGTCGAAGTCGAGCCCGTTCATTTCGGCGCGGACGATGTGATAGTCCACCTGCTGCGGTACCGTCCAGCCGGTCGTATCGATCGCCTTGAGCCGCCGCTGGTAGCCGGCGAGCGCCTGATACTGCGCGTTCATCGCCGCGGCGGAGTAGTCCGGTATGCCATTGACGACCTTTGGTTTCTGGAACGCGCGCCAATCCTTGAAGAGCGCGACGAGATCGTCATAGCGGCTGGTTTGCGCCGCGGCCGGGCCGCTCAGCGGAAATGCCGCAAAAGCCAGGAGCGGAATCGATCGAACGAATGGGCCGAACATGGACAGCCTCCAGCAGCAGGATTGCGGGAGAGAGGCGTGCGGGAGCTCGTAGCCCCAAGATAGAGCGCGGCCGCAGGCGGGAACAGCGGCGCGCTGGCCGGTGAGCACCCGGAGCCAGCCGGGCGGCACGAGCGCACCCGTTTGGGCGACGCGCCGTGACACTTCGGGTTGATCAGGTTTTCTGCAGCAGGACGATCCCGACAGTCGCAATCCAGAAAAGGAACATCCGCCAGGTGAGGCGGCTCTCGAGCTGGGCCAAATCAGTCCGCAGGGCGGCCATTTCCTGCCGAAGCTCGGCCCTCACCTCGGCGATGCGTTGTTCCAGCTTTGCTTCGAGCCGGGCAAAGTTGGTGTCGAACAATTCGCGGAACTCGGATCGGTAGGCTGCGTCCACCTGATTACACCAGTTTACGAGTTCGTCCACCTGCTCATGACCGAACACCTTGTAGAACTGCTCTGAAAACTTCACGGTCACCGGCATCGTTTCTCCTGATTAGCGCCGGCAACTATCCTAATAATACGCTCGGCTGGAGCAGGATCAAAAAGGTTGCGAATTGGAGCGAAATGGTGCGAGACTGGGCTTATCCTGCCAGCGCGCGCAGCCAACTCAAGGGCGCGAACGCCAACACGAATGCGAGGATTCCGGTGAGGAGCAGGACCAGCCTCGCGCGGGACTCTCCCAGCGCTCTCCGCCACTCCTCGAGCCACAGCGGCGGTTGCGCCACCAGCAAGAAGGCGATGCCGCCGATCGACGCCAGCGCGATCCGCTTGGGTGGAACACCCACCTTTGCACCAATCAGCGCGCCGAGGATACCGACGCAAAAAAGGAGAACGCACAACACGACGGTGCCGCGGACGTACGAGCGAATGGAGGACCAGCGGTCCTCTGGATTACCGCCCGGCACGGTGGCGCCGCTTCAGCTCCTCCAGCGCTCCCTTCACGTAATTGAACGTCATCTGCTTCCGCCACGAGAGATCGAAATCGGTGTTGTCCATGGGCTTGGAGGGCTGGTACGCCGCCTCGGCGGCAGCGCGGATCGCGTCGTCGTCGAGCTTGGAACCGATGACCGCTCGGGCGGCCTCGGGTATTTCCTGTGGGTAACTGGCGACCGCGCCGAGCACGATCCGTGCGTCGGCCACCGTGTCTCCATCCCAGTTCACCCACGCGGCGACGCCGAGGACCGGGAAGTCGAACGCCCCCCGCCGGCGGAGCTTCCAGTACGTCGCGTCCCAGCCGTTGGGAGCGGGCAAGCGAACTTCAGTCAGAATCTCATCCGGCTGCTTGGTGAGATAGTTGATTCCGTCGTTGTGATAGAACCGCGCGGCGGGAACCACCCGCTCGCCACCGGAGCCCACCAGCGCGTATTCCGCGCCGATCGCCACCATCACCGGTGCCAGGTCGCTGGAGTTGACCGCCCAGCATCGCGGGCTGCTCGGCGCCACCCAGCAGATGGCTCCGTCCTTCTTCATGCAGAAGTTGATGGCCTTCCGCCACTCGTAGGTCTGGTTGTAGTAATT
>JACQVB010000233.1 GCA_016209985.1 Gemmatimonadota bacterium | reverse complement strand
ATGTCGGGACCGACGCTCGGAACTCGTTGAAACGCCGACATGTTGTCGTTAATAGTCACCCCTCAAACCTGATGGGGTTTCAGGGGGTCGCGGGTTGAACGCGCTCGGGCCACTGACCCAAGCGCGTTCTTCGTCGGTACTCGCCTGCGGCTCGTACCATTCCGATCAAATCCCGGCGTCCCGACTCAACGACGCTCGATCTTGCAGATACTGCGAGGCTGGACGTTTGGTTTCGTGCCTCCGCGCCTTTATTGCATCACCGGAAGCGCCTTACGGTCTCCGCGCACTTCCTGGACGACGCCGGCGCAGTCCTCGGTAAAACAGTCTTCGATCTGCACGCACCGGCAGGAGAGACCGATCTGCAACATCCGCTTCATCGCCGTGGCCCGGCGAATGACCGCCTCGATCGCAGGAAGCTTTTCCGCGGCGAGCTTGCGCCAACGGGCCGGCGGAGCGGTGTCGGACGGGAAGCCGTGAAGCAGGACCCGGATCTCCTCCACCCCGAACCCGAGCTCGCGCGCCGTCCGGATCACCAGCAGCTGCTGCAGCACTTCCGGGCCATAGCGCCGCCATCCGCTCTGCCGAGCCGGCTGCGGCAACAGGCCACTCTCCTCGTAATAACGGATCGCTGACGCCGGAATCCCCGCTCGGCGCGCCACCTGCCCGATGTTGAGGTTCTCCATTCTTCCCCCGGCTATTGACTTCAAGTGCACTTGAAATCCCATGCTCCACCCCGTTTCCGGACCATCCATCTGAAACAGGGAGGCGACCAATGATACGAGTCTCAGGAAGTGTTGTCATCAACCGGCCGCTGGACACCGTCTTTGGGTTCCTCTCGGACTTCGCCAACGCCCCCAAATGGCAGAAAGGCGTGGTGGAGGTGCGCGGCGCCGACGGGCCCACCCGCCTGGGAACCACCATCCAGGAAACCGTCCGGCTCCTCGGACGACGGATCGAAACCGAATGCCGTGTGGTCGCGTTCGAGCCGCCGCGCCGCATGGCGTTCGAGGCTTCGGCCGCGGCCATCGGGTATCGCTCGGAATTCGAGCTGAAGCCCGCCGCCGGAGGCACCCTGGTCGAGATGCGCGGAGAGGCGAACCTCAAGGGATGGTGGCGCCTCTTCGAGCTGCTGGCGGGAGCCGAAGCGAGACAGGAGGTGCACGGAGAGCTGAACCGCATCAAGACCGTACTCGAAGCCGACGGCCGTACGCCAAGCCCGGCTGGGATGGCGACGCTCGCGACCTTGATGATGATCGGACTCTGCCTTCCCACCCTCGCACACGGTCAAGCCATGGCGCGGAATACGTCCGGCGACAAGGAGGCAAAGATCAGCAACGCGATGAGCGCGGCGCCGGCCTCGCTCGCGGCTCGCGCGGCCGTCATGGACTGGCCGGTGAAGGACGGCGAACATCCGGTCCAGCTCCGTCCCGGCACCAACGGATACACCTGCTTCCCCGACATGCCCGCTACCCAGGGAAATGACCCGATGTGCATCGACCAGGCCTGGATGAGCTGGATGGATGCCTACATAGCCCACCGCGCGCCCAACAACGGGTTCGGCATTGGCTATATGACGGCACCGGGAGGCGCGGCCGGCAGCAACACTGACCCGTATGCCGAGAAGCCGACGGCGAAGAATGAGTGGGGTTTCGACGGCCCTCATATCATGATCGTGCTCCCCGATGCCAGGCTGCTCGCGGGGCTACCCACCAAAAGACCCGCGGGCGGCGGCCCGTGGGTCATGTACGGCGGCACACCCTACGCCCATGTCATGATTCCGGTGAGCGACGCGAAGCAACGGTAACGTCGCTGGGGGCCGGTCGCAGCAACAGGATATGGGGACGACCGGCGGCGGCTAGCTCGCCGTCGGTTTGTCCTCTGATGGCCTTGACCCCTGGTACTTTGTCTTGTAAAGTACTTTACCACAGGGAATATCCCACGCGCCTGCTCGATCACTTCCCGGTGCGAAAGGCCATCAACGGATGTTTGCGGTTCATATACCTAGCGCTGCCATGTATGATGCTGCAATGTATAGACCCGACCCGAGCTCAATGGCACCTCGCGACCGGTGACATCATGGAAATCAACAAGGACCTGATAGCCGCTTCCTCCACCCCGATCGTCCTGGCGATCCTGGCCGAACAGGACAGCTACGGCTACGCGATCCTCCAGCGAGTCCGCGAAGTGTCCGGCGGGCGCATGGATTGGACCGACGGGATGCTCTACCCGGTGCTGCACCGGCTCGAGCGGCTCGGCTACATCGAGGCGCGGTGGGAGGTCGCCGAGAGCGGCCGCCGCCGCAAGTACTATCGGATCACGCCGCCAGGTAGGGATCAGCTCGCCAGGGAACGCAACCAGTGGCAAGCGGTGGACCGGACCCTGCGGAGGATCTGGCGGGATCTGCGTGTCGGCATTCCGACCACCCGGCCGGCGTTGACCGCGTCACTTTCCCAGGCATCCTGAATGCTGGATCCCCAACCTCGAGGACCGATGCGCTTGCAGACCGATACCGCGTACCGATTGGCTGCCGGCCTAGCGCTCACCGCCGCATTCCTGATCCTCTGGACGAACGCTGCCGCCGGCCTCCTCGGGATCGAGGATGACGACCCCGCGAACCTGCTGTATGGTGGCGTGCTCGCCATCGGATTCTGTGGGGCCATCATCGCGCGCTTCCGGCCGCGGGGGCTGGCCCGCACCTTGTTCGCGACCGCACTCGCCCAGGCGCTGGTTGGCGCGTTCGCTCTGAACTATCCGAACACCGCCAGCCCCGTGATGATCGTGCTACTGCATGGCCTGTTGGTTGCGCTGTTCGCAGGCGCGGGGGGGCTGTTTCGCTATGCCGCGCGGGAGCGATTTCCCCGCGCAGCAGCCCAAGGCGAACCCCGCGCGCCCACACTCTCAGTAGGGAGCTACGCCCTTGCCTGAAGATCACGCGGTATCGCTCGAAGAGCAGATCGATCTGTGGCGGAGCTATCTCCGCCGCCGGCAGGCCATCCAGCCGGTGGACGTAGCGGAGCTGGAAGACCACTTGCGCGAGCAGGTCGCGGCCCTCGGCAAGGCGGGCCTCGCCGCCGATGAGGCGTTCCTCGTGGCGGTGAAGCGCATGGGCCAGCTCGACGCGCTCTCCCGGGAGTTCGCCCGGGAGCACTCGGACCGCCTCTGGAAGCAACTCGTCGTGGTTCCCTCCGATGCGGCGGAGCCGCGAGCGAGCGCCCGGACCGATGCTATCATCGCCTTCGGTTTTGCGGTGGCGGCGGCCGTGGCCATCAAGCTGCCGGCGCTCTTCGGGATCGCGCTGAACAAGGACCAGGAGCTGCCGCCGTTTTACGCCCGCAACATGAGTCTGTTCGTGTTCCCGCTGCTGGCGGCCTATTTCGTCTGGAAACGGCGGTTAGACACAAGAACCGTCGGCTGGCTGGCTGCGGCGTTCGTGGCGGCGGCCGTCCTCGCCAACGTTTATCCCTTCGTCCCGCGGGGCAACACGGAGGTGCTGACGGTACTGCACCTGCCGATCGCGTTCTGGCTGGTGGCAGTCGGCGTCGCGTACGCGGGGAGCCGGTGGAGGCAAGTGGAAGGCCGCATGGATTTCATTCGCTTCTCCGGCGAGCTCTTCATCTACTACGTGCTGATCGCCCTGGGCGGCGGCGTCTTCACCGCGTTCATGATGATGATCTTCCAGGCCATCGGGATCAACCTTGAGTCCTTCCTCATGACGTGGGTCGTGCCGTGCGGCGCCATGGGGGCCGTCGTGATCGGATCCTGGCTGGTGGAGGCCAAGCAGAGCGTGATCGAGAACATGGCGCCGGTGTTGACCCGCGTCTTCACACCGCTCTTCGCCGCCTTGCTGGTCACGTTCTTGGCGACCGTGGTGTGGACCGGGCGCGGAGTGGACATCGCGCGCCCCGTGCTGATCGCGTTCGATCTGCTCCTGGTCGTGGTCCTCGGCCTGCTGCTCTACTCCATATCGGCCCGCGACCCCCGTTCGCCCGCCGGCGCTTTCGATATCCTGCAGGTGGTGCTGGTGATCAGCGCGCTCCTGGCCGACGCGGTCGCGCTGTGGGCCCTCGCCGCCCGCATCAGCGAGTTCGGCTTCACCCCCAACCGGGTGGCGGCCCTGGGCGAGAACGTGATTCTCCTGGTCAACCTGGCGTGGTCGGTCGTGCTCTACGTCCGATTCTTAAGAGGCCGTGGACCGTTCAGCGACCTCGAGCGGTGGCAGACCGACTATTTGCCCGTGTTTGCCGGGTGGGCGGCGATCGTCGTGATCGTCTTTCCGCCGGTGTTCGGATACCTCTGACCGGGTTCTCCGCGCTGGCTTGGCCGGTGACGCGCTAGGCGCGACAGGTGATCCGGCTGGTGGTCACCCAGCGACTCCGCTTCGCGGTGTCCGGGGCTGTTGTTGGCTGTGTGGTCGCGCTGGTGGCAGGGCGATGGATGGCCCCACTGCTGTTCAATCAATCGGTGCGGGATCCCGAGGCGAGTTGCTGCGCTTCGCAATCAAATCCCGGCGTCCCGACTCACTAACGCTCGATCTTGCAGATGTTTGCGAGGTTGGGCGTTTTGCTTTGGTAACTGCGGGGGCCGTTTGGGGGCCGTTTCAGCGGGAGATCGAGCCGGCCTCCGCTACTCCCGGGGAGACGCGAGGGTTACTCGAAGATCATTGCCATCCCACTGGATTGTCGCGCTGGGGGAACTCACCCGGACCCCCGGCAACTCCAGTCTCACTTCGCGGACCTCGCGACCGGCCCGCACCTCACCGCCGAGTGCTCTGTCCACCTCCTCGGGGGAGAGCTCCCTCGACAGCCGGAACTGGACCAGCTTGCGTCTCCGGTCGTGGAGTAGCGGCGTCGCCTGCGTCTGCGCGACCTCCGAGCCGTCCGCGAAGCGGGCCTGGATGGGGACCTGTGTGTAGATGGTACGATCGGCGTCCACCATGGTAATGCCGAACGGGGTGAAGGCCAGCGCCACTCGTGGGGTGTCGAGCGCCCCGTAGTCCACGATGATGCCGGTTTCTGCGCCCCGTTCGATCCGCGTGAGCATCGTGTCAATCCGGGCTTGACCTTCCCGCGCGAGCCGCCGCTTCGAGGCGACGAGAGCATCATAGTCTCCCTCCCATCGCGCATCCTCGAGCGCCTGGCGCACATCGCCGGTCCGCGCGCCGACCGCATCCGCCACCAGATCGGTCAGGGACACCCCCGGTTGCAGGACTCGGTCCTTCCAGTTCGAGGAGAGCCGGTCGAGTACGGCAGCGATCGCCATGCCGGAGTAGTACAGTCTCATCCGCAGGGGCGCGGTCCCGAACGGGTCGTTGTTGACCGCAACCTCGCCGCGCATGTGCTGGAGCATTCTGTCGACGAATACGGAGCGCCGGGACGCCAGCCCGTCGTATCCGCGAAACCCTTGCACCCACCACATCTGGGGGCCCGGTTGCCGACCCTCGATCGCTTCCAGCAGCCGGTACTCGACGTACTTGGCTAGTCCTTCGTGGAACTCCACCCCGTCCTCGTACTCGATGGCCTGCGGAGGAAGCGCGGCCCTGCGGTGCCGCCGCAGCGCCAGCCAACGCACGACGGCGGCGCTGAATCCCGGGTCGTCGTCGGACCGTAGCGCCGCCGCAAGCGCCGCGCCTTCCTGCGCGAAACCCACGTTGTTCTCGACCGAGAGCACCGGGTAGTGCAGCAGGAGCATCTCATTGGCGCCCTTCGTCGGAGCCGCCCGGTCCTGGAAAACGTGGAAAGCCTCGTGAGCCACGAGCGCGAGCTGATCGTACGGATCCGTAGCCAACTGGGCAAAGCCGAGGTTCTGTATCTTCTCAGCTGGTGGTCGTGGGTCTCCCAGTACGCCGCGGATCTGCTGCCTCAGGTTCGAGAGGGCATCGGCGACAACCAGAGTCCGCGCTCCCTCGATGTCGCGCGAGGTGTTCTGGCCGTCCGCCCCGAGGATCGTAGCTCCATCGTGAACCACGATGCGACCTCCCGGGAATTGGATCGGCCCTCCGTACGTGACGAATCCCGCTGGCGGTCGGGGGTGATTGATGAGGACATCCTGCTCGCCAGGCAGGTAGAACAGAATGGGCGTGTCGGACGCGTCCCAGCCCGGCCAGATGGGGTTGTGCGGCCCTGCGATCAAGGTCCACACTTCCGCCGCCTCGGCGATCAGCCGTGGGTCTATCCTCAGAGCCGGCGCCCGTGCCGCGGTGGAGTCCCTCACACCCTGGGCAGCCGTGACTCCAGGAGCCAAGACGATTACGGCCATCGAGAACCGCAGCAGGTGTCGCATCACGCGAGACTCCCTTCCGTTCGCCTGAAGCATGGGCCGATTCCCGCACGCCGCCCTCTCCACACGCAGATGCGCAAGGTGGCGGCAACGTCGCAAGCGGCGACGGCGACGCCGTTGACGAACTGTATGTCCATTCGGACTGGCATGGCGATCCTGTGGGATATCTCTTGCAGGGCGATTTTGAGATATTTGAAGATCATGTTGATCCCGATGCCCTGATCGAGACAGTGGAGGACATCCTCCAGTCCGGTATACAACGGAAAGAACTCCTTGACCATCCCGATTACAGTGGGTCATTTGTGCATGCCGAGCGCGACTGGGCGGACCATTTGGCCAGCATGGTGGAAACGTGGGATGCGAAGCGCGAACCCGGTACATACCGCGGAGTCTGCTGGAGTTGTGTACCTACTTGACGTTTTCGTCAAGAAGTCAAAATCAGGAATTGCAACACCCAAACCTGACAAGGAAAGAGTCCTGGCCCGTTTTCATGCAGCTGCCAAGCACTACAGCGGACTCCGAAGCTCAGGATCGAGAGCAAAGGATAAAACATGACTAAGATCGCGAAAAGAAGGATATGATTTCCATCGAACCCAGCACTGGTAATGCTTTTTGCCGACCTCGGATTCGCTGACGCCGAGGAACGGTTAGCAAAAGCGGAGATGCTTCGCTATCAAATCCTGGTCTCCTTCACTCCTCTCCGAGGCGGCACATGAGAGTTCTGGTAACCGGCGGCACCGGCACGGTCGGCTCAACCGTCGTGAAGGCGTTACAGGGGAAGGCCGAGGTCAGCGTGCTGACCCGCGATCCGGAAAAGGCGAAGAGGCTCCCCCAGGGCGTGAAAGGCGTCGTGGGCAACCTGCTGGATATCGGCACCATCCGGTCCGTATTCAAGGGGTACGACAGCGTTTTCCTGGTCACGGTCGTCAGCCCGACCGAGGCGACGGAAGGACTCCTGGCCTTGAACGGCATCCGCGATGCCGGCGTCAAGCGGGTGGTGTATCTCTCGGTGCAGGATGCCGAGCGCGCCGTCCACCTCCCGCACTTCGGATCCAAGGTGCCGGTGGAGATGGCCATCCAGGCGAGCGGATTGGCCGGGGTGATTCTCCGGCCCAACAACTTCTACCAGAACGACGTCTGGTATCAGCAGGCGCTCCTCAACTACGGCGTGTACCCGCAACCGCTCGGCAGCGCGGGTGTCTCGCGCGTGGACGTGCGTGACATTGCCGACGCTGCCGTCATCGCTCTCACGACGTCAAAGCTGGATGGGCAGACCCTCAACCTGGTCGGCCCCGACGCGCTCACCGGGCTCGGCACCGCCGAAATCTGGAGCAAGGCGCTCGGGAAGCCGGTTAAGTATGCGGGCGACGACATGGATAGCTGGGAGAAGCAGAATCTCGCTTACGGCATCCCGCCGGTGCTGGCCTACGATTTCCGGCTGATGTACGAGTGGTTCCAGACGAAGGGACTCAAGGCGAGCAAGGAGGACCTGGCCGAGCTCACCAACGTACTCGGTCATGCTCCCCGGAAATACGCCGACTACGTGAACGAGATGGCCAAGGCGTGGAAGACGGGCTGAGGTGCGCGTTAACATCGACATCGGTGAGGCTCAGTCTTCAGCTCACTGCTTTCTTCACGAGCGCGCCGATCCTTGCCGCTTCGGCGGTCGTCAACTCCTTCAGGGCGAAGGAGGTCGGCCACATGGCGCCTTCGTCGAGGTTCGCCTTGTCGCTGAAGCCGAACGTCGCGTACCTCGTTTTGAACTTCTGCGCGCTTTGGAAGAAGCAGACGACATCGCCGTCCCTGGAATACGCGGGCATCCCGTACCACGTTCTCGGCAAGAGGTCAGGCGCGCTAGCTTTGATGATCGCATGGAGCCGCTCGGCCATGGCGCGATCCCGTTCCGGCATTTCGGCGATCTTCGCGAGCACGTCGCTTTCCCCGTCCGCCTTGCCCGCGCGCGCACCGCGGCGCGCGGCCGACTTCAGTTCTTCGGCGCGCTCCCTCATCGCGGCTCGTTCCTCGTCCGTGAATCCCTTGGACGGCTTGCCGGTGGTTCTCTTGGCGGACTGCTGCGTGCCCGTCTTGGGAGGTTTCCTTTCAGCCATTGCGAAGCTCCTCCGTGCGCCAAACGAGTCCCAGCCGCTTAGTGGCGATCTCCTTGTCGATGAGCTGAGCAGCGTTCATGGGGTTTTTTCCTCCTTGGATTCAACGCTTCGGGGTGTTGGTCGGCCAACCGGGGATCTCAACGCCGAACTGCTTTGCGTACTCGGCGTTCAGTCGCTGCCAGCCGCCGAACTTCATCGCCTCGGGGCCGACGATGCGGCCGAGGGGGGTTCCGCCGAGAAGGTGATCCAGAACATCGAAGCAAATGTGCCACCCGGCAGCACCCATGGAGATGAAGCGGCGATCGATGTTGGTCCACAGCGTCAGACGCGTGCCGCCACCAAAGGCTTCGAGTTCCCACCGGATATCGTTGCCACCCCAGTGGTACTCCAGCACCTTGGGACGCTCGGCTCGCGTCACGGTTGTTTCGGAAACCTGCGGCGTGGGCGCTCCCACCGTGGTGAGCTTCACCGTGGTTCCAACCGTACCCAGGCTCCGAATCGGCGTCGAAGGGCGCCCACTGGCGTAGCTGCGCCGGGTCGCTGAGCGCCTGCCAGACTCTTTCCGGCGAGTGGCGCAGCTCTCTGACGAGAATGAACGTCCGGCCGCTTCAGCGTTGAGGCGGGGACAAGGGCTTGTGCTCCTCGCTCATGACGGCGAGGAGCGTTTCACGCTGCTTCCACGGTGGCACGTTCTGCCATTTCGGGCGCGGAGCTGCTCACCGTACCCCATGCAGGATCGTGCCGCCGGACCCGACCACAAAGGCATCACGGGTGCCGTCGAGCTTGGTCCGGATCACGACCTCGCTGAGCAAGTTGGTCCTCCCACTCGCCTCCGCCGACCAGGTGGCCCCGTTGTAGTGCAGGATGGTCCCGTTCGACCCCACGGCATAGACATCGGTGCAACTGGCCGCGTCCATGCCGTACAGGGTCTCAGTCGTCCCGCTGGCTTGCTCCGTAAGAGTCGTAAAGGGCGACGCCGCGTGCCGGATGACGCCGCCGGCGCCCGCCAGCCACATATCGGTCGTCGCCCCCTGCGCGCTGCAGCGAGTCTGGGTGAAGATCGTTTGCGTCGTATTGGTGGTGTATGGCGTCCAGCCCGTGCCGTCAAAGTGCGCCAGGAATCCGTTGGCACCCGCGGCAAAGACGTCGTTGGTGGCCGTCCCGCTGCAGGAATAGAGATCGTTGGTGGTGAAGTCGGGACTAAACCGGAAGAATGCGTTCGGATAGTACGCCCGGTACACGATCCCGCCGAGGCCGCAGGCCCACCATTCGCGGCTGGGGTCCGTTCCCACCCCGGTGGTCGACATCAGCGTCGAAGTCCCTGAGCTTTGGCGTGTCCAGTTGGATCCGTCGTAATAGAGGCGAATGCCCGAGCCACTGCCGCCCACTGCCACGCCCCCGATCAAGTCCCCCGAGACCCACAGGTAAATGCCGTAGATCGGGCCCACTTGCCCATCGCTCCCCGTCGCTCCAGTGAGCTGCTCCACCCACCCGCCGGCGTCAGTGTAGTGAATGATCTTGCCGTTGGCACCCGAGGCCCAGACCTCGCCCCGTGCCGTGGCGACGTGATAGAAATCGTTGGTTTCGTCGCCTGCCGGCGGCGTCATCGCCTCCCACCGGAATACGACCGCTTCATCCGGCAGCCTGGTGCTGACCATGACCCCGAACGCGAACGTGTTCACGGTGCTCGGGACCATGAACGTCCAGGTCTTGGCCGCCGAAGTGCTGCCCGGCGTGATGACGCCGTCGTATTGGTAGTAAGCCTGGTTGGGCGCGGTGAAGGTTGCCGTGCCGTCGCCCACGACGGAGACCGCCCCGGTGCCGCTGGTCACGGTCGGGCCGCTGTAGAAGAAGATCCGGGTTCCATTGGGATCGGCGGTGGTCCCGTCGGTGGTACCCATCGGCTGCGCCATCGTGTTCTGCACCGTGACGCTGGAAGTGAATGCCTGCGTGCCGGAGTTATACGTTGTGCCAGTGGACGCGAGCTGCACGTACCTTCCCTGCGGCCCACCCAGGATGACGTTGAGCGCCAGCCCGGGTGAAGCCGGGACTGAGGGCGAGTCGCAGGTCATGGTTCTGGAGGCAACCGTGACCTCGCAGGCCACGGCCTGCTGGGCCAGCGGTGGCCGCAGGCTAGTCGTCGGACCGTTGCCGTCGGCGCACGCTGCCGCAAACACTGCCACCGGCAAAACCAAAGACCACCGCATCATTCGTCCCCTCCGCCGGGCGCTGGTTGCACTGCCGCCGGACGTGCCCGTGCCTACGCAAATCCGGTGCCTTGGGGGAATAATGAGAGTCAGCTGGGAACATCGTATTGGCAAACGTGCTTACTTAGACGGTGCTTGAATCCGGCTCACGGGGTCCCGGGTGCAGCTGCGCGCGCCTCCGGCGCTGCTCGCTGTACTTCGCAGTCAGATCCCGGCGTCCCGACTCACTGAACGCTCGATCTTGCTGCACTCGTGAGGTTGGACGTTTTGCTTTTGATAATCGCAGGGCCAGGTGCGCTGGGCATGGTCGCGGGTGGTGCGCTGCTCAGTCACAGTGGAAGTAGAAGCGGTTGCCATCAATGTCCTCCACTGTGAACTGGCGCAACCCCCACGGTTTTTTTTCGAGAGGCTCAACGATCCGCGCACCCAACGAACGCAATTCTTGGTACGTGGCGTCGATGTCTGCGGCAAACACCCAGTGAACGGCAGGCTCGAAGGGCTGGCTTCTTCGGCGAAAGAAAATCGCGACATTGTCACGCGATACGGCGCCGATCTCCTTTCCGGGGTCTAGCCAACGAATCTCGAAACCGAGCGTATCACGGTAGTGCTGCTGAGCCCGTTCCACGTCCCTGACCGGCAACTCCGGAGTAGGATGACTGAACGTCGTCCGCAATTCCTTCTGGTTCACAACATCCTCATGCGCGTTTTGCGCTGTACCACGGAGTTGCGCTTAAGCTTCGAGCGGGGGGGCATGCGGCGCAAGGCACCTTGGCATTATTGCGGCGCTTGGCTGCCGGCTTAAAGTTCGTCCCGTCATCTGCCTGGAGTTCCCGTGCGCCGTCGCCTGGTCCGGACCGTCACCCTCAGCCTCACCGTGTTCGCGGTCGCCCCGATCGGGGCCCAGCAACGACCCGCGGGCCCCACCGACAGCGCCCAGGCGCAAGCGCGGCGGCGGATGACGTTCATCGATCTGCTGAACGTAGCGCGCTTGAGCGGTCCCGAGCTATCGCCGGACGGCCGCCAACTTGTCTACATCCTGGCGGAGGCCGACTGGAAGGCCAACCGGCGCATCAGCCACATCTGGCGGATAGGGACGGATGGCGCCGGGGTCGTCCGCCTGACGAATGGAGTCGGAGAGCAGGGCGCACGCTGGTCTCCCGATGGCACCGGGATCGCCTTCTACGGCAGGCGCGCCAACGGAGACGAGGCGCAGGTGTACGTCATCCCGAACAACGGCGGCGAGGCCAGGGCAGTTACCCATCAGGCGACGTCGGTGTCGCGCATCGCGTGGTCGCCCGACGGCAAGTCGATCTACTTCACGGCGCCCGATCCGAAATCTGCCGACGCCAGGGACGATGTGGTGGCGGTCGACGAAACCTATCAACAGACGCATATCTGGCGCGTCGCGGTCGCCACCGGGGCCGAGACGCGCATCACGAGCGGTGCCTTTACGGTGCGCGACTACCAGCTCTCCCAGGATGGACGGAAGATCGCGTATCACCGCGCACCGAGCCCGCTGCCCGACGATTTAGGCCAGGGCGAGGTATGGGTGATGGATGCGGACGGCTCGCACGCCGTGCAGCTGACCAAGAGAGACGACTACCTGCAAGGCGGCGCGAGCCTCTCCCCCGATAATTCGACGCTGATGTTCCTCGCGACGACCAGCGAACGGTTCGAGCCGTACTACAACCGCAAGATCTTCCTCATGCCGGCCGCAGGCGGTGCGCCCCGAATCGTCTCGCCGGCCGACATGCCGTACGAGGTGTTGCGTGCCGTGTGGTCGAAGGACGGCAAGTCGATCTACTTCGTGGCCAACATGGGGGTGCACGCCGAGCTCTTCGTCATGCCGGCAACCGGCGGAACGCCGAAGCAGCTGACCGACGGCCCGCACAACGTCGGCGGATTCACCGGCCTCGAGGCGGGGTTGTCGATCGCTGCCGACCGCATCGCGTTCATCGTGGACCAGCCGACCAATGCCGGCGACGTTTGGATGCTGGCGCCGGGGTCGCCCACGCCGAGGCAGGTGACCCACGTGTTCGATTACCTCGCGAAAGAGTTCGACCTGCCGCGGCAGGAGAGGCTCGAGTGGAAGGGTGCCGACGGCGTCACGGTCGAAGGCATCCTGATCTATCCGGTCGGTTATCAGCCGGGCCAGAAATACCCGCTGGTGGTCCAGCCGCACGGCGGCCCGACACACTCCGACAAGTTCGGATTCGGCCGGGAGTACTACGGTCCGCAGATGCTGGCAGCCAGGGGCTACGCGGTGTTACACCCCAACTACCGTGGCAGCACCGGCTATGGCGATCCGTTTCTGCGCGATATGGTGGGCCACTATTTCCAGAATTCGCACCTGGACGTCATGGCCGGCACCGACGAAGTGATCCGCCGAGGCATCGCCGACCCCGATCGCATGGTCCTGTCGGGCTGGAGCGCCGGCGGTCACATGACGAACAAGATCATTACCGTCACCCATCGCTTCAAGGCGGCGGCCTCCGGCGCGGGCGTTGCCAATTGGGTTTCGATGTACGCGCAGAGCGCCTCCCGCAGCGATCGAACAATCTGGTTCGGCGGCACACCGTGGCAGAAGAACGCGCCACTCGATATTTACTGGGCCAACTCCCCGCTCAAGGACGTTTCCAATGTGCAAACGCCGACGCTCTTCTTCGTTGGCGAACAGGATTTTGGGGTGCCGGTGCAGCAATCGCTCGAGATGTACCGCGCGCTCAGGAGCAATGGCATTCCTACGCACCTCTATGTCGCTCCCCGTGACGGACACATCTGGGAGGAACTCCGGCACCAGCTATTCAAGATGAACGTCGAGTTCGAGTGGTTCGAGAAGCACGCCACCCAGCGGCCGTTCAGTTGGGAGAAGGCGCCCGGCGAGGAGGGCCAAGTCCGCAGCACGTCCCAGCAGTAGCGTGCGCCGAACGACGGTCCCGGCCTAGCCTCAGTACCGCCAGGAGTGGAGATCGGCGCCGGCCGGCGCGGTCTTGAGCGCGCGCTCGACGAACTTCGGGATGAACATCTGATGATACCGCAGCCGCGAGTAGCCGTTGGCGCGGGTCGGATCACCGTTCCAGCAATGCTCGGCGCGATCGCCGTACGCCACTTCGCCGCCGTAGTACGGATCCTTGGTGGTCTTGAGAAAGCCCTCGACCAGGTAGACGGCGTTATTCAGGTAGTAGTTGTCCATGTCGCCGACGTAGAGATGGATCTTGCCCTCGAGCTTCTTCCCGAGGCCCGTGCTCCAGTCGCGGCGCAGGATCCAGGACAGGTCGTAGTGCTCTTTCCAGTACTCGGCCACCTTCCGGTCGATGACGCCGGTGCGCTTGTCCCAGATCGGCATTGGGTAGCCGTCGGGGCCCTGCGGTGAGAACACCGCTTGCCAGATGTCCCACTGGCCGCCGCTGCGCGTCTTCGTGCCGAGCACCAGCTCCAGCTGGTTGATCTGCTCAAGCGTGGCGCTCACGTGACCGAGATAGTCGCGATGGCCCGGACGCGGCACCTTGAGGAACGGCCCCTCGTTCCAGTAGGCGTTCTGGTCGGCGTAGAGATCGACGACGGTGAAGGCGCGGAAATCGATCGGGTCCGGGCAGGCGGCGTAGGCGGCGTTGAACTCGTCGGGATAGAACAGCTGGACGGCGAGCGCTTCCCAGCCGCCGGTCGATCCGCCATAGGTCGCGCGCGCCCAGCCGGCGCCGATGCCGCGGAAGCGCTGCTCGATATAGGGCACCAGCTCCTTCATGATGGCGTCGCCGTAGGGACCGAGGTTCGCCGAGTTCACCGCGTACGAGTCGTCGTAGTAGGGGTTCGCGTGCTGGATCTCGATGACAATCACGCGCGGGAAGTTGGGACCGATCCACTCCTTATAGAAGTCGTAGCCCGCCTGCTGCTCGATGCGGTTGTAGCAATCGAGGTTGAAGCGCTCGCTGTACTGGCATTTCGCCGTCGGATCGGGCGGCGTCTCGCGCCAGTTGCGGAAATCCGACGAGAAGTGGCCGTGGTTGATGATCAGCGGATAGCGCGCGTTCGGGTGGCTATCGAACCCTTCCGGCAGCAGGACGTGCGCGCCGAGGTGCATGTCGCGGCCCCAAAACTTCGACAGCAGCTCGCTCTTGATGCGCACGCGCTTGACGTACCTGGTGTCGGGCGGGCCGGCGATGGGCGGGAAGGTCTGGTCCAGCTCGATCCGGATGGTACTCCCTTTGCCGCCGTCCCAGCGCACCTTCTGCGGGGTGCTGTACCAGTTGCCGGGCGCGCTGGTCCACTGCTGCCCCTCGCCGCGATCCATCGGCAGCTTCACCGTGTGGCCGGTCGCCAGGCGGAAGGTCTCGTACTGGTGCAGCATCGCCTGCACCGTGTACTCGCCGGCCGGCAGCTGCGACAGCGACTCGATCGGGTAGCCGAGCACCGTAGCGTCGAACGTGCGCTGGTCTCCAGCTTTTACGCCGTTGACGTCGAGACCGAAGACCTGCGCCGACGACAAGTCCGGGGCGCTGACCTGGAACCGCGGCTCGCGCGACGCGTTCTTCGAGATCAGGAGCAGCAGCCGGCCGTCCACGGGTTCCGCCGCGGCACCGAGACGCACGACGAATCCGGCTGGGGTCTGCGCCGATAGACGGGCACGGACGCCAAACGGGGCAGTACCCATCACCAACACCGCGCAGATGGTGAGAGTGAACACACGCCTCATGACGCTGGCCTCCTGACGCGTGCATTATAGCGAGTTGGCAGCGGATTCTGCCTGAAAGATGTCTGAGGTATATGCTCGAAAAGTCCGGCGCCGATGCTCGGAACCCTCTATGAAATCGACAAGTTGACGTCCTTGGTATTTCCCCTGAGCGGAATGGGGTTCAGGGGCCCGGGTTCAAATCCCGGCGTCCCGATTCTCGAACGAGCAGGCCAGCCGCCTGCTCGTTCTCGTATCCATCCGCCGGCTTACTTCCCGCCACCCCTCGCTGGCATTCCCGATCTAAATCGCGGCGCGGCTGCCTCGGGAGGATCTTCGCCGCCTAGCTCCCAAATTGCGCGCGCAACCCCCGTACCGTTTCCAGAATCCCGGGCTCCCCTTTGGTTTCGGCCAACGGCGTGAGGCGTGCGATGACGGCATCCCAATCGAGCCCGCGGCCCCGGCGCCGGGCGATGCCGGCCACGTCGGCGCGGTCCTGCAACCGATCGGCGAAGGCTTTGAGCACCAACAGATCTTCGGCTGAACAGATCCGCAGCGCGACCCCGGGCTCGAATTCGACCTCGGCCGCGCGCGCGATCATGTCGGCCTCGAAGGGGAGTGCCCCCAGCGCCAGATCGACCGCGATGCCGGCGGGCGTGGAGAACAGCAACACTCGATGGCGCAACGCGAACTCACGGGCATCCCGCCGGCGACCGGCGTAGTGCGCCAGGAGCCCATCCACCACCGGGGCCTCACCACCGAAGCCGGTGAACACGGTCAGGTCGAGATCGCGCGTGACCCGGGGCTCACCCCAGTGTTGCAAGGCGACGCCGCCGATGAAGCAGAACGGCCAACCGCGCTCCAGGAGAAACCGCTGGAGGGCCTGGGCCTCGCGAAACAGCTCGATCACCGCGCGAGCTGTCGGAAATAGCGCTGCTGTTCGACCAAACCAGATGTGTCCGAACGGGGCGCCCGGCGCCGGGCGTGCTCAAACGCGGCCGCAAGCTCGGAGAGCGCGCGCCGCGTGTCCAGTGCCTCTAATTCGGCCCGCTTCTGCTCCGCGAGTACCGACTCGGCTTCGCGCCACGTCGCCACCCAACGCTCGAGCAGAGCCCGGTCCATCGACGAATCCATAGGATTTCTGTTCTCGCTGGAGTGGCTTGAATATACCACCGCTACGTCTGCCCTCACGCCGGCCTTCGGTGCCGTGGAACGCGCAGGTCGCGAGCCCTGCTCGTTCTTATTTCACGTCCACCGACTCACCCACCTCCAGGGTCCGAAACTGCTCCGCGCTCACAGCGCGCGGGGCATTCCTCACCCTCGTCCGCCGCGCACCGTTCATCGCTCACCTTCGCGACGGCCGCCGGCTCACCGGTAGGTAAAGGTGAACGTGCCTCCCGCCTGGTTGGTGATGGTCACATCCCAGGAAGACGTGTCCTTCCCGCTGCTGGCGTTGATCGTGATGCGGTCCGAGTAGGTCGCGCCGTTGTACTGGAACTTGACCGCGAGCGCGGAGCCTTTGAGGCTCTCCGAATGATCGGAGGCGGACGCGCAGGTCGTGCTGGAGCAGGCCGTGCGGGAGTAGTAGTAGTCGTACCACGTCGCGGTCCCGTTGATGGACCCCGACCCGGACGTGGCCTTGAAATCCGTGAAGGCCACCGTCAGGTTGGAGGTCCGCGTGGTGGACGTCGAGGAAGAGGTGCTGGAGGTCGAACTGGTCTTGGTCCCCCGAACCGACGCCGTGCCGGCGCTTCCCCTCACCACGTACGGCGCCGTGAAGTTGGTCGGCACCGCCCGATCCACTCCGTCACAGGTCGCCTTCACGTATTCGAACGCTGCCCGAGCCTCCGCCGACGTCAGGATCGCCTTGTCTTTGACACTCGTGGTCTGCGTGTTGCTCGGATCGGTGCCGCCTTCATCGGTCGGGTCGGCGCACGCCAGGCTGGCCGTGACCGCAGCTAGTGCCGCGAGCCGGAGGAGCGGTGACTTACGGGTATCCATCGTCCATTGCCTCCCGTGGATCTTGGGCCGAGCCGAACGGCCGCCCAAACGCTGAGGCAATGTGCCGCGGGGCGGCCACCTCTCGGACAAGCGATCGCCCATGACGGCCAATTGACGGCGGTTTCCGGATTTCCCCTGGGCGGGTGTCCTCCAGCGCGGGGCCGACCACGGTTCCCGGCGGGGAGGCAGCACGCGAGATCGTGCCGGACGTTCGCCGCCGGCATTCCATGCCGATCAGATCAGAGGACCTAATTATTTCTGAAACCGTTCTCGCCGAATTCTCGTATCTTATAACCATGAAACGCCGCCCCCGCCGCTGCACATCCACCTTCTCCTGCGGCCATCCCAGGACGCCGGAGAATACCCGCGTCGCCCGGGGGCGAGGCTACGCCTGGGGCAGATGCCGTACCTGCAACAACAACTACATGCGGGCATACATGAGGCACAGAACGCGTCAACGCCTGCTTGGCCGCATTGCCGATTTGTCCCGAGCCCTGAAGAAGGGACAGCAAGGTTGAACCGGCTGCGGGAAGGCTGATCCGGAACGGAGCAAGCTTCCGCTCAAGTGCTACGGCTCAGGTCTGCAGCGGATCAGGGTGTGTGCGGATTTCGGGCCGGTTCAGACACCGGTTTCGGTCGGATTCGGAAGACCTGGGGCTAGCACCCCGCGCCCGCATCATGTGGATAGGGGTCCCGGATTCAAATTCCGGCGTCCCGACTCAACGGCGAGCAGGTCTGCCCACTGCCGGCGGTCCAGCTCGCGGTGGTCTGGCTCGCGGTCTGCGTTCTCACCACGGTGATCGGGTTCGCCAACTCGGGAGAGGTGCTGCGCAAGACGCCACTCGCGGTGTTGCGGGAAATGAGCGAATAGCCGCTACCTTGCGTAGCTGAGGGCCAGGATCTGTTGCTGGGTCTGTTGGTCCAAGACGTTGCTCATAGGGGCGGAGGAACTCTCGTTCCCCGCCCGTGGTCAACGTCTCAGTCGCTCCGACTCGTGGTGGCCGGTTTTGAGGTGTCCATCAGTGGCCGCTTTTGGGTGTCCACCGAGGCCTTGAGAACCAGGACGTGCTCGGTCCCCATGTGAAAATGGACCGTGGCCGTGCTGCTGTCGCTGCCGACGTTGGCCGGATAGCGGAGCCGGAACGCCGAGAGTCCCGTGGGCGACGTGGAGTCACCCACCAGGTTCATCCGCGCGACCCCGTCGGGCCCGGTCTTCCAGTCTGCGAACGCACTCGCGAGGAAACGGGCGGGAGCGTCCCTGGTCGCGGACTGCGCTCGCACGGTCAGTGGGTACGCAAGCAGGACAGCACACCAGACGATCTGTTTCATGGACCCCTCGGCGAAAAGCGCAGGTTCTTGTCGCGGTTGTTTCGCGGCTGAAGCCGCCGCTCAGCAACCGAGCAGCGCAAGAAAGTAGTTCCCCAGATCAATGACCAATTCAACGGTGGAGGTGCCAGCCTTCCACTTCAGTTGATCGCGTAACACCTCCGGTCTTTCGTCCCGCGGCCGCCAGCGCTCCACCAACCTCGCATCCAGATCCACGATCCAGTACTCCGCGACCTTGTCCTGGTAGCGCACGCGCTTGGCACCGCGATCGTACTTCGCACTTGATGGCGACAGCACCTCCACGGCGAGGAGCGGAGGCCCCAGCTCCTCCCACTCCGTGACGTGCCCGCCGGGAGGAAACACCACGAAATCCGGCAGGAAGACGTTGTAATCGTTGATGAATACCGGCGCCTTATGGTGGTGAAGCTCTCCTATCCCGCGTTCCCGAACGTACCCGTCCACCAGGCGTGACAGCTCTTCCACAGCACGGGAGTGCCGGTAGGCCGGAATGCCGCTTACCACCAGCTCCCCTTCGATGACCTCGAAGGTTTTCCCCTCCACCGGCGGCAGCTCCCGCCACCGCGCCACCGTCCAAACTTCAGCCATCTGCGGCATAGACATAAGATGCCCGCCTCAGCTCGGGGAACACAACTCGGCATCCGCAACCATACCAGACACCCGAGTCCCGAAAGGCATCAATCCAACGCCCGAATGGTGCCAAAGATTGCTAGCCCGAGCCAACCGCACGGCGTCAGCCTAAAGCGAGGCGCGATTGCCACGGGACGGGGATGGTAAAAGAGCGTAAGCACAAAACTTGCTAGGCGTCGTCGCTCATGGTGGATCGCCCGCATTCCTGGGCTGGCAAGCTCGCGCTCATCGTTGACGACCAACCGGATTTTCGCACCGTTCTGGGGCAACTCCTGCTGGCCTTGGCTTCAAAGTGGTGAGCGCGGCTGACGGTGCCGAAGCTCTCGCCCTGCTCGAGCACAACACGCCCGACCTGATTCTGCTGGACCTGTTCATGTCCGGGATGGATGGGCTTGAGGTCTTGCGGCGCCTGGGAGTCACCGGCAACCCCATCCCGCCGGTCATCGCGCTTACCGGGTATGTGGACCACCAATACGGTGTCGGCCGTACCGCCGAATTGCTGGGAGCGAAATCGGTGCTGCTCAAACCCTTTACCAAGGAGCAGCTCGAGCGGGCCATCGCGTCGGTGTTGCGCCCGGTCGACGCGGAGAGCACGTCGCCGGAACCTGGGCTCGACTGGGTCCCCCGCAGGGTGATCTTCGTCGGCGCCGCCTCGCTTTCGACCGGACAAACCAGGCAGTTCAACGTGCAGTTGAAGCGCATTACCGGCGAGTCGTTTGTCGGGGCGGCGGGCGGCGAGACCCCGATGTCCGAGTTGCGCGGTCCCGCCGAGGCTACCGTGGACGCCCTCCGCAAGGTCGTCGGCAAGGCAGCGGAGCTCACGCTGAAGGGCCTCCTGCCGGTCGACGCGATGGGCCAAAACGTGTTCGTCGCCGCTCTGGAGGTGGTACATGACAACCGGACACACCGGCTGTTCGGCGTCTCTCCGGTCACCGAAGATCGTATGCGGGCTGCCGCCCTCGCCACGATGAACGCCGCGAATCGGTTTCTCGGTCTGGGTTGACCAGGCGTTTCGTTTCTTGCCGGCTCCAATCGCGCGGGCCTCCGCGTTGACGATCCGGGACCGGTATCCTACCTTCGCGGCGCAATGGCATCTTGCGTTCAGACCGACTCTCTCGACCAACGTCCGCTCCGCCCTCGCCTCCGCAACCCCGCGACTCGGTCGCGAACGCGGCCGAGGTGACGCCAAGCAATTTGACCGGTCAGTCCGACACCCATCTCTGTCCGGCGGAAGAAGGCGAGAGGCTCGGTGCCCGGATGCATCGCGACGCCGTCGGCCCTTTCCTCCAACTCCGGGCCGCGGCGGCCGCCGAGGGTTTCGATCTTGCCATCGACAGTGGATTCCGGAGCTTCGAGCGGCAACGCTCGATCTGGAACCGCAAAGTCAGAGGCGAGCTCGCCGTTCTCGACAGCAACGCTCGTCCCCTGGATATCAAGCTCTTGAGCCCACGCGAGCTGGTCTTCGCCATTCTGCGGTGGTCGGCCCTGCCGGGCGCCTCCCGCCATCACTGGGGCACCGATCTTGATGTCTATGATCAGGCGGCGAAGCCTAAGGGCTACGAGATCGAGCTGATCCCTGCGGAAGTCGAGGCCGGCGGGATGTTCGGCCCGCTGCATGAGTGGCTCGACCGGCACATAGCGAGTGGCACCTCGTTTGGTTTTTTTCGGCCCTATGACACCGATCGACAGGGCGTGGCGCCCGAACGTTGGCACTTGAGCTACGCTCCGATTGCTTCCGTCTATATCCGACTCCTCACCGTGGACGTTCTCCGCGAGACCGTCCAGCGAGCCGATCTCGCGCTCAAGAACGTGGTGCTGGCGCACCTCGAGGAGATCTACCGGCGTTTCGTCATCAATACGAACCCGGCGGCGGCGTGAAGCTGAGGCCGCGCAGGCAATGGGGAACCTTCTCCTGGGAGCCGGAGCGATACGGCCGATCGCACCTGGGACTGCCGCTCGAGGTGTGGCGCCCGAGCGGGAAATGCCGGCTGCTGCTGTTCGCGGGGCTGCATGGCGAGGAACCGGAAACCACGTACGCCCTGTCGCGGGCCCTGCGCCAGCTCGTAGCACCGTCGCCGCATTGCGCGGTGGTACTCGCCGCCAATCCGGACGGCCTGATCCGCGGCACCCGCGCCAATGCTCGCGGCGTGGACTTGAACCGCAACTTCCCGGCGAGAAACTGGCAGGCCGACCCGGTGACGCATCGCTCGACCAACGAAGACCCGAGTGACATCCTGCTGAGTCCCGGAGGCGAGCCGGGCTCCGAGCCCGAAACGCGCGCGCTGATGGCACTCATCGAGGAGCTTCAGCCGGAGCAGGTGATCGCGCTCCATGCGCCCCTCGCCTGTATCGACGATGCCAACCGGAGCCCGGCCGGGCAGCGGCTGGCCGAACGGACCGGGATGCCGCTGGTCACGGATGTGGGCTATCCTACCCCCGGCTCGTTCGGGTCGTGGGGGGCGGACCGCGGGCTCCCCGTGATCACCTATGAATTTCCGCTGGCGGCCACGGAGATCCTGATGCGAGACCACGTGCCCGTGCTGGTCGAGCTGCTCACCCGAACCGAAGCTTAAGGCGACCGATGGTCCTCAACTACATCTGGGTTGGCTTCTTCCTCGTGGCGCTGGTCATCGCACTGATCCGCCTGATCTTCCTCGGTGACACGGCGATTTTCACCAGCCTGGTCACCAGCACCTTCGACATGTCCAAAACTGCCTTCGAGATCGCGCTCGGCCTGACCGGCACGCTGGCCTTGTGGCTCGGCATCATGAAGGTCGGCGAGCAGGGCGGGGCCATCAATCTGCTGGCCGCGATCACCCGACCGTTTTTCCAGCGACTCTTCCCTGAGGTGCCGCGCGACCACCCGGCGCACGGCTCGATCATCATGAACTTCGCGGCCAACATGCTCGGCCTCGACAACGCCGCGACGCCGCTCGGGCTCAAGGCCATGCAGGAGCTGCAGGAGCTGAATTCGGAGAAAGACCGGGCGACCAACGCCCAGATCATGTTCCTGGTCCTCAATACCTCCGGCCTCACGGTGATTCCCGTGAGCATCATGGTGTACCGCGCGCAGCTGGGTGCGGCGAACCCGACCGATGTGTTCCTGCCCATCCTGCTGGCCACGTATTGCTCTACCCTGGTCGGGCTGATCGCGGTGGCCGCCATGCAGCGCATCAACCTCTTCGACCCGGTCGTCCTGGGATACCTGGCGGCCGTCACGGGTCTCGTCGCGGCAACCATCTATTTCTTTTCCGGCCTGCCGCAGGAGCGGGTGCAGACCATCTCCAACGTCGTGGCCAACGTGACCCTGTTCGGGGTGATCTCGACGTTCATCCTGCTGGCCACATTCCGGCGGATCAATGTCTTCGAAGCGTTCATCGAGGGAGCCAAGGAGGGGTTCGGGGTCGCCATCCGCGTCATTCCGTACCTGGTGGCGATCCTGGTCGCCATCGGCGTCTTTCGCGCCTCGGGAGCGCTCGACCTCCTGGTGAATGGCATCGGGCGCGGGTTCGCGGCGCTCGGGCTGCCCGACGATTTCATTCCCGCGCTGCCCACCGCCCTCATGAAGCCGCTCTCCGGCAGCGGAGCCCGCGGTCTCATGGTGGACGCGATGAAGACCTACGGAGCGGACTCCTTCATCGGACGGCTGGCATCCACCTTCCAGGGCGCGACCGACACCACCTTCTACATCCTGGCCCTGTACTTCGGCTCCGTCGGAGTCAAGAAGACCCGGTACGCGGTGGCCGGCGGCCTGATCGCGGACGTTGCCGGCATCGTGGCAGCGATCTTCATCGCGTACATCTTCTGGGGATGAGAGACAGGAGTTAGGAGTTAGGAGCTCGGGGTTAGGGCACTCGAGTCGGGCACCCACCTCCGAACCCCTAACTCCTAACTCCGCTTCTATCCATGACCTCACCGAACGACGGCAACATCCTGACCAGCATCGCCCCGGGAGCGGTGCGGCAGATCCATCTCGTCGGGGTCGCGGGCACCGGCATGGGCGCCTTCGCGGGCATGCTCAAGGCGGCGGGCTATCAGGTCACCGGAAGCGACGAGAACGTCTACCCACCGATGAGCGACATGCTGCGGGAGTGGGGGATCGAAGTCTTCACTCCGTATGCTGCCGCGAACCTCGACCGCGCTAGACCTGAGCTGGCCATCATCGGCAACGTGATCCGGCGCGCCAATCCCGAAGCCGCTGCCGCGCGGGAGCGCGGCATCCCGCAGATGAGCTTCCCGGCCGCTTTCGGCTCGCTCATCGCCGCCGGCAAACACTGTGTCGTCATCGTGGGCACGCACGGCAAGACGACGACCGGTGCCCTGATGGCGCACGTGTTGGTCCACGCGGGACTCGATCCGACGTTTCTCGTCGGAGGCGTGACCGCGAACTACGGCGGGAATTTCCGGCTGGGCCGCGGGGAATACGTGGTGCTCGAAGGGGACGAGTACGACACGGCGTACTTCGACAAGGGTCCCAAGTTCCTGCACTATCGGGCGCGCACTGCCCTGCTCACCAGCATCGAGTTCGATCACGCCGACATCTACCGCGACCTGCCGCACTACGAGTCGTCATTCGAGAAGTTCTGCGCCACCCTGCCCCGCGACGGCTGGCTCGGCGTCAGCGCGTCGTATCCGCGGGCCGTAGAGATTGCGCGAGCGCACAGCCGGGCGCCGGTGGATACATACGGAGTCGGCCCGGGCGCGGAGTACCACGCTGAAGATGCCAGGTTCGGCCCGGACGGTGCGCGGTTCGCGGTGCGCGGTGCGCGGGAAGAACGAGTGGAGCTGCTCCTGCCCATGTCGGGAAACCACAACGTCGAGAACGCAACCGGCGTGTACGCCGCGGCCCGCCGCCTCGGCCTCTCGCCCGCCACCATCGCGGACGGACTCGCCGGCTTCCAGGGTGTCAAGCGGCGCCAGGAGCCGCGTGGTGAAATCGGTGGGGTACTCGTGATCGACGACTTTGCCCACCACCCGACCGCGGTCCGGGAAACGATCTTGGGTCTGCGCCAGCGGTATCCCGACCGCCGGCTCTGGGCCGTGTTCGAGCCGCGGTCGAACACCAGCCGCCGCAACATTCATCAGGCTGAGTACGCCGGAGCGTTCGACCGTGCCAACGCCGTCACGATCCGGCTGCCGGAGCCGCACGACAAGGTGCCGGCCGATCAGCAGCTCGACGTGCCGGCGATTGTCGGCGCCCTGCGCGGCCGCGGTATCCAGGCTGCCACCTCGGGCGAGGTGGCGGAATTGGTACGCCTGGTGTCGAGCGGAGCTCGGCGGGGCGACGTGATTCTGGTGATGAGCAACGGATCGTTCGGGGGATTCATTCCGTCTCTCCTCGCAGCACTCAAGGAGCGGGGCGACGAGTAGCGCGGCGTGGGGATGGGATCCCGCGGTTTTTTTGCCTATGCCCCCGGCCCGCCATAGTATTAGATAAGTGACCGGTTCTCTTCAGGAGCAGGTGTGCCGGTTACCGCCAAGCTGTCCAAACGGTTCTATGACGTCCTCGGCGAGGATGTCGCCAACGAACTGGTGGAGTGGCCTGCCCTGAGCCGCAGGCGAAGGGTCTCAAGTGGATACGACGTACCGGTCCGACCTCCGTGAACTGAACGAGATGAACTTTGCGCGGTTCGACGCAAAGCTCGAGCAGCGCATCGCCAAGGTTAAGGCCGATCTCCGACAGGAAATGGCAGGGCTGCGGACCGAAATGCGCGCAGGCTTCGCCAACCTCCGGGGCGACGTGAAAGCCTCGGCTCAGGAGCTTAAAGCCGACCTGCTCAAATGGATGTTCGGCGCCTGGGCCACACTCCTCGGCGCCATAATCGCCCTGATCAAGCTCGGGTAATTCCGCACCGCTCGCTTCGCTCCCGGCTTACCGGTCTAACTCCCGGCGCCTCCCTTGACGCCCCGCTCTTCCCGCTGCTTGCGCCAACCGTAGGGTGTCAGTCCCTTCGGCTTGTAGACGTTCAGCACCATAATGACCAGCAACACCACGAGGCCGACGGTGGGATGGAAGAGGTCCCCTCCGAGAGCGGTGAGGGCCTCCCCCTCCGCCTGCCGCGCGACACCCGCCAGGGAGCTCACGGTCGGGAGATGCAGCAAGAGGATGGTGGTCGAAAGCAACGTGAGCACGAACGTGATCAGGACCCAGTAGTGCCGAAGCAATCCCCACGCGCTACCCAGGGACATCGCCAGCCCGGTGATCAGCGATCCGACCGCTAACGGGAGGATCGCGCGCCACCCAGTCAACTCCATCGCGATCCAGGCGGCACGCACCGTCAGCACATCTCGCGTCGTCACGGCGGAGAGGCCGAGCGCGACGTAGACGACGACCGCACCGACCCACCCCACCGAGAAGGTGAGATGGATGACGAGAACGAGCCGCCGGAGGCCCGGCCCCAGCGTCACGGCCGTAGCGCGGGAAGGTGCCGCGCGGGACCGTGCTGACCCCCGATCCCTGTCGCCATCACGATCACGACAAGGAGCGCCAGCGCCAGCACGACGACGGCGAACACCTTGACCCAGCGTGGAGTCGGAGGCGGCGATTCGCGCCCGGATTCCAGGCCCGCGCCTTCATCACCATGAGGAGAGTCAGCCATGCGGATTCCTCGAATCATGATCCCGGATTGGACGCCTCTTCGTCATAGTCTAGTCCGCAAAAGGAGGACGCGTAATTCCTCTGGCTCGCGATCATGGCAGCAAAGGAGCCGAAGGCCGGCTACAATGGCGCCGAATCCGGCCAGCACTCGCTGTGCTTCGCCATCAAGTCCCGGCCGTCCCGACTAAACGAGCAGGCCCTCCCTGTTCGTTCTCTATCCCCCACGGTCCTTCCCGCCACCGCCACTCGCCTGCGGGTCGCGAAATGCCCAACGCGGGGCCCGACCACTGTGCCCGGGCAGGAAAGCAGCACGCTAAATCATAGACATCGATCGCCTTCGGTGGGATCGGTTCAAGCAGCACGCCGCGGTACCCGAGTACAACGGCGTGTGGGCACGCCCGTCGATGATCTCTTCCGCGATCACCAGGCCGCTGGCCGGCCCTGGCATGAAGCCGTGCCCGCTGAACCCGGTACACGCAAACAACCCCTCCGGCTGGGATAATCGTCCGAGGATAGGCTGATCGTCCGGCGTCACTTCGTACAAACCCGCCCATTCGGACAAGATCTATCGATATGGCGTTCGGTTACGGCCGGAGTTTTATCGCCGGTATCCCGCGCTTACGCGCGATGAGGCCGAGCTGAGCGAGCGGAACCTGGCATTGGAGCTGAGGGCGAAGGGGTACGGGGTGTGGTTTAACGTCTAGGGAGCCTGTGAGAGACGTTCCCATGGACAGCCGGACTGCCGCCCTGCAATATCAGGGTCCCAAACTCCTGGCTCGATGCCCAACGACGCCGACTCCGAGTTCATCGCGCTCCAGGAAGCGCTCGCCGGCCGCTATTCCCTTCAGCGGGAGCTTGGCCGGGGCGGGATGGGTATCGTCTATCTCGCCCACGAGGTCGCGCTGGACCGTCCCGTGGCGCTCAAGCTGTTGCCCCCGCTTCTCGCCGCCGAGCCGGCGTTGCGCGAACGGTTCATGCGCGAGGCGCGCACGGCGGCGAGGCTCTCCCAGCCCAACATCGTGCCGATCCACACGGTGGAGCAGGTCGGCAATTTCGTGTTCTTCACCATGGCCTATGTCGAAGGCGAGTCGCTCGGCGCGGCGATAAGGCGGCGAGGGCCTCTTCCGGCGGCCGAGGCTGCCCGCATCATCCGGGAGGTCGCCTGGGCCTTGGCTTACGCCCACGCGCAGGGCGTAGTCCACCGGGACGTCAAGGCCGACAACATCCTGCTGGAGGAAGGGAGCGGACGCGCGCTGGTGACGGATTTCGGGATCGCGCAGGTCAGCGCGGGTCCCGGGCTCACCGGCCGGGGCGAGCTGCTGGGGACGGCCGAATTCATGAGTCCCGAGCAGGCGAGCGGCGAGCCGGTGGACGAGCGGAGCGACATCTATTCGCTGGGCGTGGTGGGATTCTACATACTGACGGGCCGGCTTCCCTTCGAGGCCGAGAGCGTCACAGCGATCCTCGCCAAGCACATCACCCAGGCGGCGCCGCGAGTGGCGAGCGTCGCTCCGGAAGTGCCGAAGCAGTTGGCCCAGGCGGTCGATCGCTGCCTTGCCAAGAAACCCGCGGACCGGTTCGCCAACGGCGAGGACCTGGCCGCGGCTCTGAGCCGGTCGCTCGCCTTGCGCCGCGAGATTCCGCTCGCGCTCCGGGTGTTCATCAAGCAGAACCGGGAGCAGGTCCGCGGTCTCGTGATCTGGGGGATATTCACGGCGTGGTGTCTAGTCGCTTCGGTGATATTCGTGATCAACGGCAAGCCGATGGTAGCGAGTTTGCTCATGGCGCTCACGGGGGTGGCGATGGGGTCCGTGCCTCCTGCGATGTTATTGCGGATGGCGCGCAACCTGCTGCGGTCGGGATATGGCCAGCGGGAGCTGCTCCTCGCGTTCAAGGACGATCTCCACGCCCAGCGGGAAGAGCTGGCGTTCGAGCTGGGTGAGAAGCGCACCTGGGTGGATCGCCTGGCATCCGGGCTGTTGTATGGCGGGCTGGGGGCCACCGGGCTGGGAACCGGCCTCGCATTCCTCTTCGATTTGAGCGCGCTTCCGGGCGTGGTGGCGGACGGCGTCGCCCTACTGACATTTGGTGGAGCAATACTGTCAACGCTGGTGGGCCTCCCGCTCGCCGCCCTGCGGGGTAGCCGGCGGCCCGAGCTTAGCGATAAGGGCTGGATGAGATTCTGGGAAAGCCGGGTGGGCAAATGGCTGTTCAACGCGGCGGGTTTCGGGCTCAAGGGGCTACCCGCTCCTACGACCGGCTATCGACCCACGGAAATGGCGATCGGAATGGCCGTGGAGCGCTTGTTTGGCGAGCTGCCCAAGGGCGTCCGGGAGGAGTTGAACGAGCTGCCCGCGGTCGTAGGGCGGCTGGAGCAGGACGCGCAAGCGATGCGGCAGCGGGTGGAGGAGTTGAACGGTCTGCTGGGCGACCTCGCAGCCGACGGCCGCGCCGGCGCCGCCGCGCCGGCTCTGAACGAGCAGCGAGACCATGTGGCGGAGGACCTGGAACGGGCGCGCGCTGCGGCCCAGGCCAGGCTGCAGGACGCGGTGACGTCGCTCGAGACCATTCGGCTGGATCTGCTGCGCATGCATGCCGGTAGCGGGGCGGTGGAAGGGATTACGGAGAACCTCTCCAGGGCCGGGGAGATTGCGATCGATATCGAGCGGCTGCTGGAAGGGCAGGCCGAGGTGGAGCGGGCGCTGGAGGGGATAAGCGGAGACCAGTCGAAGGGCTGAGTCGCTCGCTGCGATGCGGTTTCGGCTCAGGGGGGTCCCGGGAAGTCTGGCCCTTGTTGCTTCTACAGTTGACGGGACCCGACGAGCAACCGTCGGAGAAGACGACCCTGATGTCCGCGCGTGTGCGACATCGGAACGGGCAAACATCGCGTATGATTTGCCCTCGTATATGACGATTCGTTTGTCAACGTTCGGCGGCCCGACGATCGCGCTTCTGGCCGCTGTTTCCATTGCTTCCTGGGAGGCCGGCCCAGCCGAGCCGCCCAATGGCTCGGCGCTCACCGCTGGTAACGTGGAGCCAGCCGATGGTTATGGACGGCATCACAGTGCTCCGCTCAGCCTCTCTTCGGTGACGATGGCCTGCCCGTGGCCCGGAGCAGTGAAGCGACCCGGCTCGAAGCTCTTCGTCCATGCCGGCCTCGCCGTCCCCGCGATCCATGAGGCCGCGATCTCGGCCGCCGCACACGCCACCATGGCGCCAAATCCGGCCAGGCCCCCCACGATATAGGCGCCGTCCACTCCCAGCGGGCCGATGAGCGGCAGCTCGTCCGGCGTCCTGGTGTAGTAGCCGGCCTCGTGCGCGACCGGCGCCGGCGGTCGGTCCAGGTGGGACTCGAGCGCCGGAATCAGTTCCGCTGCCGCACGGAGCACGAGACCGGGGAACTCAGTCGTGACGCGCGGCTCCCAGTCCGGCTCTTCCGGCTCCTTATTGAATGCGCATCCCAGCTTGATCACCGCTCGGCCGCCCGATGTGCCCGGCTTGATGTGCAGACCCGCAGGCAGCGATCCCTGCGGATCGAGGCTTATGGTGAACGGCGCATCCGGCGGAACCGCGCCCAGTGGGTCGGGGATGGCGACTTTCTGCTGCCGCACGTTGATCACCGGCAGCGTGACGTTCATGAGCCGGGCGACCCGGCCGGCAAAGGGGCCCGCAGCGTTCACAAAGTGACGGGTCGCGATTTCGGATGATCCATCCTCGGCCACAATCCCGATCTTCCTGATCCGGCTGCCGGTCACGTCGATCCGGGTCACTTCCCCGCGCACCAGCCGAACACCGTGGCGCATGGCGGCCGCCAGCAGGTACTGGCCGAGGGCTACGGTGTCTAGGGTACCGGCGTTGCGGGCGTGAATGGCTCCCGTGACGCTCGGCGAGAAGTGGGGGAAAGTACGGCGGATGATCTCGGGATCGAGCACATCGGCGCCCTCGGCCCCCGCCCTGCCGGTCGGCGATGCGGGCTCGTAGTTGGTCGTGCCCGATGGCTCGTGCATCCGTAACGGCCCGGCACCCGCCTGGGCGTACGGCGCCAGCAGCCCGGGCAGCGTGTCGCGAAACTCACGGCGAGTCGACACATAGAGGTAGCCGCGGCGATTCACCGTGAATGCCGCTCCTGAGTCCAGCATCTCGCTCATAAGTTGAATGCTGCGGCGCGTCAGCTCCACCAGCGGTCGAACGGGCCACCAATCCCGGTAATTAGCGCCGGTCTTGTCGCTGGTGAAGGTGAGCGGCGGCCGCGGATCCACCAGGACGATGTCGGTAATCCCGTGATGCTCGGCCAGCCGGTGGGCGATGGCGATTCCGGCAATGCCCGCGCCGGCGATGACGACGTCTGCTCTTTTCATCTGATGTCGGTTTCCCGGTCCGACGCCGGTCTGAGAACTTGGTACTTGTCCGCCTCGGGAGCAAGCCGGTCGGAACTGTTGCCTGAGGTAACAACCCAGCCGCCTTCTTGCCGCCCTACCCTGTCTTTCGGTATCACAACCTTCGACTTGACTGGCGCTTGATAGGCGCGGGAGGTATTTCCGGGAACTCCGACCGAGCCACCGCTCATGAGATACTGGATGCCGGGCGTCTTGTTGTTCTTGTGGGGCACGGCCCCAGGAGAGGCGCAGCAAGAGGCCCCCGGACACGGGATACGCGAGACGGTGGCGTCACTCCGGATCGGGACGCAGATCCGGATACGGGACCGATCCGGAACCGTCGTTCAAGGACGATACGAGGGGATCACCGCATCGGAGCTGTCCCTTTCGGAGCCGGGAGAACGGCGCCAGGTGACCGCCATCGACTCGCTCTGGGTTCGCGGAGGGTCCGCGAAGAAAGGCGTGCTGATTGGCGCGCCGTCCGCCGGCATCCCCAGCGCCCTCTTCATCGGCTTTCTCGCGGCAGGGATATCCGAGACGTTGTGCGACGACCCGCCCGACTGTAGCGCGGACGGATCGGCTCTGGCCGTCGCGGCCGGCGCCGTGGCCGGATCCCTTGGCGCAGCCGTTGGCGCTGGGGTCGGAGCGGCCGCGGGCTCCCTGGTGCGGCATTGGACGCTCGTCTTCCCGGCCGCCGCGCGGACTCCGCGACCACACTGGCGCCGGATCATGCTCCACTATGCCACCACCCGCGCGTCCGTCGCCGACGCGGACCCCCGTGGCGGGCTACGCGGCGGACGCCTGGGGTTGTGGTTCCCGTTTCGGTTCTTTGCGATCGGCCCGGAAGTGTCGTACCAGCGGATCGGGTCCCGTATCGTCACCAATTATTATGCGAAGGCGCCGCCGACCGATTACTCGCCCAGCCCCCGGCTCGACCTCGGCAATACCAGCGTCATGACGGCGGCCGCCGCGGCGCGAATTCGCCCCTTCGGCGGATGGATCCAGCCGTACGCGCTGGCAAGCGTTGGCTTCCGTCCCCGGCGGACCCACTTCACGGAGTCGGAACCCTGCCCGTCCTGCCCCCCTGCGACGTTGGGCCCTTCTGGTTCTCTAATCGTGAGAACGACGGTCGCTCCCTGGATCGATTGGGCGCTGGGTTTTGGTGGCGGTTTCGGCATCGGGGTGGATCTGGCGCCACCAAAACTGCCGCTCGCCATCGGGGCCGAGGTTAGGCGAGACACGAATCCGGCGTTCGTCACGATTGGGCTGAATCTGGGGGTGCGGTGGTAAGCCCGCGATGACGACGTCTGCCGTTTTCACTACTCCGACTTCAGGCGCTCGGTCCCCTGGAGTTTCGCCGCCACCCGCTCCGCCTCGCGCATGGCACGGAGGAAGTTGAGGCCCGCGATCTTCTTCAAGTCGTCATCCTTGTAGCCTCGGCGGATGAGCTCGGCGAAAAGGTTGGGGAACTTGCTGGGATCTTCCAGCCCCACAGCCATCGCGATGGGGGCGGGGGTGTAGAAGTCGGAGCCGATGCCGATATAGTCAATTCCGGCCACCTGGCGGATGTGATCGATGTGATCGGCCACATCGGCCACCGTCCCGCGGGGTTCGGGATTGCGGCGCTCCCAGTTGGCGACCCGGGCGGCGATGGCGCTGTCCGACGCCAGCTCGGCATGCGCCTGCCGGAGCACCGAGTCGCGCGCCGAGGCCCAGGCCGGCGCGTTAGGCGGCGTGTACGCCGCAATGAAGTCCACCATGATCACCCCGCGGTTCTTCGCCAGCATCCGCAGGACGTCATCCGGCACGTTCCGGGGATGGCTGTTGATGGCCTGCGAGCCGGAATGCGAAAAGATCAGCGGGGCCTGGCTCGTCTTGATCGCGTCCCGCATGGTTTCGGCACTCACGTGGGCGAGGTCCACCATCATCCCCAGGCGGTTCATCTCCCGCACCACCTCCCGGCCGAAGTCGGTGAGCCCGTGATGGCGAGGATAATCCGTCGCGGCATCGGCCCAGTCGATCGTCAGGAAATGCGTCAGGGTCATGTACCGCACGCCAAGACGGTAAAAGATGCGCAGCGCGGAGAGGGTGTTGTCGATCCCGTGCCCCCCTTCGAACCCGATCAGCGAGGCGATCTTGCCGCTCCGATGGATTCGCTCGATGTCGTCCACCGTGCGGGCGAACTCGAACTCCGGGTAGGCCTCGATCAGCTGCTGCACCTGGTCGATGGAGCGCAGCGCCTGGCGCAACGCGCCACCGGTGCGGATCGAGTCGGCCGACACATACGCCGACCAGAACTGCACTCCGACCCGCCCCTCCCGCAGGGCCGGAATGTCGGCCGGAAACCCCGGTTGGCGCTTCGACAGATCGACCCGGGAGAGATCGCTGCCCAGGTTCTCCTGGACGTAATCCAGGAGGTCGTTGTGGCCATCGACGAAGGGCACCTGTTCCAGCAGCGCCCTGGCCCTGGCGAGCAGCGCGGAATCCGGGGGCGTCCACCGCTGCTGGGAAAAAGCGCCGGTCGGGAACATCATAAGCGTCGCCAGCAGGACGCAGCGTCGAGTCATGGTTGCGCCTCCGTGCCGCAGGTTGGTCGTCTCCTCGGAACAGTCGATGCTAGAGGCGAGGGAGCCCGTGGTCAAGCCAGGCGATTGCGTCCTGCCGCCCCTCTCCCGATCTATATCCCGTGCAACTCGACCTGCCCCTGGGCGTCGTGCGCTCCTACCGCACCGACGACATCGACAGCCTGGCGACACACGCCAACAACCGGAAGATCTGGCTCGGTCTGCGCGACGCGTTCCCCTACCCGTACGGGAAAGAGGACGCGCGCGCCTTCATCGAGCGCTCACTCGCCATGCGCCCGGAAACCTTTTTCGCCATTGCCCTGGATAGCCACGCCGTCGGCGGGATCGGCTTCAGGCTGCACCAGGATGTCGAGCGCGTCTCGGCCGAGCTGGGATATTGGCTGGGCGAGCCGTTCTGGGGACGCGGCATCACCACGGAAGCCGTGCGGGCGGTGACCAGCTACGCCATCGATCAGCATCAGCTCACGCGGGTCTACGCGGTTCCTTATGAATGGAATCTCGGGTCCTGCCGAGTGCTGGAGAAAGCCGGCTACCAGCTCGAAGGCCGGATGCGGCGCAGCGCGATCAAGGACGGCCGGGTGGTGGACCAGTTTCTGTACGCCCGGGTTCCTTGAGGAAGATTTTACCCGCCCCGGTCCCGCTAAATCACGTTGTACTCGGCCACCGCCGCGTGCTTTTCGAACCGGTCCCACCGCAGTGGATCGATGGCTATCGTGTGGGCACGGCTATCTGTCGCTGAAGCGACAAGGGTTTGTTCTGACGGCTGAGGCTGAGTTAAACTCCGGCGTCCCTTGGCGTCACCGATGGTCAGCGCGCCTGACGGCTGTATACCACTTCGAGGACCTGGACCCAGCCGCTACCGTTGGGAACTGACAGCAGCCAGCGAAAGTGGTTCGCGTCCAGGTACTGGATCAGGGAACGGGTCGCCGCACCGTCGATGCGAAACCCGGTACTATCGGCGCTGCAGCTTCAGCCCCGGTGAACCAGTTGCCTGCCCCGCTGCGAACAGGTAGCCTCTGGTGCCAGACTCCGAAAGCGGCCGCCCCGTGAAACGCTCTGCCCTGGTCTCACTCGTTCCCCTGGTATTCCTCCTCGCTGCGCCGGCGCAGGCGCAGCAGACCGGTGATCCGTTCCCTCCGCTTGATGGGGAACGGGGCCGGATCGTGGTGCGCTTCTCCGAGTTCGCTCGGGTCCCCGACGCCGACAGCCTGCCGGCCCGGATGATGCTGCTGGTAGACGAGCCCGGTACGCGGCGACTGTTCGTCAACGACATGCGGGGACCGCTCTACAGCGTGAGCTACGACGGCCGCCGGGTGACACCGTACCTCGACCTCAGGGCGGCCGAGTGGAACGTCCCGGTCGAGGCGGCCGGGCGGGAGCGGGGCGTGCAGAGCTTCGCCTTCCATCCGCAGTTCGGCCAGTCGGGCACGCCGGGCTACGGCCGCTTCTACACCTGGTCTGACGTGCGCGTCACCAACGCGGCTCCCGATTTCCGCCCCGGCGGCGGGAACGCGACCCATCATACGGTGCTGCTGGAGTGGCGGGCCCGGAACGCGGCGGCCGCCGCCTATGACGGAGGCGCGCCTCGCGAGATCCTGCGGCTGGAGCAGCCCTTTGCCAACCACAACGGCGGCCTGATCGCCTTCAACCCGCTGGCGCGCCCGGGCCACCCCGACTGGGGGCTGTTGTACGTGGGAGCGGCCGACGGCGGCAGCGGTGGCGATCCGCTGCGGCTGGCCCAGAACCTGGGCTCCATCTTCGGAAAGATCCTGAGGATCGACCCGCTGGGCACCAATTCCGCCAACGGCAAGTATGGCATCCCGGCGTACAATCCTTTCGTGAGCCGCGCGCAATCCGGCGCCTTGGGCGAGATCTACGCCTACGGAATGCGGAACCCGCAGCGCTTCGGCTGGGACCCGGTGAACGGCAACCTGTTCTTGGCGGATATCGGCCAGGGTGTGGTGGAGGAAGTGTCGCTGGTCAAGCCGGGTGGCAACCTGGGGTGGAGCGTGTGGGAAGGGAGCTACCGCTTTGTATCCCGGGGCGTGGTGAGCCGGGAAAACCCGCGCGGCGATTCGCAGGTGGCCTTCCCCGTGGTGGAGTACGACCACACCGATTCCCTATTCCTGGGCAACGTGGCCGTCACCGGAGTGGTGGTGTACCGGAGCGGGCCCATCGCCGCGCTCCGGAACCTGGTGCTGTTCGGCGACTTTCCCAGCGGCGAGATCTTCGCCTTCGACGCCGATCAGCTGCCTTCGGGCGGCACCACCTTCCGGCGGGTCCTGCTCGCCCGCGGGAGGGGCGAGCCGATGACTATCCTGCAGGTGATCCGGGAGACGAACGCCGGGCAGGGGCGGAGCCCGGCCGGCCGCGCCGACCTGCGGTTCGGGACCGGCCCGGACGGCCGGGTGTTCCTCCTCAACAAGGCCGACGGGGTGATTCGGGAGCTGGTGCCGTAGCGAGCCGGTCAGATCGCCTTCCGCGTCGCCGCCCGCACCGTGATGACCGACCCGATCATGCACACCGCGTAAACGGGGCCCAGCGTCGTGAGCGCGCGCATTTCACCGACGACAAAGAACGTGGTGACGATTGCGATGACCCAGAGCAAGAGGATGGCGGCCTGGTGTTTCACGTTCAGACTCCGGAGGAAGAGGGCGGCGCAGTCGCTTCGACCAAGGTTGGGCAGCAGGCCGTGAACGCCGGCTGAAGTTCCTATGAAGCGGTGCAGTAAAGGCTTGCGACTTGGCTGGCAAACCGCCGAGCCGACCCTGAGCCTGCTCGCTTTCAATTTCAGACCGGCGCTTACGAGCCAGGATCCTTCCCGCGCTGCTCGGTGGTGAGTCGAGCAGCCTTGGTGGTGAGATAGTTCCGCTCCGGGATGCTCGCCGTTCGTTCCGCCGCGGCTCGGTAGTGCACAATGGCGTGCTCGTGGTCACCGGCCATCTCGAGCAGATGCGCGCGCACGGCATCGAGGCGGTAGTGCCTGGCCATGCGCCCATCGGTGTCCAGCACTTTCAACAGCTCGAGCCCCGCCTCCGGACCCTGCACCATCGCGGCGGCAATCGCATGGTTAAGCGCCACCATCGGATTGTCAGACATCCGCTTCAGTAAGCCATACAACGCGAAGATTTGCGGCCAGTCGGTGTCCTCGGCGCGTGCGGCTTCGTCGTGAACGGCCGCGACCGCGGCCTGCAGCTGATACGAGCCGATCGATCCCCGGGAGAGTGTCTCCCAGATGAGCGCGATCCCCTCGACGATCAATCGCCCGTCCCACAGCGTGCGATCCTGCTCGTCGAGCGGGATCAGCGCACCACTGGCGCCGGTCCGTGCGGCGCGGCGCGCATCGGTGAGCAGCATGAGCGCGAGCAGCCCCGCGACTTCCCCATCCTTCGGGAGCAGACCGTGCACCGCCCGGGTCAACCGGATCGCTTCCTTCGACAGATCGGTGCGATGCAGATCGGGACCGATGCTGCTGGCATACCCCTCGCTGAAGATCAGGTATAGCACGTGCAGCACGGCGCTCAGTCGCGCCGCACGCTCCCCTTCGGTGGGTATGCTGAACGGGACCGTGGAGGCCTTGATGCTCTGCTTGGCCCGGCTGATGCGCTGGGCCATCGTCGCCTCCGGGACGAGAAACGCGTTGGCGATCTCCGCGGTGGTCAGGCCGCCCACGGCGCGGAGCGTGAGCGCAATCGCCGATGGTGGCGTCAGCGCGGGATGACAACACATGAAGAGCAGGACGAGCGTGTCGTCCCGATCGACCCCGATGTCCTCGTCGAGAGGCGGCGCGCATGTCTCGTCGGCCAACAGTTGGGTCGCCACGGCGTCCTCGCGACGACGCCTCGCCAGTTCACCCCGAACGAAGTCCGTCAGTCGCCGGAGGGCGACCTGATAGAGCCAGCCGCGCGGGTTGTCGGGAATGCCCTCCACCGGCCAATGCGTCGCCGCCGCTATCAGCGCCTCCTGCACCGCGTCCTCGGCGGCGGCGAAGTCTCCCTGACGGCGCGCCACGGCGCCGAGCACCTGCGGCGCCAGCTCGCGCAGCAGGTGCCCGAACGTGGAGTCCCAGGACTCCGACGTCACATGTCCCCTGGGGGGACGCTCATCATCACCCGGCGCACCTCGATCGGAAGGATGAGCGGGGCCCCACCCGGTCCCGGTGCCGCCGAGGCCTTGGCCGCGATCTCGTACGCTCGTTCCGGCCGGTCGACCTCGACGATCCAGTAGCCGGCGAGGAATTCCTTCGCCTCCGGGAACGGTCCGTCGGTTACCGCCGGCACGCCGTTCTTTCCCGCGCGCACCACCTTTGCTTCGCCGGGCGCAGCCAATCCTTCAACACCCACCAGCTCGCCGGACTCAGACAGCTCCTTGTTGAGGCGATGCCAGTAGCCGTAGTGCGCCTGGAGGTCCTCCGGGGACCAGTTGAATGACTGCCAATCACCCGTCCCGTGCGGCGCGTGCATCATCAGCATGTACTTCATGGTTCGTTCTCCCCTCGGGTCTGGCCCGGAGCGGTCTCGAGGACGCGGTCGGCACGACGCTGCTTCGCGACGAGTGCGGCCAGACCGCCCGTCGAGGTCGCGCCTGCGGCCGCCAGTGCCAGGATCGCAATGCATGCGGGACACATAGGTTCCCTCCTTTATCCGTCGTATCTGTCGTGCTGGCGGAGCCAGCGGTAGGTCGGGGTTTGCGGCCACCCCTCGGGCGAGTCCTCCCAATCCTCCTGGCGGCCAAACGGCGTCCAATCGAGGTAGTGGTAGGTGCCAAGGAGCGCTTCGGTGCCGCGTCCGTATGCAGAGTATGTATGAAAGACGCGGTCTCCGTCACGCAGGAAAACGCTCACGCCGTGACCCTCGCCCTGGTATCCGCTCGCGTCCCGGTAGTTGTACTCCGCGGGCGTCACGGCTTTGTCAAACGTGGCGTGAAAGTCGTAGTTGAAATCACTGCGATGTGACGAGAACCAGGGCAGTGCCCATCCCATGCGCGCCTTGTACGGCTCGATCTTGGCAAGCGGCGCTCGGGACACCAGGACGAGCGTGGTGTTGCGGGCGTGCAGATGGGCGAGGTGACCGATGTTGTCGACCAAGAACGAGCAGCTCGGGCACCCCTGGTCCCAGCTCGGGTCGAACATGAAGTGGTAGACAATGAGTTGGCGCCGCCCCTCGAACAGATCCGGCAAACGCGCCGACCCGGCTGGACCTTCGAAGGTGTAGTCCTTCTCGATCTCGACCATCGGGAGTCGGCGGCGTTGGGCATTCAAGACGTCACGCGCACGGGTCAACTCCTTCTCCTTGGTGAGCAACGCCGTACGGACGGCGACCCACTCTTCCCGGGATACTACTTGCGGCAGAGCCAGCGTGTTCGCGGCCATGCTGAACGCTCCTATTCTCTCAGGTCTGGCGTCGTTGTTGGCGCTTGCATAGAGAAGTCGGAGCGAGCGGAGCGTTCTCTACATCGCTCCAGAAAGTCGCAGGAACCCTGCCGCGAGTTGCGGCGACATGCTTGCACCGCCATGACAGGAGGCAGGAACGCTAGATCACGTTGTACTCGGCCACCGCCGCGTGCTTTTCGAACCGGTCCCACCGCAGTGGATCGATGTCTATCGTGTGGGCACGGCCGTCGACGATCTCTTCCGCGATCACCAGGCCGCTGGCCGGCCCCTGCATGAATCCGTGCCCGCTGAACCCGGTACACGCAAACAACCCATCCAACTGGGGTAATCGCCCGAGGATGGGCTGATCGTCCGGCGTCACCTCATACAATCCCGCCCACTCAGTCAGGATCTCTGCCGTCTCCAATAAAGGAAGACGGTTCACCGCCTGCTCGATATGGGCCAGGCGCCAGTCAGGGTCCACCGACGTGTCGAACCCGGGCGGCTGGTCAGGATCAGACATGCCGGTGAGTATCCCGCCGCTCTCATAATGAAAGTACAGCGACCGGGTGAAATCGATCGTGAACGGAAAGGACCGATCGATGCCGGGAATCGGTCGAGTCACCGCGATCTGACGCCGAACCGGCTGAACGGGAAGGTCGATGCCGGCGAGCTTCCCCACCTCGCCCGACCACGGCCCCGCCGCGATGACCACCACCGGCGCGTCGATCTCACCCGCCGATGTCGATACCCCGGTCACCCGGCCGGCCACGCTTCGAATCGCGGTCACCGGCTCGCCGGTCCGCAGTTCGGCGCCCAACGCGCGAGCCTGGGCCAGGTAGCCCTGCAATGCGCCGCTGGGATCGGCCAGCCCGTCCCGATCGTAGAACGTACCGCCCACAATGTCGTCCAGCCGAAACAGGGGAGCCAGCTCCCGGATGTCGTCAGGGTTCAGCAAACGAGTCGGCACGCCCAGGCGATGCTGCAATGCCACGTTCCGGCGGAACACGGCCATATCGGCCTCGTTATCCAACAGGAACAGGTAACCGCAGAAGTTGAGATCGACCTCCTGATGCATTTCTTCGGGGAAACGCTCCATCATCGCGATGCTCAGGCGAGACAGCTCGATGTTGACTGCGGTGGAGAACTGGTGCCGCATCCCGCCGGCGTTGGCACCGGTCGACCCGGTGCCGAACATGTCGGCCCGTTCCAGCAGCATGACCCGTCCGGCGCGCCGCCTGGCGACATGGTACGCGATGCTCGCACCCATGATGCCGCCGCCGATGATGACGACATCGGCGGTGCGCGTCGTAGCTGTTCCCCTCATCAGGTGATTCGCTCCACGCTTGCATAGTAATCCGGGGTCCGCGGGTGGCCACCTCGCCCAGGCGGGTATACTTATAGGTGACAGCCACAGGGAGTCCCGATGGTGATCTCGCTCCTGCTCGCGCTACTCAATCCGCCGGCCATCCCCGCCGTACAGCCGCGCCCCGATGCGCCGGCGGCTCGCGCCGGCCGCGTGAAGGCAGATCCGCGATGCGCGCTCCTCATCAAGATGCGGGTGGCGAAGGCGTGCGAGGTGAACGCCGAAGGCGCTCCGCCAGCCAGTTCGGCGCGAGGCGTCACGCGGACAGCACAGTCGGGGAGGAGCTACTATCCGCTAGCCTATGGCTATCCTACCAGGGGCTGGTACAACTCGATGGGTGGCTTGAGCGCCGCCGTCACGATCTCGGCTCTGAGGAGCTTCCCCTACCGCTACGATCAGTTCTACCGGGGGCCGCGAAAAGTCTGGTGGTAGGAAGGCCGCGCCTGGACGCTAGCGCGGCTCTCCGGTCTTCGGGTCGAGGTCGACGGCCCGGAGCGAGCCGATCGTCTCGATCTGCGCCTCGAGGTCCCCGCGCGACCACTCGAAGTGCGGCGTGCCGGCCGGAATCTCGATGAAGCTCCCCGGCCCGTACTCCACCGCTTGGGAGTAGTCCACGCGATTCCCCGTTCCCACGATCAGCGAGCCGCGGAGAATGAGGACATGCTCGGTGCCATAGTGGAAATGGTAGATCCGCGTGCTGTCGCGCATGACGCTCAAGGGGTAGCGGATCCGGAACGCGACCAGCTCGGTGGTGTTGGGCGGATCGCCGCCTGCGAGGCGCATCATCTGGCCCCCATTGGGCAGGGTCTTCCATTCCTTCAATCCATTGGCCGCAGCATCGGCGGCGGGGGTACCGGGTGTCGATGTGGGCCGGCCTGCGGCCGCGATGTGCGGCTTTCCTCTGTCCAGCTCCACCCGCTTGAGCGGCCCCACCGCCTCGAGGTGGATCTCCACCTCGCCCCGATACCACTCGTAGTGCGGCTCGCCCGACGGAATCACGATGAAGCTTCCCGGCCCATACTCCGTGACCTTGCCGTAATCCACCTGGTCGCCAAATCCAACCACCATCGTGCCCTTGAGAACGGTGATGTGCGCCGACGCGAGATGCGCGTGGACCCTGGCTCCCGCGCTGTCGTTGGCGCCCTTGGCCGGGAAGCGCACCCGGAGAGCGACGAGGCCGGTGGGAGACGCGGTGTCACCGGCGAGGTACATCCTGGCGACACCGTCGGCGCCCGTGTGCCAGGGTTTGAGGCCCTGCGGCGCTGCAGCGGCGGCGGGCGCCTGGGCTTGGGCCGCGACGCACAAGCAGCCGAGGGCGAGCGGACACAGGAACGATCGGATCATCGGAAGAAGGTGCGACCGGTCAGTGGCCTCGTCAATGTGGGAACTCGAGCCATCTGCTCCCCCAGGTGCCCCGTTAAAGGCGGCTTACCCCTTCCCGTTGCGCTCCGTTCAGTACCCGGATACGATCTTTCCATCCGCCCCTGATCAAGCTCGCTCTTTAGGGAGAATCCATGAGCGCCTACCGCATTCGTACTCATCTCTTCATCAGCACCGCACTCCCCGCCCTGCTCGGCACCGCTTTCCTTGCGCCCGGCGTCACCATTCAGCCGGCTCACGCGCAGGCGGCGCAGGCACCCAACCCGCAGGCGCAATACTTCGCCACTCAGGTCGACCGGGAAGACATGGTGCGGATCCCCATGCGCGACGGCAAGCGATTGAATGGCTCGCTGTTCTTTCCCAAGAACAAACCGCGGCAGAACCTGCCGGTGATCCTGACGTTCTTTCCCTACCTCATCAACCCGGTGTCGGCAGAAAATCAGAAGTTCATGGAGAACGGCTACGCCCTCGCGTACGTGAACGCGCGCGGCCGTTACTTCTCCGAGGGCGTCTACACCTACCTCGGCGGATCGGGGCCTGACGCGTACGACACCATCGACTGGCT